>NZ_AP022613.1:4989711-5301568 GCF_010730195.1 Mycobacterium conspicuum
CCCTTGCAGCGGGCTGCAGTTGCATCGTGAAGCCTGCCGAGGAGACACCATTGTCAGCATTGTTGCTGGACAAGATCTTGGCCGAAGCCGGTGTCCCCGAAGGCGTGGCAAACCTGGTAACTGGCTACGGCCATACCGCTGGCGCGGCGCTGGCAGCGCATCCCGATGTCGACAAGATCGCATTCACCGGCTCGACCGAGGTTGGCAAGGAGATCGTGCAGGCGGCCGGCGGCAACCTGAAGCGGGTAATGCTGGAGCTCGGCGGCAAGTCTCCCGTGCTGATTTACGACGATGCCGACTTGAGCGTGGCCATACCGACCGCGGCGATGGGAGTCTTCGTGCACTCGGGACAGGCTTGCATTGCCGGATCCCGAATCTTTGTCCAGCGCGGTGTACTCGACCAGGTCGTCGAAGGTATTGCACTGGTGGCCAAGTCGGTCCGGTTGGGCGGTCCGAAGGAAGAAGACGTCCATATCGGCCCGCTCATCAGTGCGAGGCAGCTCACTCGAGTCATGGGCTTCATCGACGAGGGCAAGCGCGACGGCGTGCACGTCGTCACGGGCGGGCATCGACTTGACCGGCGCGGATACTTCGTCCACCCCACGGTGCTCACCGAAGTGGAGCACGGGGGGCGGCTGTGCCAACAAGAGATCTTCGGCCCGGTCGTCGCGGTCATACCTTTCGACGACGACGACGAAGTTGTAGCCATGGCCAACGACACCGTCTATGGCCTCGCGGCCACCGCCTGGACACGTGATATTGGACGCGCTCATCGCCTGGCCAAGCGACTCCAAGCGGGAACCGTCACGTTGAATTGCCAGATGATCTGGGACCCGAATTTGCCCATGGGCGGCCACAAGCAATCGGGGTGGGGTTATGAGAATGGCAGGGACGGCATCGAAGGGTACATGCAAAACAAGACGGTATACGCACAGCTGTAGCACACCATCGAAACTGCTATCGGACAATGCGAAACATCCCGATCGATCTCGCCAACCGTTACGAGCAAGAGGGCTGGTGGACCCAGGACACCGTAGGACAACTGCTGGCCCACGGTCTTCAAACCCATCCCGATATCGAGTTTCAGGTTCACTCGTCCACGCGGCCTTGGTTGGGAACTTTCTCCAACGTCGAGCGAACCGCCCGCAGGCTCGCAGCCGGGCTGCGGGCACGTGGCGTCGGCCCCGGAGACGCAATAGCGTTCCAATTGCCCAACTGGATGGAGGCAGCTGTAAGCTTCTGGGCCTCTGCACTGCTCGGTGCGGTTGTGGTGCCGATCGTGCACTTCTACGGCCGTAAGGAATTAGAACATATTCTGACGACGGTAAGACCGCGGGTCTTCATCAGTGCCGAGCAATTCGGGCGGATGACGTATCAACGCGACTTGTGTTCGAAAGTACCGATCGTCGGACTGGTAGGGCGTGACTTCGACGAGCTACTTGCGCCGGATCCGATGCTAGGCAGCATCCCCACCGATCCGCGAAATCCGGCATTGATCGCCTTTACATCGGGCACGACCAGTGACCCCAAAGGCGTGATCCACAGCCATCAGACACTCTGCTGCGAGGCAAGACAATTCGCCGAAGGGTTGCCGCCAGACCGTGGTAACCAGCTCACCGTGGCACCCGTTGGACATTTCATCGGCATGATCAACGCGTTTCTGCTTCCTGTGCTCGAGGGCACGCCGGTAAATCTCGCAGACATTTGGGATCCAGCCCACGTGCTGGAACTGATGCGTGGTCACGGACTTACGGTCGGTGGCGGCCCACCCTATTTCATTACGAGCTTGCTCGACCACCCCGACTTCCAGCCCGAGTACCTGCAACACCTGAAATACGCCGGGCTCGGCGGGTCAGCGGTGCCAACAGCCGTGACGCAACGGCTGACAGATCTTGGCATCATCGTGTTCCGTGCCTACGGCAGCACCGAACATCCGTCGATCACTCGTTCGCCATATACCGCAGCCGAAGACAAACGGTTGTTCACCGATGGCAAACCGGAGCCAGGAGTGGAGATCCGACTAGCGTCCGACGGTGAAATCTACAGCCGCGGACCGGATCTGTGTCTTGGTTACACCGACGATGCGTTGACACGAAGCGTCTTCGACGTCGACGGATGGTATCGCACCGGTGATGTGGGCGTCATTGACGATGATGGCTACCTGACCATTACGGACCGTAAAGCCGACTTCATCATTCGGGCCGGCGAGAATGTCAGTGCACTCGAAGTCGAGGAGGCGTTGCTGACCATGCCTGCGATAGCCGAAGCAGCCGTCGTGGCGATACCCGATCGCCGCCTGGGCGAGCGTGCCGCGGCCGTGTTACGAGTGAAGCACGGCCATGTGATGCCTACGTTGCAACAGACCCGCAGACACTTCGACCGACTCGGGATCGCCAGGCAGAAGTGGCCAGAGGAACTGTACGAGGTCGACGACTACCCGCGCACAGCTAGTGGCAAGGTTCAAAAGCATTTGCTGCGCAAGGCCATTGCCGCCGAGCAGCTGCTTTGAGGAGCGGTCGAATCTCGAGGGGGTCAACCTCGGTGTGCGATCGTCACCCTCCGGGCATCAATACCAAACTAGGCCTTTACTCTTCCATTTAATATACTTTGCAGTATACTTATGCGAGGTCAGCGCCGGCACAGCCGGACCGGCCTTCTAGGCGCGCCGGCCCTCATGAGCGGAGTCAATGTTGCATTTCTCGATGTTGCCCCCAGAGGTTAATTCGGCACAGATGTTGGAAGGACCCGGGGCTGATCCGATCCTGGAAGCGGCCGCGGCTTGGAACGGCATCAGCACCGAGTTAAGCTCCGCAGCAAGTAAATTCAGCTCGGTAACTTCGGACTTGGCGATCGAAATTTGGCGGGGTCCGTCTTCGATCTCGATGAAAGAAGCGGCCGCCCCGTACAAGAGTTGGTTGGATTCGGCAGCCATCCAAGCGGAGCAGTCAGCGAACCAGGCCAGGGCAGCCGCCGCCGCCTTTGAAAATGCCCTTGGGGCAATAGTGCACCCTGAACTAGTGTCGGCCAACCGGGGCCAACTCGCCTCGCTGGTGCGCTCAAACCTATTCGGACAGAACGCTCCCGCGATCGCCGCGGCCGAAGCGGCCTACGAGCAAATGTGGGCACAGGACGTGAGCGTGATAGCCGGCTACCACATCCGGGCGTCGGCGGCCGTCGCCCAGTTAGGTTCTTGGCAAAGCCCTCTCGAAATCCTCCACGGGCTAACAGGCCAGAACGTCAAGGCCATCGCCGGCGCAGCGGGCGCTGTGCAGCAGGGGTTTCGGCAGCTGGCCAGGCCAGCGGCCACCGCTACGAACGCATTCGTCGACAGAGTCGCTACCTATCTTTTCGGGTCTCCGGCCACTCCCCCGGTCCCGGCCACATTAAATCCGACGTTCGTCGGGGCACCGTCGCTGGCGAACAGAATCGAAGTCGCACAGTTGTGGGCGGCCAAGACTGTCATCACCGGCGTCTTCGGACTCGACCTCACCACCCAGATCGCGCCGGTGTTTAGCAGCAATCCGGTGCTGTCGGCGTTGGTATCGCCGTTCGTCAGCAACACCGCGCCAAGGTATTTGACGTTCCTGTTCGGAGAAACGGTGCAGCAGACAACATATGACGGGATGACCGTCGTCCAGATCACGCCCGCTCATCCATCCGGCCACTATGTGGTCGCCGTGCACGGTGGCGGCTTTGTCGTTGGTCCGACGATCTTCCATTGGCTCGATTACGCACAAATGGCTCATCAGACCGGCGCAACCATTGAGGTGCCGATCTACCCGTTGATCCAACAAGGAGGAACCGCCGGCACAGTTGTACCCGAAATGGCTGGGCTCATTTCGATGGAGATCGCCGAGCACGGTGCCTCCAACGTAAGCGTGTACGGCGATTCCGCAGGCGGCAACATTGTCATGGCGGCAGTCGAATACCTGGTAGCCAACAATGAAACGGTGCCAGCGTCGATGGTTCTACTGTCTCCAGTACTAAACATGGCTTTGAACAATCCAAACATTGCGTTCGTGCACGATCCCCTGCTCAATGTCGGGAACGGGATCGGAGCGCCGGTCGGCGAGGAGTGGGCAGGCAATCTCCCCATGACCGACCCTCTGGTGAGTCCACTGTATGGATCCCTCAAAGGTCTCCCGCCGACCTATGTCTACACGGGTTCGTTGGATTCAATGGGACCCGACGTGGTCGTGCTCGACCAAGAAGCCGCAACCCTGGGAGCCCCGATCAGCTTCGTACTACATTCCGGCGAAATCCACGACTGGGTTCTGCTAAGCCCAGACGGCGGCCGCTACCTCTCGCAAATTTATAAGGAACTCGGGATCTAACTGCGGCTTGAACCGCGCGGTCTTCGCGGTTTCCTGAACGCGCACGCGCCGCATGCAGGGCGCCGGGCAGGTCGTCGTCAACGCCTACGAGGCTGCCCACGTGGAGTTGCCGTTCGACGGTTTTTGAAATCCTCGGCTATGGCAAAGGCAAAGATGGTGAGGGCCACGCCAGGTCCTCGGTTGCGAAGACGGCGGAGTTAAGTTCATAATGATAGCTATAATAGAGAGGGAAGAGCGAGTTGGATCGCGAAACGTATCAGCGGGGTCTTGAAGTCCGCTCCGCGGTGTTGGGTGAGGCCTACGTCAACAAAGCCTTGGCCGACGCCGACGACTTCTCCAAGCCGCTGCAGGATTTGGTCACCGAGTACTGCTGGGGCGCGGTGTGGGGCCGCGAGGAGCTGCCGCGCAAGACGCGCAGCATGCTCAACCTGGCGATGATTCCGATCCTCAACCGCCCCAACGAATTACGCACCCACATCAAAGCGGCGTTGACGAACGGCGTCACCCGCGACGAAATTCGCGAGATCTTCCTACAGGTGGCCATCTATGCTGGCGTGCCTACGGCGGTCGACAGTTTCCGCCTGGCTCGTGAAGTGTTCGCCGAACTCGACGAGCGCTAGGCGGATCACCGTGGAGATCGGATTTATTGGCCTGGGCAACATGGGTTTTCCCATGGCACGGCGCCTCGTCCAGGGCGATCACCAGGTCGTCGTGTTCGACACGCGCGCCGAAGCGGTCGAGCGCATGGTCGCCCTCGGGGCGCAGTCCGCGGCGTCGTCCAAAGAAGTCGCCGATCGCGTCGAAACGGTCATGGTCAGCCTGCCGACGCCGCAGGTGTCGCTAGAGGTGGCAACCGGGGCCGGCGGCGTGATCGAGGGGTCGCGGGTCAAGCGCTACGTCGACCTATCCACCGTCGGCAGCCAGATGGCGGTGCGAATCCATGACCTTCTTGCCCAGCGGAACATCACCCGAATCGACTGCCCGGTCAGCGGCGGGGCCGGCGGAGCGGAAAAGGGAGCGCTCGCGGTGATGGCGTCCGGCCCACGCGACGAATTCGACCGGGTCCGCAGCGCACTCGAGCAGTTGGGCCGGCCATTCTTCATCGGCGAACAGCCCGGTTCCGCGCAGACGATGAAGCTCGCCAACAACATCCTGGCGGCCAACGTCCTGGCGGCGACGTCGGAGGTCGTCGTGATGGGCGTCAAGGCCGGGTTGGACCCCGGCGTGATGATCGAGGTCCTCAACGCCGGCTCGGGCGGCACGAGCGCCAGCCGCGACAAGTTCCCGCGGGCAATCCTGCCGCGCAGTTTCGATTACGGGTTCGCCACCGGATTGATGGTCAAGGATGTGCACCTCTACCTCGACGAAGCCAAGGCGCTCGGGGTTCCCATCGACGTCGCCGAAACGATCAGCCGACTCTGGGACATCGCCGCGCGCGACGAAGGCCCCGATTCCGATTTCACGTCGGTGATCAAGCCGCTGGAAAAGGCCGCGGGGGTGGTCGTGGGTGCCAATGCCCAACCCCGGGGCAATCTGCAGTCCAGCGGCAGCGGCGCCACCGACAAGTAGGAGAATGTTATTATACTTATCGAAGAAGACAATTATTCAAAATGCTTAAAAGTTGGTTTCTACCAGGGCAGATTGCTAACCGAAACGCTTACCGCAATTCGATTGATGGACCGTCGATGAGAATGTTAGATTATCTATCATATGAGCCCGTGGGGCTGGCTTTGGCTACCGCAACCGAAGGGTGGCTGTCGTGATCGAACACGCTGACGGAACCCGCACGCCCGTCATCGACGCGAGCGTGCACATCTTCTTCGGGTCCAACAAGGACCTGCGGTCCACGCTGCGTGAGCCGTTCAAGAGCCGCGGTTTCCCCGACTATGAGATGGACTGGTACGGAGCACCGGGCGGCGAGTACGCACCCGGGACCGAGGGGCCGGACCGCCAGTACCCGGGTTCGGACCCGGAATTCGTTGCCCAGGAACTGTTTTCGAAACGCGGGGTCGACGTGGCGGTCCTGCACCCGATGGGCCGCGGCATCATGCCGGACCGGCATCTGGGCAGCGCGCTGCACGCCGCGCACAACGAGATGATGGTGTCACGCTGGCTCGAGCACGAGCAGTTCGGCGACCGATTCCGCGGCACCATCCGGATCAATCCCGACGACATCCCCGGCGCGCTGCGGGAGATCGAGAAGTGGCGCGCACACCCACGCGTGGTCCAGATCGGCGTTCCGCTGCAATCCCGCGAGCTCTACGGCAAGCCGCAGTTTTGGCCGCTGTGGGAGGCCGCGATGGACGCAGGCCTCCCGGTGGCCGCGCACATCGAAGTTGGCAACGGGATCATGTTTCCGCCGACGCCGTCCGGGAACACCCGCACCTACGAGCAATACGTCAGCTTCATGGCGCTCAACTACATCTATCACCAGATGAACATGATCGCCGAAGGAGTGTTCGAGCGGTTCGACGGCCTGAAATTCGTCTGGGCCGACGGAGCAGCGGATTTCATCACGCCGTTCATCTGGCGGATGGACACGTTCGGCCGCCCGCACCTGGAGCAGACGCCGTGGGCGCCGCGCATCCCGAGTGACTACCTGCCGGAGCACGTGTATTTCGTCCAGGGCAGCCTCGACGGTCCCGGAGACGTCGAGTTCGCGGGCGAATGGTTCGGCTTCACCGGCAAGCAAGACATGGTGATGTTCGGTTCCAGCTATCCGCACTGGCAGTTCGGCGATGTCACGAAGCTGCCTCGGGCGCTGTCGGCCGAACAGCGCGAAAAAATTTGCTGGCGCAACGCGGCGCAGCTGTATGGCATAGACATCCCCGCCGGCGTGGGCGCACAGTAGAAGTAACACGGCAGACTGAGGAGATTCAGATGACGTTGACCCATTCGCAGGAGCGGGTTCCCGCTGCCGAGCGCATAGCCGTCCGGTGCGTCGACTCGGATGTCCACCCGGCGCCCAAACGCGGCGAGCTGGTCCCCTACATCCCCGAGCCGTGGCGCAGCAAATACTTCGCCAACCGTAAGGTCGGTGAGCTGATCTACTACGACGCTCCCGACTACGCGCACAGCTATGCGATGCGCGTCGATTCCTTCCCGGCCAACGGCGAATTCCCCTGCAGTGACCCGGATATGGCATTCCGCCAGCTGATCATGGAGGCGGGCTCCGACATCGCGATCCTGGAGCCTGCCGCCTACCCCACCCGCCTGCCCGAGGCGCAGCACGCGATGTCGTGCGCGTTGAACGACTGGCAGGCCAATCACTGGCTGGACAGCCACAACAACTGGCACGAACGGTGGCGCGGTTCGATCTGCCTGGCCATCGAGGAGCCCGAAGCATCCGTGCGCGAAATCGAGCGCTGGGCCGGGCACCCCTTCATGGCGCAGATCCTGATCAAGGCGGAGCCGAAGCCGTCGTGGGGGCACCCCAAGTACGACCCGATCTGGGCGGCCGCCACCAAGCACGACATCACGGTCAGCTGCCACCTGTCGCGCAGCCAGTACGACGAGCTACCGATCCCGCCCGTCGGATTCCCGAGCTACAACCACGACTTCATGGTGACCTACTCGCTGCTGGCCGCCAATCAGGTGATGAGCCTGATCTTCGACGGCGTCTTCGACCGCTTCCCGACGCTGCGGATCGTGTTCGTCGAGCACGCATTCAGCTGGATCTTGCCGCTGATGTGGCGGATGGATGCGATCTACGAAGCCCGCAAGTCGTGGGTGGACATCAAGCGCAAGCCATCCGACTACGTCAAGGACCACATCAAGTTCACCACCCAGCCGCTGGACTACCCGGAAGACAAGACCGAGCTGACCCGTGCCCTGGAATGGATGGAATGCGAGAAGATCCTGCTGTTCTCGTCGGACTATCCGCACTGGACGTTCGACGACCCGCGCTGGCTGGTCAAGCACCTGCCCAAGCACGCCCGGGATGCGGTGATGTACAAGAACGGCATCGCGACCTATCACCTGCCCGAGACCGTTCCGGTTCTCGAGGGCCAAGTTCGGGTGCTCTGAGTTGAGCGAAGAAGTTAAGCGGCCCGAGCCACGTCTCGCCCAGGGCCGCGAGCATGTTGTTGCGACGGTGGACGAAATCCCGCCGGGCAAGCACAAACTGGTGCCGATCGGACGTCACGGCGTCGGCGTCTACAACGTCAACGGCAGCTTCTACGCGATCGCGAATTACTGCCCCCACCAGGGCGGTCCGCTGTGCTCAGGGCGGGCCAGAGGACGCACGATCGTCGACGAGACCGCCCCCGGTGACTCGGTCATGGTGCGCGACCTGGAATACATTTATTGTCCTTGGCACCAATGGGGTTTCGAGCTGGCCACGGGTACCACCGCGGTCAAGCCCGAATGGAGTATCCGTACCTATCCGGTGCGCGTCGTCGGCAACGACGTTCTGGTGCAGGCCTAAACACAGGAGGATCGCGTGCCTTCAATTGAGATCAACGGGGGAAATGTCGTCTACGAAATCCTCGGTGACTCAGGTGATCTCATTGCCCTGACGCCGGGCGGCCGGTTCAGCAAGGAAATCGAGGGGTTGCGCCCGCTGGCCGACGCGCTGGCCGCCGGCGGCTACCGCGTGCTGCTGTGGGATCGGCCCAATTGCGGTGCCTCCGACGTTCAGTTCTACGGGCAAAGCGAATCGCACATGCGCGCCGAGACCTTGCACAAGCTGGTCACCGGGCTGGGTTTCGAGCGCTGCATCCTCGCCGGGGGATCAGGTGGGGCAAGGGATTCCATGCTGACCACGATGCTCTACCCCGAGATGGTCACCAAGCTGGTGGTGTGGAACATCGTCGGCGGCATCTACGGCACCTTCGTGCTCGGCTCCTTCTACATCGTGCCCAGCATTCTCGCGGTGCGCGGTACCGGCATGGACGGCGTGATCAACGTGACCGAGTGGAAAGAGCGCATCGCCGAGAACCCGGCCAACAAGCAGCGGTTCCTCGACTTCGACTCCGACGAGTTCCTCAAGGTCATGCTGCGCTGGCTGAACGCGTTCGTTTCCAAGCCGGGACAGACGATTCCGGGTGTCGAGGACGAGATGTTCGACCGGATCAAGGTTCCTACGTTGATCATTCGCGGCGGCGAGAACGACATGGATCACCCCAAACGGACATCGCTGGAAGTCAGCTGCCTGATCAAGGGCTCGAAGCTCATCGACCCGCCCTGGCCCGAGGACGCGTGGGAGCGGGCGTCCGAAGACCGCGCGGCGGGCCGGGTCAAGCACTTCAACATGTTCGACACCTGGGTGCAGGCGGCGCCCGCGATCCTCGACTTCCTGGGGAGCTGATGCGTTTATACCGTGCGAATGTGGACCTCGCAGTTGAGCGAGGCCTCCAACGCCGTGTGGACCCGGCTTTCCGGAATGTGCTTCAGGTCGTCTTCCCGCAGCGTCACGTGGACGATGTCGTAGCCGTCATCTCCCGGCGATCGGGTGATCTCGCCGGTGAGCCCGAACGCGGACAGCACCCCGTGGGCGTCGTCGTCGGTTCCCCTGCTGACAAAGGTGACCACGCCGGGCACCGGTGTGGTGCTGAAAGCCTTGGCGCACAGGTCGATTGCGGTCCGCTTCGCCGCGTCGGCATCGTCGGCGGCGATGAGCACCTCGACCTCGCGGCGCCCCGCCGTGTTGTCGACGACGCCGGCGCCTGCCTCGCCCACGAGCCCGAGGAGCAGCTCCATGCCCTCTGCTAATTGCGCGGGCGTGAGCGTGCTTGTCGGGTCGACATTGACACGCACCACCGCAGTCCGCATGCCTGCCAGCCTAACGATGACGAAATAGCCCATGGAAACCACTCAAGCTTCGACTATCCGGATCGCCACCTCGCCCGGATGCGAACCCAGGATGCTGGACGAGCACCACGCGCAAGGACGCGAGGAGCTCGCGGCGTATCGCGCGCTCGACGGTTATCAGCCACTCTCCGGCGCTGACGAACTGTTGACCGAGGTCGACGCCAGCGGACTGGTCGGCCGCGGCGGTGCCGCCTTCCCACTCGCGGTGAAGCTGCGCGCGGTCCGAGAGAACGGCCGGATCGCCGGGGGCACCACCGTCATCGCCAATGGCGAAGAGGGAGAGCCGGCTTCGATCAAGGACCGTTGGCTGCTGCGCAACCGGCCGCACCTGATTTTGGACGGACTGCGGTTGGCCGCGGCGGTCGTCGAAGCCAAGCACGTCTACGTCTACGTGTCCGACGCGGACGCGGCGCGCAGCATCGAGGCCGCGCTGAGCGAACTCGATGCCCTCCCGCTTGGCGGGGTCACCGTCGAGGTCCGCATGGTGGAGCCGGGATACGTGGCCGGTGAAGAGACCGCGGCGGTGCGCGCGCTCAACGGCGGCCCGGCCAAGCCGACCGATAAGCCGCCCCGCCCGTTCGAAGAAGGCGTCGGCGGGCTGCCCACCCTGGTGAGCAACGTCGAAACCCTGGCCAATCTGCCTTACCTGCAACGCCACGGCGCCGCGGCGTTCCGCTCGCAGGGCACATCGCTGTCGCCGGGCACGTTCCTTGCGACCATCACCGGAGCCGGTCGACCCCCTGTTCTCTACGAGCTTCCGCACGGCTTGCCGTTCACCGAACTGCTTGCCCTGCACGGTGTTTCGTCCGGCGAGGTCCGGGGCGCGCTGATGGGCGGCTACTTCGCCGGGCTGCTCAACGAGCGGGTCCTGCGGACCACCCTGGACCATGAGACCTTCCGCGGACTCGGCAGCGGCCTGGGCTGCGGGGCCATTTCGGTGCTCACCGACGACTGCCCCGTCGCGGTCGCGGCGTCGGTGCTGGCCTACTTCGACCGGGAAAACGCCGGCCAGTGCGGCTCGTGTTTCAACGGGACGGCGGCGATGGCCGCCGTGGCCGGGGCGCTACGCGACAACGTGGCAACGACCGAGGACCTGGACCGGTTGCGCCGCTGGTCGGTGGTGCTGCGTGGGCGCGGCGCCTGCGCGACACTGGACGCCGCCACCAACGTCGCGGCGACCCTGCTCGACCAGTTCCCGGACGAGGTGAGGCGCCATCTCGGCGGCAGCTGCCGATCCTGCGCCACCGGCGCGTTCCGCGCAGACCGTCCCTACCAGGCCGAGCCGCTGAGGTCAGCATGAAAATTCGTCTCGACCGCACCGTTTGCGACGGCTTCGGCCTGTGCGCCAAGCACGCCCCAAGTTACTTCTCGCTGGACGACTGGGGATACGCCTCTCTGACCGGCGACGGCACGGTGGCCGACGAAGACCGCGACGCCGTCATGCGGGCGTTGCTGGACTGCCCGGTCCACGCCATCACCGTCCGCGGTGAGCGCATACCCCAAGCCGCACACCCGTTTTCGGCGAGCGCCGAAGATCCGGCCGAGAACCTGAACACCGAGTCCAGCGAAGCCGAGTGGGGCTTCACCCGTTGAGCCGTCGTGCAACTCACCTTTGACACCGAGGTAGAGGCCTTCCGCGCGGAGTTCGTCGGCTTTCTGGCCGAACACCTTCCGACCGAGGCGCAGGCCGCCGAGCGGCCCTCATCGACGTCGGGCGTACCGGAATGGTCGCGCCGCTGGCAGCGACTCCAGTTCGACCATGGCTGGCTGCTGCCCGGCAACCCACCCGAATTCGGCGGGCGCAACGCCAACATCCTGCAGCAGTTCGTGCACCGCGAGGAGCTGTCGCGGCGCCGGATCTATCACTGCTTTAATCCCCAGGGCGTCGGCATCATCGCGGCGTCGCTGCTGTCCTTCGGGACCGACGAACAGAAGCGGCGCTGGGCCGTGCCGATCCTGCGCGCAGAGATGACCGCGTCACTGGGCATGAGCGAACCCGACGCCGGCTCCGATCTGGCCGGGCTGCGGACCACCGCCGAGCTGGTCGGTGATCACTTCGTGGTCAACGGGCAGAAGGTCTGGACCTCCGGCGCTCACGACGCCGACGTCCTGCTCACCTTCGTGCGCACCGACTCAACTGTCCCCAAGCACAAGGGAATCAGCGCGCTGCTCATCCGCACCGATACGCCCGGGGTGGTGTGTCGGCCCTTCGCCTCGGTGTACGACCGCGACGATCTCGACTTCAACGAGGTGTTCTTCACCGACGTGCACGTACCCGCGGAAAACCTAGTCGGGCCGCTCCACGGGGGGTGGCAGGTCGCCAACGGCTCGCTCGGCCACGAACGCACCCTGATGTGGATGGCGTTCGCCAACCGGCTCGAGCAGCTGCTCGAGGACTACCGGCCGGCGGACGAGGTGAATCGAGACCACTACGCCACCATCGTGATGGACTACTACGCGCTGCGCCTGCTTGGCTCGGCCGCGCTGGGCCGGGCGTCCCGCGGCGACGTCGATGTCGCGGGCTTATCGGTGCTCAAGGTCCTCGGCTCGGAAGCCGAACAAAGCGCACTCAGACACGCCCTGGACGCGGCGGGACTCGACGGCCTGCGAGACCACGCGCTGACCGCCCCGTACAACCCTTATGCGCCAAACCTTTTCACCGCCAGCTGGTTCGCCCGCTACAACAGCAGCTACGCCGGCACGATCGCGGGCGGCACCTCCGAGATTCAGCGCAACATCATCGCGCAGCGAGTGCTCGGCCTACCCTCACGCTGATTACCACCGATTTACAACGCGGGGCACAGCGACGACAGAAACGCTAAAGTCCGGCGCCGCGATTCGCTGCGTTGCGTTGCGTCCTTGCCCAGCGGGACGATTCGCGCCGCGAGATCGGTGACACCCGCGTCGCGGTAGCGGCGCAGCCGGGCCAGGATGGCCGACTCGTCGCCCGCCGCCATGGTGTCGCCGACATCCTCGGCGTCACCGTGCTCGAGCAGGCGCACATAGTTCGGCGAGAAGTCCGCGTGCCCGAGAACCTCGCTGGCGTATTCGCGGGCCACGTCCGCCTCGCTATTCGAGCACAGGGCGACGGGAACACCGGCGACGATGCGCGGCGCGGGCCGGCCGGCCTGGGTGGCCGCCGCGGTGATCCGCGGGACGACATGGTCGCCGATCGCCCGCTCGTCCGCCATCCAGAGAATGGTGCCGCCGGCCCGCTCGCCCGCGAGCCGCAGCATTGCCGGGCCCAAGGCGGACAACAAGATTGGCATGTCGACGGCGTCGGTGACATCCACCGGCGAGTGCACGCGGTAGCTGCCGTTGTCGACGTCGACGGTGCCCGGTCCGGCGAACGACGCGCGCAGCACCTCGAGGTAGTCGCCGAGCAGTCGCGCGGGGCGATCGTAGGGCAGTCCGAGTTGGCCGTCGACGATCCAATGATGCGACGGGCCGATACCGAGCGTGAACCGCCCGCCGCAGGCGGCCTGCGTGGTGAGCGCTTGTTGGGCCATGATGAGCGGATGGCGGGTCTGGATCGGGACCACCGCCGTGCCGATTTCGATGCGCCCGGTGGCCTGCCCGATCAGCGTCACGGCGGTCATCGCGTCCAGGTAGCCGGGAACCTGCGGCATCCAAAAGGCGGTGAAGCCCGCGGTTTCGGCCGCGGCACCGTCGGCGATCAGCCCGCTCAGACGGTCGGCACGCGCGCGCTCCTTGTCGGAGCCCACCATCAAACCGACCCGCATGCGGCCCCCTCCCTACGGCACATACCGGTCCCATTCATACGGCACCACGGCGAAAAACGGTGCGGCAAAGAGCGCTTCGATGCCGGACTCGGCCCAGCGGGCCGCCAGCACCGGCCGCAGTCGTTCCGCGACGGCGATCGGGTCGTCGTCAAGGAAGCAATACGTGATCGACTGATTCGGTTGCGCGCTGGCCAAATTGGCGTCGACCTCCCGCGATAGCCCGGACCAGACGCCGGCCACGCCCTCGACTCGGGCTAGCGGGGCCAGCGCCGCCGGTCCCCGTTCGACCAGCAGGTATGCGCCCCGCACGGGTAGCCAGGGCAGGACGTCGGATCCGACCTTGACGCCGGGCGCGACGGCCTTGCTTTGCACCTCGTACACGCCGCGCTCCACCGGCGGCAGCAGGGGGAGTTTGCGGCCGGCGTCGCCCAGGGCAGTGGACAACTCGTTAAACCCGGTCAGGCCGGCCTGGTCGGTGAAGAAGTACGTCATCACGTGATCGACCGCGTCCAACGGCCCACCGCTGACCGCGCGCGGAGCGACAGGCCGGCGTGGACACCAACCGCAGCGAGGCGCGCACCGCGGCGAGCCGGTGTTGCTCCGGACGGTGGTCCAGCGTGTGCCAACGCAGGTAGTCGGCGTCGGTTCCGTCGGGATGGCGGGTCGCCATGGATACGAACAGAGTGGTGATCTCGCCGCGCCCGGCGGCGAGGATCTCGGCGACCTCGTCGGACGGCGTGCCGGGAAGTTCCATCACGGCCGCCGCAGTGAAAGTTCGGGGTGCCGGGCTTCGATCATCCGTCGAAAGCCCTCGCGCCAGGGCACTTTCGTGGGGCCGAGGACCTCGTGCATGTGGGTGACGTCCGGCCACAGCGGGGTGTGCGCCCTGGGCGTGTATTCGAATATCGGCTCGACACCGACCAATTCACCCATGAACGTGCAGTAGTCCTCGACGCTGACCGTCTCGCTGCCGGCCCAGTTCACCACGACCGGCGGCGTCGCGGCGACCTCCATGGCGCGGATGCCAAGGTTCACGTAGTCATCCTCGTAGATGGGGTTGTAGTTGTTCGGTTTGTCGGGGTGCAGCCGAATTGGCTTGCCCGCCAACATCATCTCCAGACGATCGGCGGGCGCTCCGCCCTCCGGCCCGTAGGTGGAACAGATTCGGATGATCGTCAGCGGAATCCGATGGCGCTTGGCGATCCACGTGCACACCGCCTCGGCCGCGACCTTGGAGATGCTGTAGTTCGCCCGCAACGGGACACCCGGCGGATCGGACTCGGTCAACGGGCGCTGGCCCTGGTAGGCGTAGATCGAGCCGGTTGAGCAGAAGACGAAACCCTTAGCGGATCGGCTGTGATAGAGCAGCTCGCCAGACATCTGCGCATTGGTTTCGACGCAACGACTCCAATCGTTCACGCCGGTGTCCACGGCCGCGTGGAAGACGTACGTGAAATCGTCGGGCAGAGCTGAGAAGTCGCCCGCGCTGACGTCGAGCGCGACCGGCGTGATGCCGGCGTCGGCAAGCCTCTGCCGGGCGGCGGGATCCTTCAACCGCGCGGCGCCCCAAACCTCGTTCTTGGCCGCCAGTGCCCGCGCAATGGGAAACGCAATCTTGCCCGTCGCCCCCGTGATCAGGATCTTCTCTGCCTCGAGCAACCAGCACTCCGATCATGACGTCAACCCGGAATCCAAATGTAAAGTACTTGATATCGCGCGCGGAGCATAGCTCCATAGACTCAGGCCAGCCAAGATCGGGATGGTCCCACTGGGAGGCCTGCCATGAAGTGGTTTGTTCGTCGCCTAGCGGTCGCATTCGTGTCGACGGCAGCGGTGCTGGTCGCGGCGCCGGGAGTCAGCTGGGCGGGTTGCGATGCCAACATGTCCTTCAACTGGGCGACCAACGAATGCAAACCGCCGCCGCCGATGCCGGCGTGGTATGCCCCGCCGCCGGCGTATGCGCCGTCATTTGCCGGGCAGGACATCCCGCCGCCTCCGCCGCCCAAGCCGTGGTGGTCACCTTACGCACCGATGTGGAGTGTGGGCTTTCACCAGTGGGGCGCCTATTTCACCGGCACGTGGGTGCCGTACTGACGTTTTGGCCCGATATGGCCTCGATAAGGCCTGCAACACGGTGATAACGTGATTCTCCGATTCGTATAACGGTCCTACCGTCGGAGGTCACGTGTCAGCAGCACCGGGACGACCGCTGCCCCTGATCACGCAGGAAAACGAATTCTTTTGGACGTCGGGCGCCGACGGGAAGCTGCGGTTCCAGGAATGTAGGGCCTGCGCCGCGCTGATCCATCCGCCGGCGCCGGTGTGCCGCTACTGCCGATCCCGCGACATCGGCGTGCGGGCCGTCTCGGGTCGGGCGACGCTGGCCGGGTTCACCGTCAACGAGCGGTTCAGCCTGCCGGGAATGCCGGCACCGTACGTGATCGCGCAGGTCGCGATCGAGGAAGACCCACGGGTCCGGCTGACCACGAACATCGTCGATGCCGAGCCCGATCAGCTCGAACTCGGCCAACAGGTGGAGGTGGTCTTCGAACACGCCGAGGACGTCTGGCTGCCGCTGTTCCGCGTGATCCCGAAAAACGAGGCCGCCGAGCCCGGTCCGCTGCCGGTCGACGAGATCGCGCCCGAACGCTTCGCCGAACACGTCCGGCCCATGCTCACCACCGAGAAGTTCGAGGACAAGGTCGCGCTGACCGGGATCGGCATGTCACCGATCGGGCGCCGGCTCATGGAGTTGCCGCTGTCGCTGACAATTCAGGCCTGCGAGGCGGCCATCGCCGACGCCGGCCTGACGTACGCCGACATCGATGGCCTGTCGACCTACCCCGGCGCGATCAACGTCGGCGGCTTCGGGGAAGGCGGGACCACGGCCCTGGAGGCCGCATTGGGCATCCGGCCGACGTGGCACAACGGCGCGATGGAGACGTTCGGCCCGGGCGGTTCGGTGATCGCCGCGATGCTCGCGGTCGCCGGCGGCCTGGCCCGGCACGTGCTGTGCTTCCGGACGCTGTGGGAAGCCACCCACGGTGAGCTGATGAAGCAGGGCAAGATCATGCCATCGATGGGCCGGATGACGGGCTGGCAGATGCCGTTCGGCGCCACCTCGGCGGCGCACACCTTGGCGATGAACGCGCAGCGGCACTTTCACCGTTACGGCACCACCAAGGAAACGCTGGGCTGGATCGCGCTGAACCAGCGCGCCAACGCCGAGCTCAACCCGACCGCCGTCTACCGTTCCCCGATGACGATGGACGACTATCTGACCGCGCGGCCCATCACCACGCCGTTCGGCCTCTACGACTGCGACGTGCCGTGTGACGGCGCGATCGCGGTCATCGTGTCCGCCGTCGAGGCCGCCCGAGACCTGGCCAAGCCGCCGGTCCTGGTCGAGGCGGTGGGAACGCAGATCATCGAGCGACTCGATTGGGACCAAAGCACTTTGACGCACGAGCCGCAGGTGCTGGGTCAGGCGGCGCACGTGTGGACACGCACCTCGCTGCGGCCCGTCGACGTCGACGTCGCCGAGCTCTACGACGGTTTTTCCTTCAACTGCCTGTCCTGGATCGAGGCACTGGGATTCTGCGGCATCGGCGAGGCCAAGGACTTTTTGGACGGCGGCAAGAACATCGCCCGTGACGGCCTGCTGCCGCTGAACACGCACGGCGGCCAGCTGTCGCATGGCCGCACGCACGGCATGGGTTTGCTGCACGAAGCGGTCAGCCAGCTGCGCGGTGAGGCCGGCGACCGCCAAGTCGCCGGCGCCCGCGTCGGGGTAGTCAGCAGCGGTGGCCTGACCCCCAGCGGTGTGCTGTTGCTGCGGGCCGACACATGACACCTCCCCGCCCCAGGATCGTGATCGTCGACGGCGTGCCGATGTCGGCGATGGTCTCGGAAGCGCCCGACCCTCGGGCGGTGATTCTGGCGATCCACGGCGGCGGGACCAGCGCCGTCTATTTCGACTGTCCGGGCCACCCGTCGTCGTCGCTGCTGCGGACCGGCGCGGCCGCCGGATTCGCGGTGGTGGCGCTCGACCGGCCCGGATACGGCAGCTCGGCGCCGTACCCGGACGCCATGGCCACGCCCGAGCAGCGGGTCAACCTCGCGTATGGGGCCGTGGACCGCATCCTCGGCGAGCGATCGCGCGGCGCCGGTTTGTTCGTGATGGGCCATTCGGGCGGCTGCGAACTCACCATGCGGATGGCCGCCGACGAGCGGGGCGCCGACCTGCTCGGCATCGAGCTGGCCGGCACGGGCCGCCACTACCACCACGCCACCCGTGAGATTTTGAAGACGGCCACCAGAGAACGCCGGCCGGCGGGCATCTACGAGATGCTGTGGACGCCCGAGCGGCTCTATCCGCCCGAGGTTCTCAACGGGTCCACCATTTCCCCGTCGGCCCCGTCCTACGAGGACCAGATGGTGTCGGACTGGGCCCGGCAAACCTTCCCGGCGCTGGCCCCCGCCATCCGGGTGCCGGTGCAGTTCAGCATCGCGGAGTACGAAAAGGTCTGGCAGACAGACGATTCCGCGGTGGCAGAGATCACCGGACTGTTCTCCGGCTCGCCGCGGTTCACCGTCAACCGACAGCCGGAGGCCGGACACAACATCAGCCTCGGATACAGCGCGCCCGACTACCACCGCAAGGTCTTGGCGTTCGTGGACGAATGCGCCGCCGGGCTGCCGGAGGCGCCCTCGACGACCGAAGAGGCCGGTTGATGCGTATCGGATTCATCGCGGATTGGGCAGCCGGTGCGGAGGACTCGGCCGCTTACGGCGCTTTCTGTGTCGCCATCGACCGTCTACCGTTAGCATTACAGTCAAGCCTTCAGCTGTAACGGTTACAGCCCGCGACTCTTCAGCCAGGAGTATGCAATGACCACCTCGAAGATCGTCTTCGATCCGTTCGGCATGGATTTTTGGAACGGCGCCTGGGACACGTACCGGCGCATGCAGGAGGAAGCGCCGGTCTACTACAACGAGCAGTACGACTTCTACGCGCTCACTCGGCACGCCGACGTGGCGGCGGGTCTGAAGGATTTTGAAACGTACTCGTCGGCCTACGGCATCGACCTGTCGATGGTGCGCTCGGGGCAGCGGCCGCCGCAGTCGATCATCTTCATGGACCCTCCCGACCATCGCCACATGCGCAGCCTGCTCAACAAGGTCTTCACCCCCCGCGCCATCCAGTCCCAGCGGGAGATGGTCGTCGAGAAAGTCGACAAGTACCTCAGCAAGGTCAACCCCGACGGCTTTGATGCGGTGCAGGAGTTCTCCGGCCCGTTCCCCGTCGAGGTCATCACCACGATGTTGGGGGTGCCGGAGGAGCACGCGCAGAAGGTGCGGCACTGGATCGACGTGTCGCTGACCCGCGAGCCCGGGCAGGTCGAAGTCGGCGAAGAGGGCATGCAAGCCAACATCAACACGGCGATGTTGTACTACGACCTGGTCAAGGAGCGCCGCGACGACCCGCGCGACGACCTGTTCACCAGGCTGATGGAGGCCGAGATCGAACGCGAGGACGGCCAGACCACCAAGCTCGACGACATGGAAATCACCGGGTTCGCAACGCTATTGGGCGGCGCCGGCGCCGAGACCGTCACCAAACTGGTCGGCAATGCGCCGGTGGTGTTCTCCCGCTTCCCCGAGCAGTGGCAGAAGCTTCTCGACGACCGCAGCAAAATTCCCGCGGCCGTCGAAGAACTGCTGCGCTACGAGGCGCCCTCGCAATATCAGGTCCGCCGCTCGATGAAAGACGTCGAGCTGCACGGCGTCACGATCCCGGCCGGCAAGCCGATTTTCCTCATCAACGGCGCAGCCAACCGCGACCCCGAGGCGTGGACGGATCCCGACAAGTTCGACGTCGATCGCGATCGCACTGAAGCGCAGAACATGGGATTCGGCTACGGGATTCACAGTTGCCTGGGGGCCGCGCTGGCCCGCATGGAGGCCGCGATCGCGCTGGAGAAGCTGCTTGATTTCATGCCCAGGTTCGAGGTGGACTGGGAGGGTTGCAAACGCGTCCAAATGCAAAACGTGATGGGCTGGCAGAACGTGCCGGTGAAGGTGCTGAGATGAGAATTGAAGTCGATTGGGATCTGTGCGAAAGCAACGGAGTGTGCATGGGCATCATCCCCGAGGTCTTCCATCTGGGGGACGACGACATGCTAACGGTGCTGCAGCCAGAGGTGACGCCGGAGAACGAAGCTTTGGTGCGTGAAGCGGTCCGGCAATGCCCCCGGCAGGCGATTTCCATCAAGGAGTAGTCCCCGCGAGCGTCTGCTCGGGAAAGTCAGAAGCCGGAGAGGATGACGGCGTTGCAATCGGCGGCCGCCTGCCGCAGTTTCGCCGCCGCTTGGTAAGCCTCGGACTCGTACCACGCGCGGGCGGCATCGACCGATTCGAATTCGAGCACGACGGTCTGGTCGCCGTGCCACGTGCCTTCGAGGACCTTGGGGTCGGTATCCACCGCGAGGACCTTGACTCCGCCCATGGCCGACCCCGCCGCCTTGCCGTAGGCCTTCATGCCCTCCGGATCCTTGATGGCCTCGGTGAGGATGACATATCCCTTTGGCACTCGAAACTCCTTATTTTCCAGGGGTTTTCCAGGATTGCTGATCAGGTCTCGCTGATGGCCTGCTCGGGGCAGCACTGGATGGCTTCGTGCGCGTCGGCCTCCAATTCCGTTGGCACATCGGAATCTATGGCCACCGCATATCCGTCGTCGGTCAGGCTGAACACATCGGCGCACAGCGTGACACACACACCATGACCACGACAACGCGAATCGTCGACCCAGACTTTCATGCCAGCGTGAACTCCAGGTGCAATTCGGTCAGGCCGCGCAAAATATAGGTCGGAACATATTGGTAGCGGCGGTCATTGGCCGGGCCGTGCATACGCTCGTCGATGCGGATGTCGGAGGTCCGGTCGAGCAGCCGCTCGATCGCCACCCGGGTCTCGGCGCGCGCCAACGGCGCGCCGGGGCAGCTGTGGATCCCGCGTCCGAACGAGATGTGCTGCCGCGCGTTTTTGCGGCCCGGGTCGAATGTGGCAGGGTCTTCGAACCGGCGCGGATCGCGGTTCGCGGCCGCCTGCACGATCATCACGGTGGTGCCGGCCGGCAGGTCCACACCACCGACATTGACCGGCACCCGGTTCATCCGGAAGTCCCCCTTGACCGGGCTCTCATAGCGCAACGACTCCTCGATGAAGTTGGGGATCAGGCTGCGGTCTTTACGTAATTGCGCCTGAATGTCGGGCCGCTCCCCCAGCGTCTGCAGCGAAGCGCCGAGCAGCCGCACGGTGGTTTCCTGGCCCGCTGAGAAGACATTGGCCGCAACGCGCGCCACGTCTTCGACTTCGGGAATGGTGCCGTCCGGGAAGGTGGCGCTCGCAAGGCCGGTCAACACGTCGTCGCGAGGCGCAGTGCGACGGTCGCGGACGTAGTCGGAGAACAGACCGTAAAGGAATTCGAGCGGGCTGTGCGCCAGCGATTCCTTGCCGGTTCCCCCGATTCCGCCGCCCGCGTGTTCGGCGATGCCCTTGACGAACTTGTCGCGATCCTCCATCGGCACACCCAGCAGGTCGGCGATCACCAGCAGCGTGAACGGGCCGGAGAAGCCCTTGATCCATTCGCCGTGGCCGGGCGCCAGGAAATCGTCGAGGGCCTGGTCGGCCAGCGCCCACATGGCGTCCTCGTTCTCCTTGAGGCGCTTGGGCGTGATCAGCCGCATCAGCAACGAGCGGTGGTCGGTGTGGGTCGGCGGATCGAGCGTGGGCAGCTGATCGCTGAACGGCAGCTCGTCACGATGCTCTTTGATCAGCTCGGTGATGTCAGAGTCCCCCAGGCCTTCCAGGGATACCGGAAAGCCGGGGAACGGCCCGGTCACCGAGATGCATGACGACCACGTCTCGGCGTCGTTCAGCACGGCGCAGGCTTCGTCCCAGCCCGTCACCATGGTCACGCCATGGTGCGCTTCTTTTGTCACGGGGCATTGCTGCCGCAGCGACTCGTAGTAGGGGTAGGGGTCCTCGATGAGCTCTTTGCCGCGAAAAAAGTCCATCTTGGAGAAGTCGTTCGCCATCGTGCTCCGTTTCGAATCTCAGCAGTGAGAATGATCCTCTCAGAGATGAGTATTAGATTTCCACACGGCATGATCTCCGTCAACGACGGCTGCCGTGAGCGGGTCGCTAGCCGGCGGGAATCAAATCGGCTGCTACCGAGGGCCACGCCAGCAGCCCGCTGCGGAATGTTTCGGTGTGACCGACCGAACTCTGCGGTACCTCGCCGACGTTAAAGACGGCGGCCAGCGCCTGGGCTTTGAAGGTCTGCGCGGCCGTGCTCAGCCGGTGCTGTACCAGGCCAACGCTGTCATCGAGCTCGGACGGCCAGGTCTCTCCCCACAGCGTGACCTCGGTGACGCCCTGATCAAGGGCCCGCAGAACTCCTTGCCGCACCCGCGCGTCGCATCCGAACAGATCGGCCGCGGCCGCGAGCGCTTGGGGCCGGGGGCCGTTGTCGGCCCCGGAATCGATGGTGGCCAGGGCCTCTTCCAAGTCGAGCGTCCGCGCACCGAGGATCTTCAACGGCCGATCATCGGGGTGGTCGACGAGGAGAACCGTGACATCCCATCCCGCCATCGCACGGTCGAAGAGCCACCCGCCGGCGAACCGCACCACGTCGGCGACGTCGGCGGCCACGACGTGCAGCCGATACCTCATGTCTGGGTTGTCTGGGACCTCGGGGACGTCAGGGACGTCTGGGCGTTGTGGCTTGGCGGTGCGAAGTCGCGCGCCAGCGCCTCGGCGTACTCCTTGAACACCTCTGTCAGGGGTATCGACGGGTCGAGCAACCATATTGTTTCCATTCCGTGGACGAAGGCGAGAATTTCGACCGCCTTGACGGCGGGGTTCAGGTCGGCGCGGTACTGACCGGCGGCCTGACCGCGGCGGATGGCCGCGGCGACGATGTCGATCGCATCCCGGTGCCTGGCCAGCAGGCGGTCGTGCAGCGGAGCCTCCGGAAGGATGTTCTCCGCCAGCAGCACGGTGAACGTGCCGATCAGTTCGGGCGCGCGGTCGAAACGATCGGCCACCTGAGCGATCTCGCCGAACAGATCGCCGCCCCGGTCGGCATGGGTCTCGTCGTCGAAGTCACGTGCGTCGAGCACGGCGTGCAGCAACTGCTCCTTGGATTCGAAGTGGTGCAGCAATCCCGCGGGAGTAACCCCGGCTTCGCCGGCGATCTGGGCCAGTGTGGTGTTGCGCCAGCCATTTCGCGTCAGGAGCCGCTGCGCCACCGCGAGGATCCGTTGCTTGCGGTCCTCGCCCTTGGCGAGAAGCGCGTCGTACGGCCGTGCGGCGGGCACCTGACTCCATTCGGCAAAACTAACCAACTGAACACACAGTAGGTTGGTTTCCCGGCCGCGGCAAGGTCGTCGTTGCCAGGCGGGCGGCCGCGCGGGCCGCGCGGGCTAAGTGACGAGTTCGACCACCGTGGCGTTGGCGGTTCCGCCGCCTTCGCACATGGTCTGCAGCCCGTAACGAATGCCGTGGTCACGCATGTGGTGGACCATGCGCGTCATCAGCACCGCACCGGAGGCGCCGAGCGGGTGGCCGAGCGCGATCGCGCCGCCGAGCGGGTTCATCCGCTGCCGGTCGGCCCCGGTTTCGGCGAGCCAGGCCAGCGGCACCGGCGCGAAGGCTTCGTTCACCTCGAAGACGCCGACTTCGGATAACGCGATCCCGGCCTTGGCCAGAACCTTCTCGGTCGCCGGGATCGGTCCGGTCAGCATCAGCACCGGGTCCGCGCCGGTGACCGCGCCGGCCCGGTACCTCACCAGCGGGGTCAGCCCGAGTTGGAGCGCCATCTCCGCCGTGGTCACCAGCAGCGCGGCCGCGCCGTCGGAGATTTGCGAGGAGTTGCCCGCGTGGATCACCCCGTCCTCGGTGAACGCCGGCTTCAGCCCGGCCAGCTTCTCGACGCTGGTCCCGCGGCGCACGCCCTCGTCGGCGGTCACGATATCGCCGTCGTCGACAAAGACCGGGACGATCTGGTCGGTGAAGGCGCCGCCGTCCTGGGCCGCGGCGGCCAGCTCGTGCGACGACGCGGAGTATTCGTCGAGCTGCGTCCGCGAGAAGCCCCACTTCTTGGCGATCATCTCCGCCGACAACCCCTGGTTGAACGAGAAGTCGTCGTAGCGGGCAAGGACCTTGGGCCCGTAGGGCATTCCCGTCGCCCTGGCCGTACCGAGTGGCACCCGGCTCATCACCTCGACACCGCCGGCCACGACGACGTCCTGTTGCCCCGACATCACCGCCTGCACCGCGAAATCGAGGGCCTGCTGGCTGGACCCGCACGCCCGATTCACGGTGGTCCCCGGGATGCTCTCCGGCCAGCCGGCGGCCAGCACCGCATAGCGTCCGATGTTGCTGGACTGGTCGCCCACTTGGGAGACGCAACCCCAAATCACGTCGTCGACCACTGCCGGATCGACACCGGTGCGCTCCAGGAGCTCGTTGAGGACGACCGCGGACAGATCGGCGGCGTGCATGCCGGACAACCCGCCGTTCCGCTTCCCCACCGGCGTCCGCACCGCCCCAACAATGACCGTTTCACGCATATCTCTACTCCGAGTGCTCCGAATCGCTGGATTTTGACAACGCCCACCGACCAGTAAACGACGGCTCCCGCCGTTGCGCGAAAGCGGCATAGGCGGCTTGGGCGTCCGCGGTGGCGAAATTGCCGGTCTGCGCGCGGGCCTCGTTGGCCAGCGCGTCGCGCAGAGTACGGTCGGCGCCTTCGTTCAGCAGCGCCTTGCTGGCGGCCAGCGCGACGGGCGGGCCCGCGGCCAACCGGTCGGTGAGATCGTCGACGAAGGAGTCGATCTGGTCAGCCGGCACCACCCACGTCACCAGGTTCAGTGCGCGGGCTTGGGCGGCGTCGATCGTTTCGGCCAGCAGCGTCAGCCGCTTAGCCTGTTGCAGGCCAACGAGTTTCGGCAGCAGCCAGGATCCGCCGAGGTCGATCGACAGGCCCCTTTTCGAAAAGATCTGACAGAACGTGGATTCGGGCGTCGCGACCACCAAATCGCACCCCAGCGCCAGATTCCAGCCGGCGCCGACGGCGACCCCGGCGACCTTGGCGACCGTCGGAATCGGAAGTTCGTGCAACGCCAGCGCCACGTCGGTCAAGCGCTGCAGCTTGTGCCTCGGGTGAATGTCCTCGGGGACCGAGATGTCGGCGCCGGAGCAGAAGCTCCCGGCGGCGCCGGTGATCACGAGTGCACGCACGCCGCGGTCGTGACCGGCCGCGTCGAGCGCGTCGCGCAACGCGATCCACAGTTCGGGATTGATCGCGTTCTTGCGGTGCGGCCGGTTGAGGGTCAGTGTGCGCACACCGTCGCGGTCTTCGGACAGCAGCACGGGGTCCGCGTTCAAAGCGGTCAATAGCTTCTCGGCAGTTTCAGCACGTTGGCGCCCAGGAAATTCAGGATCATTTCCTGGCTGACCGGTGCGATCTTCATCAGCCGGGCCTCACGGAAGTAGCGCGTGATGTGGTACTCCTCCGCATAACCCATGCCGCCGTGGGTTTGCAATGCCCGATCGGCGGCAGCGAAGCCCGCGTCGGCGCACAAGTACTTTGCCGTATTCGCCTCGCGGCCACAGGGTTTGCCGTTGTCGTAGAGCCACGTGGCCTTGCGCAGCATCAACTCGGCGGCGTCGAGGCGCGCCAGCGAGTCGGCGAGCGGGAACTGCAGGCCCTGATTCATGCCGATGGGCCGACCGAAGACCTCGCGCTCGTTGCCGTACTTCACGGCCTTTTCCAGCGCCACCCGGCCGATGCCCAACGCCTCGGCGGCGATCAGCATCCGCTCCGGGTTCAGGCCATCGAGTATGTACTGAAAACCCTTGCCTTCCTCGCCAACTCGATCTTCGACGGGAATCTCCAGATTGTCGATGAACAACTCGTTGGAGCTCACCGCGTTGCGACCCATCTTGCGAATCGGTCTTATCTCGACGCGGCTGCGATCGAGATCGGTGAGAAACAGCGTCATCCCGTCGGTCTTCTTGGTGACCTCTTCGTAACTCTGGGTGCGGGTCAGCAGCAGGATCTTGTCGGACTCCATCGCCTTGGAGATCCACACCTTGCGGCCGTTGACGATGTAGCGGTCCCCGTCGCGCTTGGCGAACGTGGTGATGCGCGAAGTGTCAAGTCCGGCACCGGGTTCGGTGACCCCGAAGCACACATGCACCTCGCCGGTGGCGACGGAGGGCAATGTGCGGGCCTTGAGTTCGTCGGAGCCGTGCACGACCACCGGCTGCATGCCGAAGATCGACAGGTGAATCGAGCTGGCGGCGTTCATGGCGCCGCCCGACTTGGCGACCTCCTCGAGCAGGATGGTGGCCTCGGTGATCCCTAGGCCGTGGCCGCCGTACTCGGTCGGGATCGTCATGCCGAGCCAGCCGCCGTCGGCTATGGCCTTGTAGAACTCGGTCGGAAACTCGTGCGCCTGGTCCTTTTCCATCCAATACTGGTCGTCGAACTTCCGCGCCAATTCGGCGACCGACTTGCGAATCAGCTCCTGGTCGTCGGTCAGCTCGAAATTCATTCCACCGCCGGGCACAGCTCGATCTCCTTCAGTCAGTTACAGGCACCGGCGCTCAGGCTAGTCCGATGGTGCGGTCAGTCCTTATTGCCGGTAAGGGCTTTCGCGTTGGCCGCGAAGTCGGCGAAGGAGCCTCCGGCCCGGCTGTCCTTGTCGTGGCCCGCCGCCTTGATGGACACGTCGTGCCCCTCGGCGGCCTTGCGCAGCGCACCGACGGTCGCCTGTTCCCGCGAGATGTGGGTGAACGGGTCGAACGAGTACCACCGCATGGCGTTCTCGTAGGTCATCTTGTTGATTTCATCGTCGGGAACGTTGTTGATGCTCAACACATCCCAGAGCTCTTCGGGCGCGCCCGGCCACATCGAGTCGCTGTGCGGGTAGTCGGCTTCCCAGCAGATGTTGTCGATGCCGATCATGTTGCGCAGCGCCACGCCGACCTTGTCGCTGATGAAGCAAGTCAGGAAGTGGTCGCGGAACACCTCGGACGGCAACTTGCCGCCGAAGTTCTGATGCGTCCAGGTGGAGTGCATTTCGAAGGTGCGGTCGGCGCGCTCCAGAAAGTACGGGATCCACCCGGTGCCGCCCTCGGACAGGGCAATCTTGAGGTCGGGGTACTTCTTGATCGGTGCCGACCACAGCAGGTCGGCCGCGGCCTGCACGATGTTCATCGGCTGCAGCGTGATCATCACGTCCATCGGCGCATCGGGCGCGGTGATCGCCAGCCGGCCCGAGGACCCGATGTGGACGTTCATCACGGTGTTGGTGTCGCACAACGCTTCCCACAACGGATTCCAGTACTCGTTGTGGAAGCTGGGGTAGCCCATCGCCGCGGGATTCTCGGTGAAGGTGAGCGCATGCACACCCTTCTTCGACACCCGGCGCACCTCGGCGGCGCACGCCTCGGCGTCCCAGATCACCGGTATCGCCATGGGAATGAACCGGGCCGGGTACGCCCCGCACCACTCGTCGATGTGCCAGTCGTTGTAGGCCTGCACCAGTGCGATCGAGAAGTCGCTGTCCTCGGTGGCGAACAGGCGGCCGGCAAAGCCCGGGAACGACGGGAAGCAGATCGAGGCCAGGATGCCGCCGGCGTTCATGTCCTTGATGCGCTCGTCCACGTTGTAGCAACCCGGCCGGATCTCGTCGAGGCCCGTCGGCTCGATGCCGTACTCCTCCTTTGGCCGGCCGGCGACCGCGTTCAGCGCGACGTTGGGGATCACTGTGTCGCGGAACTTCCACATGTCCGAGCCGTCGGCGTTGTGCACCAGCCGGGGCGCGTCGTCGATGTACTTCTTCGCCAGGTGGTTCTTGAACATGTCCGGTGGCTCGACAGTGTGGTCGTCCACACTGATCAGCATCATGTCTTCTTTGTTCATGACCGTTTCCTCTCAGGAATCTGCTCCCGAAGCTGTCGGAAGCCGGCGTCTGCCCCGAAGCCCGCTTCCTTGAAAACTATCTTCTCGCGAAGTGAGAATCAACATTCATGAGGTCCGCCGGGCCGATACGCCGAGGTCATCGCGGAACAAATATTAGGGCTGATCGGCCCTTCGCGTGCGCGAGCGTCCCGGCGGAAATCGCGGTTCAGCGCGGCCGCCCCGGAGGCCGCGAGCCGGGCGTGACGACTGGCCGTCTGAGCGGCCGCCGAGCACGGCGCGGCGACGCAACGCCCGGCGCGGGCGCGCGATCGGGGGTCCACCAGTGCGGATCACCCCCCGTCGGCATTGACCAATTGTGCGAATCATGCAAGTCTATTGGTTAGAAATGAGAATATGATTCTCTTCAGCCGAGAGTCCCCTGAAAGGAAGAGTGGATGCGCCTGTCGCCGTTGCCTGCTGATCAGTGGGACGAGGCTACCCGGCAGGCGCTCTCGGCGATGCGGGGCGCGGATACCAACAACGCGCTCAGCACGTTCGCCCACCACCCCGCGCTGGCCAAGGCCTTTCTTCGCTTCAACGTCCACCTGTTGACGTCATCCACGCTGCCGGCGCGCATCCGCGAACTCGCCATCCTGCGCGTCGCACACCGTCGCGACTGCGCCTACGAGTGGTCTCACCACGTCCGCATGGCCAAGGACGAGGGCATCACCGATGACCAGATCGCGGCGGTCAAAAAAGGCGAAGCCGCCGATCCCTTCGATCGGGTGGTGATCACTGCGGTCGACGAACTCGAAGAGAAGTCGCAGATGTCCGACGAGACCTGGGCGGCACTCGGCGAGCGCCTCAACGACCAGCAGCGGATGGACCTCATCTTCACGGTCGGCTGTTACGCGCTGCTGGCGATGGCTTTCAACACTTTTGGCGTGGAGCTCGAAGACGCTTCAGCCCACGGCGGCCACGAATAACGTTCCAAAAGAGAGGTAAGAACATTGCCCCACTTTCCTAAACCAGCTGCTGGCAGCTGGACCGAAAACTACCCCGAGCTGGGCACGGAACCGGTCGACTACACCGACTGCATCGATCCGGCATTCTTCGAGGCCGAGCGCGAGGCGATCTTCAAAAAGCAGTGGCTCAACGTCGGGCGGGTCAATCGCCTGCCGCGCACCGGCAGCTACTTCACCAGGGAGTTGCCCTCGGTCGGCCCGGGCACGTCGGCGATCATCGTCAAGACCAAGGACGGCGCGGTCAAGGCGTTCCACAATGTCTGTCGGCACCGGGGAAACAAGTTGGTGTGGAACGACTTTCCGCATGAGGAGACCTCCGGCACCTGCCGGCAGTTCACCTGTAAGTACCACGCCTGGCGCTACAGCCTGGACGGCGAGTTGACGTTCATCCAGCAGGAGGACGAATTCTTCAACGTCGACAAGGGCAACTACGGGCTCGCACCCGTGCGCTGCGAGGTGTGGGAAGGCTTCATCTTCATCAATTTCGACGACAACGCGGCGCCGCTGGTCGACTACCTCGGACCGCTGGCCAAGAGCATCGAGGGCTACCCCTTCGGCGAGATGACCGAGACCTACTCCTACCGGGCCGAGGTGGGCAGCAACTGGAAGCTGTTCATCGACGCGTTCGTCGAGTTCTACCACGCGCCGATCCTGCACCAGGGCCAGTACACCAAGGAAGAAGCCGCAAAGATTCAGAAGTACGGCTACGAAGCGCTGCACTATGAGCTGGCCGGCCCGCACAACTTGCAGTCGACGTGGGGTGGTCAGGCACCGCCGGTGGACATGAGCATGGTCAAGCCGATGGACCAGGTGCTGCGCAGTGGACTGTTCGGTCCCTGGGACAAGCCGGAGATCATCGAGAACTTGGAGCTGCCGCCGGGTGTCAACGTCAAGCGAGTGCCGCAGTGGGGTATCGACTCGTGGCTGTTCTACCCCAACTTCATGCTGCTGATCTGGGAGCCGGGCTGGTTTTTGACCTACCACTACTGGCCCACCGCGGTGGACAAGCACATCTTCGAGTCCACGCTGTATTTCGTGCCGCCGCGCAACGCGCGCGAACGTCTGGCCCAGGAGCTGGCCGCGGTGACGTTCAAGGAGTACGCGCTGCAGGACGCCAACACCCTGGAGGCGACCCAGACCATGATCGGTACCCGGGCCGTCAAGGAGTTCCTGCTGTGCGACCAGGAAATCCTGATCCGCCATCTGCACCACACGACAGCCAACTACGTCAAGGAGCACCAGCGCAATGCCGTTACCGTCTGAATTCGAGGCTCTTCAGCCGTTTTTGGACTGGGACCTGGCCACCGAGCCCGAGCGCTACGCCAAGCGGCTGGCTTCGACGATGGCCGAGATGCAGGCGTTCTATGACGTTGCGTTCCCCCGGTTGAACGACGTGATCGCGTACTGCGACAAGTTCCCGCTCGACGACCTGCCCGACGACGCCAAGACCCTGATGCACATGATGCAATCGTTGGTGATGGTGTCGTTTCCGATCGAGGCGTGGAAGCAGCCGCGCGTCCCCGACAGCGGTGCGGCGTGGGTTGAGGTGACCCGGGAGCCGGTGATTTAGAAGGTGTTGACGCTCAAGGCTGCCGGACTGCTCGACGTCGACACCGGCGACATCGTTTCGCCCGGCATCCTGAAGATCGAGGGCGACCGCATCGCCGGTTTCGGGGGCGAACCCGAAGGCGAGCTGATCGATCTGGGCGATCAAGTCCTGCTGCCCGGCTTGATGGACATGGAGGTCAACCTCCTGATGGGCGGGCGCGGCGAAACGCCCGGGCTGTCCCAAGTTCAAGATGATCCACCGACGCGGGTCCTGCGCGCGGTCGGCAATGCCCGACGCACGCTGCGGGCGGGATTCACCACCGTGCGCAACCTGGGCCTGTTCGTCAAGACCGGCGGCTACCTGCTCGACGTCGCCCTTGGCAAGGCGATCGACGCGGGATGGATCGACGGGCCCCGAATCGTTCCGGCCGGTCACGCGATCACGCCCACCGGCGGGCACCTGGACCCGACGATGTTCGCCGCCTTCATGCCGGGCGCGCTCGAGCTCACCGTCGAAGAGGGCATCGCCAACGGAATCGACGAGATCCGCAAGGCCGTGCGATACCAGATCAAGCACGGCGCCGAACTGATCAAGGTCTGCGTTTCCGGCGGCGTGATGTCGTTGACCGGTGAGGCTGGCGCACAACACTATTCGGATGAGGAATTGCGCGCGATTGTCGACGAGGCGCACCGGCGCGGGCTGCGCGTCGCCGCGCATACGCACGGAGCCGAAGCGGTCAAGCACGCGGTCGCTTGCGGCATCGACTGCATCGAACACGGCTTCCTGATGGACGACGAGGCCATCCAGATGCTCGTCGACAACGAGCGGTTCCTGGTGACCACCCGCAGGCTCGCCGAGGCGATGGACGTGTCCCGCGCTCCGAAGGAGTTGCAGGACAAGGCCGCCGAGATGTTCCCGAAGGCGAAGACATCGATCAAGGCCGCCTACGAAGCCGGGGTGAAGATCGCGGTCGGCTCGGATGCGCCGGCGATACCGCACGGCCGCAACGCCGACGAGCTTGTCACCCTGGTCGACTGGGGCATGCCGCCGTTGGCGGTGCTGCGCGCGGCCACGGTTGTCGCCGCCGAGCTGATCAACTCGACCGACCGGGGCCGGCTGGCACCGGGCTTGCTTGCCGATATCATCGCGGTGCCGGGAAACCCGTTGGACGACATCACCGTTACGCAGAACGTCGGCTTCGTCATGAAAGGCGGCAAGGTATATGCCAACAAGAACTGAGGACCTGGTCGAGATCCAGCAACTTCTCGCTCGCTACGCGGTCACCATCACCCAAGAAGACATCGAGGGCCTCATCGGAGTCTTCACGCCCGACGGGACCTACAGCGCCTTCGGTTCCACCTACAACCTGGACCGGTTTCCCGAGCTGGTGGCCGCGGCACCAAAGGGCTTGTTCCTCACCGGGACCGCTCTGATCGGCGACATCGACGGGGATTCGGCGAGCGGCACCCAGCCGTTGTGCTTCATCGACGGTTCCACCCACGACATGCGCATCGGCTATTACCGCGACACCTACCTGCGCACCGCCGATGGCTGGCGGCTGAAGACCCGGGCCATGACGTTCATCCGTCGCAGCGGCGTGCACGACTCCGGACGCCCACACGCCATCGGTCGCCCGCAGCCCTGAGAGCCAAGCCGTGAATGTCGAGGAGTTCCGCAGCGGTCTGCGCGCGTGGCTCGACGAGCACGACCTGACGCCCGGACCCGACCACTCGCTGCAGGGCCATATGCAGCAATTCGCTCGGGTTAGCCGGGCCCTGTACGACGCCGACTGGATGCGCTACGGCTGGCCCGTCGAGGTCGGCGGCTTGGGGGGTCCGGCGCTGCTGCGCGCGATCGTCGGCGAAGAAGTGGTCGGCCGGCGACTTGCCGAGCCCGGGCCGTACTCGATGCTCGAGGTACTCACACCCACGATGATCGATTACGCCCCACCCGAACTCGCCGCCGAAATGGTGCCGCGACTGCTGCGCGGCGAGGAGCAATGGTGCCAAGGCTTTTCCGAGCCCGGCTCCGGTAGCGACCTGGCATCGTTGACGACCCGGGCGGTCCAGGACGGCGACAACTGGATCGTCAACGGGCAGAAGGTCTGGACCAGCTACGCGCAGTTCTCCACGCGCTGCGTGCTGCTCACCCGCACCGCGCCCGGTCAGCCAAACCATGAAGGCATCACCGCGTTCTTCGTCGACCTGGACAGCCCGGGCATCACGATTCGCCCGCTGCGCACCATGCACGGCGTCGACGAATTCTGCGAGGTCTACTACGACGACGTGGTCATCCCGGCCAGCCGCATGCTCGGCAAGCCGGGCGACGGCTGGCGACTCGCGATGGACCTGCTGCCCTATGAGCGCTCCAGCTGCTTTTGGCAGCGGATCGCCTACCTCTATGCGCGATTCGACGAACTGATCAAGGAAACCGCCGACATTCCGGCGTTCGACGGCCACGACGAATACGAGCTGGGCGAGGCCTATCTCGGCCTGCACACGCTGCGCTGCCGTTCGCGGATCACCCAGCACCGGTTGCGCGACGGCGCCCGGCTCGGCCCCGACACCTCAGTCGACAAGGTTTTGCTGGCCGGTGCCGAGCAACGGCTCTACGACACCGTCCGCGACCTACTGCCCGGAACCCTCGAACTCCAGGACGTACCCTGGCGCTCCGAGTACCTCTATTCCCGCGCGGCGACCATCTACGGCGGGACGGCCGAGATTCAGCGCAACATCATCGCCCGTCGGCTGCTCGACCTCGGGAAGGAGTGAGTCTTGCCAGAAACACCAGATCCCGAGTCACTGCACATGCTGGCCGACTCGCTGCGCACCACGATGAGCGCGGCTTCGGGGGCCAAGCTCGACGCGGCGCTATCCGAGCTCGGCTGGCTGGATATGCTCGACGAAATCCCTGATGTGGCAATTCCTTTGGTATTTCGACTGCTCGGAGAAACCGGTGCGCACGCGCCGGTGCTGAACGACGTCGTGCTGCGCGCTGGCGGGCGCCCGCCCGGCTTGACGACGCCACTGCCGTTCACGGCCGGGTCCTGGGTGACCTGGGAGCGCGGTGACGGACCGACATCGGCGATCGACGGCGAGCTGCCGATACACCCTGTGCGCGAAGGAGATCCGCTGTCGCCGGCCGCGCTGGCCGCCGGTCGACAAGCCTTGGGGTGGTGGCTGGTTGGTGCGAGCCGGGCCATGCTCGCGCTGGCCCGCCAACACGCCCTGGACCGTGTTCAATTCGGCCGTCACATCGGCTCGTTTCAGGCGATCCGACATCGGTTGGCCGAAACACTCGTCGCCATCGAAGGCGCCGAAGCAACGTTGGAGGCCGCCGACACCGAGGCGGACGAGCTGGCCAGCCTGCTGGCCAAGGCCGCGGCCGGCCAGGCGGCACTGACCGCCGCGCGGCACTGCCAGCAGGTGCTGGGCGGAATCGGATTCACCGCCGAACACCAGCTGCACCGACACATCAAACGATCGTTGATCCTGGACGGATTGCTCGGCAGCGCACGAGAGTTGATCGCCGAGGCTGGAGTGACATTGCGGGCCAAGGGCTATGCGCCACGCCTGGCGCAACTCTGACGCGCTAACACGCGCTGGCACACACACATCACGGCGTCCCGTTCGCGACGGACTAGCATCGAAACACATGAGCAGACCGGATCCTCGTCGGCAGACCCCGGACACACCGCAAAACCAGTTCGGCGTCGCCTCGGTGCTCCTGGGCCTGGTCGCACTCATGACCTGTTGGTTGATGATCGGGGTTCCCTTCGGCATCGCGGCGGTCATTACCGGGGATATCGGCCGGGGACGGGTCAAACGCGGCCAAGCGGACAATCCCCGGACCGCGATCGCCGGGATGGTGCTAGGTGCGGTGGCCATCGCGGCAGGGCTGGCGGCCATCGGATACTGGGCCTGGAAAGACACCCAGTAGACGTCTGCCGCCAAATCCCATCGCGTGCTACAGGTTTCGCGGCAGCCCAAGTACTCGTTCGGCGATGATGTTGCGCTGGATCTCCGAGGTCCCGCCGGCGATGGTCGCCGCGAAGGTGCGCACGTACCGGTCGAACCAGCTGCTGTAGTGACTGTCCAGGTTCAGCGGTGCGTATGGGGCGGTCACCGCATGTAGCACGAGGCCCTCGGGGCCTTTTGCACTCAGCGCATCCTCGCAGGCGCGCTGCATTGCTTCGGAGCCAAGCAGTTTGAGCACCGACTGCGCCGGCACGTCCTCCTCACCGCGAGCGGCCTTGGCCAAGGTCGCGGAGCCCAGCAGTTGCATCGCGTGACGATCCATCACCAGGGTTTCGTAGTGGTCGCGCTGCACTGCGCCCGACGGGGTGAATTCGACTGTCAGCGCGTGCAACATGTCGGCATAGTCCATCCACAACATGGCGCGTTCATGGCCCAACGACCCGGTCGCCACCCGCCATCCGGCGTTCAACTCGCCCACCAGGTTTTCGACCGGCACCCGCGCGTCGGTGAAAAACACTTCGTTGAAGTCCACGTCGTCGTGGTCCGACACCGACGCGAACGGCCGGCGCACCACCCCTGGGGTGTCGGTCGGGATGAGTAATGCGCTGATTCCCTTGTGCTTTGGCGCGTCGGGGTCCGTGCGTACGAACGTCAAAAGCACGTCCGCGTGGTGGGCGCCGGACGTCCACACCTTCTGCCCGTTGACCACGAAGTGGTCGCCGTCAAGTACCGCCCGCGTTTTCAGCGATGCCAGGTCCGATCCCGCGCCCGGTTCGCTCATGCCGAGCGATGCGGTTATCTCGGCCCGCAGGATCGGCACGGCCCAGCGCTGCTTTTGGGCCGGGGTTCCAAACGACAGCAACGAGGCGGCGATGATCCCCACGCCCTGCGGATTGAAGCTCTGATACATCCGCCGCCGGGCCAGCTCTTCGGCGTACACGTATTGCTGCAACAACGTTGCGTTACGCCCACCGAACTCTGGCGGATTGCCGGGCAACAGCCAGCCGCTATCGAATAGCAGTCGTTGCCAGCGCCTGGCCCACTCCGGGATGTGCGAACTCGACTGCGGCCGCTCCAACGTCTCAGCTGAGCCGGTTACGAAGGCGGGCAGGTGCGCGTCCAAGAACGCCACAAACTCGGTCCGGAACGCCTCGACCTCGGCGTCAAAGGTCAGCTGCACAGCTAGTCTCCAGGGTTCTCCGGTCAGTTCCGGCTGGAACCATCGGCAGATAACGAATTTCGAGGTTCTCTAGCGTTCTCTGAACGGCGCGTTCTACTCTTGCGATTTCGCTTCCATACCAACGTGTAAGAGAATAGTATTCTCGTCGTTAGAAAGTTACAATCTCCAACACGTCGTCCGTGAGGGGGTTCACCGCAACGATGGCACGGCGTTCTCCGGTAGAGTCCAATCATGTTCTCCAACCGCGGCAATCCCCTGAGCCCCCGGTGACCAGCGCCAGCGAGGAGCCAGCCTGGAAGCAACGTGCGGTCGAGCGGTCCATCAAGACCGCGAAACTGCGGGCGGCGCAGCGCGTTCAGCGCTTTCTCGATGCCGCGCAGGCCATCATCATCGAAAAGGGCAGCACGGACTTCACCGTCCAGGAGGTCGTGGACCGCTCCCGTCAGTCACTGCGGAGCTTCTACCTGCAATTTGACGGCAAGCATGAGTTGCTGCTGGCGCTGTTCGAAGACGCCCTGAGCCGCTCCGCCGACCAAATTCGCGCCGCCACCGAAAGCCAATCCGACCCGCTGCAGCGGCTCAAGGTCGCCGTGGAGCTGCTTTATGAGTCGTCACGTCCGGACCCGACCGCCAAACGGCCGCTCTTCACCGACTTCGCGCCACGTTTGCTGGTCACGCACCCAGCCGAGGTCAAGGTCGCCCATGCGCCCCTGCTGGCGTTGCTGACCGAGCTCATGGAAGCGGCCAGCGACGCCGGTGAGTTGCGCGCGGGCGTCAACGCCAAGCGGATGGCCGCGATGACGATGCAGACGGTCATGTTCATCGCGCAGTCCAGCGGTGGCCCCGACGACGCCACCGTCCATCCCATCACCGCTGATGAGGTGTGGGATTTCTGCTCACGCGGATTCATCGGCACGCCCGCCTGAGACCGCCGCCCGCCGCGCCGAGCAACTATCGCACCGCGTTTGCCTGTGAGAATCAGATTCTCTAATATCCAGAATGACAATCCCCGGCACGACGCGGTTCCGGCGAGGAGGCGATAATCGGTGACAGTCAGCGCGGCAAACGATGTCTACTTCGACCCCTATGACGTTGACCTGATCGCCGACCCCTACCCGATGTTTCGGCGGCTGCGCGAAAAAGCGCCGCTGTACTACAACGAGCAGCACGACTTTTATGCGCTGAGCCGGTTCGCCGACGTCGATGACGCGCTGGTCGACTATCAGACCTTCAGCTCCGCCAGGGGCGCGATCCTGGAAATCATCAAGGCCAATATCGACATCCCGCCCGGGACGGTCATTTTCGAGGATCCGCCAATCCACGACATCCACCGCAAGTTGTTGTCCCGGATGTTCACCCCACGCAAGGTCAACGCGCTCGAGCCCAAGATCCGCGAATTCTGTTCGCGCAGTTTGGATCCGCTGATCGGCGCCGGCGGTTTCGACTTCGTCGCCGACCTCGGCGCGCAGATGCCGATGCGGGTGATCGGCATGCTGCTGGGCGTCCCCGAGGAAGATCAGGAAGCCGCACGCGATTTCGCGAACGCTCAGCTGCGCACCGAGGCCGGTAAGCCGATGAAGGCCTCGATGGATAACGTCGGAAGCCCAGACTTCTTCGGCCAGTACATCGACTGGCGCGCCGAGCATCCCTCCGACGACATCATGACCGAGCTGCTCAACGTCGAGTTCGAGGACGAAACCGGCACCGTGCGCAGGCTGACCCGTGATGAGCTGCTGACCTATGTCGGCGTGGTGTCCGGCGCCGGCAATGAGACCACGACGCGGCTGATCGGATGGGCCGGCAAGGTCCTGGCCGAGCATCCGGACCAGCGGCGCGCGCTGGTCGAGGACCCGTCGTTGATTCCGGCGGCCGTCGAGGAGTTGCTGCGCTTCGAGCCGCCGGCGCCGCATGTTTCGCGCTACGTCACCCGCGACATCGAGTACTACGGACAGCGGGTGCCCGAGGGCAGCGTCATGATGATGCTGATCGGTGCCGCGAATCGCGATCACCGCCAATTCCCGCCGGACGGCGACGTTTTCGATATCCGGCGCGAGGTACGTCAACATCTGACGTTCAGTGTCGGCACCCATTACTGTCTCGGTTCGGCGCTGGCGCGCCTGGAGGGCCGGATCGCGCTCGAGGAGATCCTGAAGCGCTTCCCCGAGTGGGACGTCAACCTTGCCGAGGCCAAGCTTTCCCCCACGTCCACCGTGCGGGGTTGGGAGACCATGCCGGCCATCGTCGGCTGAGATAACCGAGGAACCCAAGGAAATGAGGTAAACCATGGCTGGTCGCGTCGAAGGCAAAGTTGCTTTCATCACCGGGGCGGCGCACGGTCAGGGGCGCAGCCACGCCGTGCGTTTGGCCCAGGAAGGCGCCGACATTATCGCGATCGACGTCTGCAAACGGGTGGTGGAGACCTCCCCCATCCCGCCGGCGACGCCGGAGGAGCTCGCCGAGACCGCCGACCTGGTCAAGGGCCTCAACCGGCGGATCTACACCGCCGAGGTCGACGTGCGCGACTACGACGCGATGAAGGCCGCGGTGGACGCCGGCGTTGAGGAACTGGGGCGGCTGGACATCATCGTGGCCAACGCCGGCATCGGCAACGGCGGCGACACCCTGGACCAGTGCAGCGAGCACGACTGGCAGGAAATGATCGACGTCAACTTGTCCGGCGTGTGGAAGACCGTGAAAGCCGGTGTGCCACACCTCATTAAGGGCGGCAACGGCGGTTCGATCATCCTGACCAGCTCCGTCGGCGGGCTGAAGGCCTACCCGCATTGCGGCAACTATGTCGCCGCCAAGCACGGCGTGGTGGGCCTGATGCGTTCCTTCGCTGTCGAGCTGGGGCAGCACAACATTCGGGTCAACTCCGTGCATCCCACCCACGTCAGCACCGGGATGATCATGAACGAAGGCACCTGGAAGCTGTTCCGGCCGGACCTGGAGAACCCCGGCCCCGAGGACATGGCCCCAATCTGCCAGATGTTCCACACGCTGCCCGTGCCGTGGGTCGACGCCGAGGACATCAGCAACGCCGTGTTGTTCTTCGCCTCCGACGAAGCACGCTATGTCACCGGCGTCACCCTGCCCGTCGATGCGGGTAGCTGCCTGAAATAGGGTTCCGTCCTATGGACGGATTTCAAAACCGAGGCGCGGTCGTCACCGGCGGTGCGAGTGGTATCGGGCTGGCCACCGCCACCGAGTTTGCTCGCCGCGGCGCCAGACTCGTCCTCGCCGACGTCGACAAACCGGGTTTGGAGCAGGCCGTCGCGCGGCTCAATGCCGACGGATTCGAGGCACATGGCGTGTCGTGCGATGTGCGACATCTCGACGAGGTGACTCATCTCGCGGACGAGGCGTTCCGGGTGCTCGGACAGGTCGACGTGGTCTTCAGCAACGCCGGCATCGTCGTCGCGGGTCCGCTCGCGGAGATGACGCACGACGACTGGCGCTGGGTCATCGACATCGACCTGTGGGGCTCGATCCATGCCGTCGAGGCATTTTTGCCCAGGCTGCTCGAGCAGGGCACGGGCGGGCACATCGCCTTTACGGCGTCCTTCGCCGGCCTGGTGCCCAACGCCGGCCTCGGAACGTACTGCGTTGCCAAATATGGCGTCGTCGGCTTGGCCGAGACGCTGGCCCGGGAGGTCAAGGACAACGGCATCGGGGTATCGGTGCTCTGCCCGATGGTGGTCGAGACCAAGTTGGTTTCCAATTCCGAGCGGATCCGCGGCGCGGACTACGGGTTGTCCGCCACGCCCGACTTAGCTGCCCCCGGTGGGCTCCCCGCGCAGGACGACACCCTCAATGTCGACGACGTCGCCCGTCTGACGGCCGACGCGATTGAAGCCAACCGGCTGTACGTGCTGCCGCACGAGGCAGCCCGTGCCTCGATCCGGCGCAGGTTCGAACGCATCGAGAGCGCGTTCGAAGCGCAGGCCGCGGCGGGCTGGCGCCACTAACCGAATCGACGAGTGTGCGCGTCTGCACGGCGACGCGCCGTCGTCGGCGTACAACTGCGCACGCTCGACCCTCGCTCAGCCGGGCACCTGGCCGATGACACCCTCGGCCTCCAGGTCGGCGATTTCTGCGGGGGACAAGCCAAGCTCGGTGAGCACCTCGTGGTTGTGCTCCCCCAGCAGCGGCGCGGGTCGCGCGTGAAAAGTGTCGGGGCCGCCGGACAACCGCGCCGCCACGGTGCTGAAGTTGGCCTTGCCGTGCACCGGGTGGTCGACGACTTCGAAGAAGCCGCGGAAGGACAGCTGATCCAGCTCCGTCTGGCGATGTGGTTGCATCACCTTCGCCACCGGCACATCGGCCTCCCACAGCGTCTTGACGATGTCATCACCGCTGCGGTGCTCACACCAGGCTGCCAGCTGGTCATCGATCACGTGATGGTGAACCCGACGCCCCGCCGCATCGGCCAGCGCGGGATCGGTTGCCCAGGAGGGTGATCCGAGCGCCTCGCACAGGCCACTCCATTGCGCGTCGGTTTCCACCGCGATGGCAACCCAGCTGTCGAGCCGGCCGAACTCGTCGATGTCGGCGCAGCGGTAGAGGTTTTGCGGGGCCGCGGTGGGGCCGCGGTTGCCCGCGCGTTCCAGCAGTGCCCCGTACGCCGAGTGCTCGATGATCTGCTCGGCGGAGATGCTCAGCGCGGCATCGACCATCGACGCTTCGACCAGCACGCCCTCGCCGGTGCGACGCCGGTGCTCAAGCGCCAGCAGCAGCGCGTTGAGCGCGTGCACACCCGCGTTGGGATCACCGATCGAATACGGCTCGAAGGGCGGTCGGTCGGGATAGCCCGTCAGCCAACTCAGTCCGGCCGCCGCTTCGATGACATAGGCGAACGCCGGGTTGTCGCGCCACGGTCCGTCGAGACCGAACCCAGGCATTCGCATCAGAACCGCGCTGGGCTGAAGCGCTTGCACCGCAGCGAAATCCAGGCCGATCTGATCCAGGACCCGCGGCGTGAAGTTTTCCACGATCACATCGCTGGTCGTGATGAGCTTGCGCAAAAGCTCTCGCCCGCGCGAGCTTTGCAAATCCAGCGTCAGGCCCTTCTTGTTGGTGTTCAGCGCCATGAAGATCGGCGACTTCTCCCACCACTGATTCTCGGTGATCGGCACGCCGGCGATCAGGCGGGTGCCGTCGGGGCGGCGGGTGGATTCGACGTGGATGACCTCGGCTCCGAGCATGGCCAGCAGGTGAGTGCAGCACGGACCGGCCCAGAATGTCGTCATGTCCACCACGCGAAGGCCGGTGAACGGCAACCGCTTTGCGGTATCGTTCGGCGCCGGCCTGGGGATCAGGCTGGCGGCCCGGTACTGTTCGGTGTGCTCACCTAACCCCGGCGGCGGCTGGGGCGGCCGCAGACGAGCCGGCCGCATGCGGTACGGATGGCCCGGCTGCTGGAACCCGTCGCGCGGGTTGCGGACAAACGATTTGCGCTCGACGAAATGATCCAGCGTCGCAATGTTGGCGCCATTGCCCACCGGCGCGTTGGGTATCCGGAAAGCCGTTGCAAGCTCACGGATATCGTCGACCGAGTTATCGGCCACCCACGCGTATATTTCGTCGGCGTGCACGTTGGCCTGCTCGGTGATCGTCAGCGGCGACTCCTCGTCGATCCACTCCGGGTGACCGACCATCGCACACAGGTCGAACCACTGCTGCGCGGTGCCGCATCCGACATCCACCAGGCCATCTTTGGCTTGGGCTATTCCGGGTATGGTCAGCCGACGGGCATCCCGCCATGGCCGCCCGAGTACCTCGAAGTAACTGACGGGGTAATACGTCAGGCCCAAGATTTGGGTTTCCAACATCGACAGGTCCAGCAGTTCGCCTGCCCCGCCGCCGATTTGCCGGTAGCGCGAGGCCAGCGTGACCGCACTGGCATAGGCTCCGGCGAAATACTCGCCGACCCGGCCGCCGACGAAGACCGGCGCGCGCTCGGGATCGCCGCGGCCAAGCCCGATGATTCCTCCCGACCACGCCTGCAGCGTGAATTCGGTCGCGGCGCGGTCCCGCCACGGACCGTACAGCCCGAACGGCGTGATCGAGGTGACCGTGAGCTGCGGATGGCGCCGGTGGATCGCTTCGGGTGTGAAACTTGGGTTTTCGGCCACGTTCGACCCCGGCGACCACACCGCCGCGTCGGCGGACGCCAAGAGGCGGTTGACCAGCTCGACGTCGTCGTCCTTGCTTAACTCGACGACTACGCTGTGTTTTGAGCTCGCCAGAAAGCTGAACAGCGCCCCGTCGCTGCCGGCCGGGATGGCGGCACCCGAGGCCGACCATGAACGCAGCGGATCACCTTCTGGCGGCTCGAATTTGATGACATCGGCACCGCCGTCGGCCAGCAACTTGGTGCAATAGGCGCCCGCTATGCCGGTGGACAGGTCGACCACCGTGTAGCCGGTCAGGGGCGGCTCGACCACTAGTGCTTGCCCTTTTTCTTGGCGTTCTTCTTGCGCGCCTTCTTGCTCAGGCGCCATTCCGGCGGGAACTTGTCGTCGTTGTCTTTGACCGCGTCGCCCAGACCGCGTTCCATCGCGTCGGCGAGCGTCAGCTCGTCACTGGCATCCGGTCGGACGGTGCTTCCCAGCGACTCGAAAACACCGGTGAGCATGCTGCCCAGATACTCACCCTGAAACTGCTTCATGATTTCGAAGAAGACTTTCTGCATGAACACGGTGTCGGTGGGACGATTGCGCGCGCAGGCCAGCGCGTACTTCTGCACCTCTGTCTCGAGCTGATCCCTGGGCACGACGCTGTTGAGAAAGTTGCAGTCGTACATCTCGGCGGCGGTGAAAGCCCTTCCGGTGAAGACCATTTCCTGAAACTTCCGGATGCCCATGGTCTGCGCCCACCACCACATGCGGGGGCCCCAGCCGTAGTAGCGAAACGACGGGTGACCGAAGAGCGCATCATCGCTGGCGATCACCAGGTCGGCGTCGGCGGCTTGGTAGAAGTGCCAGCCGTAGCAATACCCCTTGGCCTCGAGGATGCTGATCTTTTTGAAGTCCTGAAGGCCGCGTATGCCCGAGTTCGGATTGGCATACCACTGGCCGAGGGTGGCGCCGCTGCGGAACGAACCCTCGGGGGGATAGTTCACCTCCCCCAATTCGGGCGAGTCGCCGATCCTGAATTCGGCGAGCCGCGCACGTTGGTCCGCCGCATCCCGCACCCGCATGGCCTCGGTGAGGTCCGCGCCCGAGCCCAGGTCATCACCGGCCCCGCGGACCACCAACACCTTGACGTCGTCGTCGATACCGGCCCGGTGCAACAGATCTGCGTAACGCAGACGCGCGGCGATCGTCGGCGCGTTGAGGTAGTCCGGCCGCTCGAACGTGATGGTGGCAATGCGGGTCTTAGCGTCCTTGTCGTAGCGGATGATCTCTTCCGCCGGCGGCTCCGACATACCGGCGCTAGGCATGCCAGAACGGGCTCGAGGTCAGCACCTCGGGACCGTCCCCGGTAATCAGGACCGCCTCTCGCCCGAACACCGCTCCGACTCCCTGTTCCCACACATAGCCCGTCACCGCGAGCACCATGCCGGGCTCCAAGCGCTCCTCCGCCGCGGTCGCGGGGAGGTGCTTGGAGATGACCGGTGGGTCGAAACCCATGCCCAGCCCACGTGCGACCGGCATCGGTGGCGCCGACTCGCCGGCCGCCTGGTAGGCGCCTAGCAATTCGGCCGCCTGCGCACCGGGCCGGCACGCGGCAATCAGCTTCTCCCACACGCGTTCCCAGCGCTGGTACAGCGCCGCGGAACCGTGCTTCTTGTCCGCGGGCCAGGTTCGTCCAACCTCACCGACGTAGCCACCGGCCAGCACTCCGGCAGAGAACGCCACCAGGTCGCCGTCCTGAATCCGGCCGTCACCGTTGGCGTGTCGCCACGGATGCTCGCGTGACGTCACCCATGCGACATCCTGATTCGACGGGGTGCACACCCCGCCGGCCGCCGAGGCCTCCAACAGCGCCCCGGCCAGCGCCTGTTCGGTAACCCCCGGCCGCAACTCGGACACCGCCACCGCCAGCGCGGACTCGGCCACCCTTATCGATTCGCGCAGCGCGGCCAGTTCCTCATCAGTCTTGATGCGCCGGGCCGCGCGCATCGCCAGTTCGCCGTCCACCAATTCGGCATTCGGGAACACCGTCGGCAGCAGCTGCGCGAAAACCGGTGACAACGCGTCGGTTCCGACGCGTCGGGCGGTGGCCGCGCCGTCGATGCGTTGCAAGTTGGCCATGGTGTTGAGCGGATTCCACGAGATCCCATACAGCTGCTCGTGCGGAATGTCCTCGGGCACACCTTCGTCCCAAGTGCTGAGCAGATGTATCGCACCGGTCTCACGGACCAGCACGCAGGTCGGGCCGAATGGTCGCGTCCCGGCAACCCACAGCTGCTGCGCACCCGTCACATAGCGGACGTTGGCTTGCCGCCCCAGCACAAGGACATCGAGGTCGTGGGCGGCCATCTGCTCCAGCGCGCGTTGGCGGCGGCCCGAACGGAGCGTGCGCTCGTCGGGGAGGACTTCAGTCGCCATAGGGGTCATAGGGGTAGTCGGTCAAGCGGATCCAGCCTTCCTCGGTGATTACCAGGACCTCTTCGCTGCGGTAGCCGCCGGTGCCGTCTTCCCACACCACCGGCTCCAGAACTAGCACCATCCCGGATTCCAGAACGAAATTCTCGTCGAACTCCTGCCCCAGATCGGTTCCGATCATGGGCATTTCGGCGGCGTTGACACCGATACCGTGTCCCAGGTAGAAGTGCGGCAGCCACGGCTTGCTACCACCATTGGCTTTGATCGCCGCCCTGCCCAAGTCCGCCGCGGTGGCCCCGGCCTTCGCGACATCCAGGACGGCGGACATGATGGCGAACCATTTGTCGAACTGCGCCTGCTGGCGTGCCGACGGGTCCCGCCCGACGATCCAGGTGCGCCCGAAATCGGAGCAGTAGCCCTGGTAGGTGATGCTGACGTCGGTCCACAACACGTCACCCTCGGCCAGCTCGCGCTCGGTGCTGAGCAGTGGCAGCGCCAGGTCGCCGTGCGTGGTCCACACGCCCTCGGCCCTGCTCGGCGGCATCACCTGCCAGATCGGTTCGAGCATGCTTGCGGTGGCCCCCAGCTCGAAGGCTCGGCGCAAAAAGCTTGCCGACAAATCCGTCTGGCGTATCCCGGGGGCCAGGCGCTTGTGCACCTCGACCATCGCCTCGTCGGTGATCCGGATCGCGGTGCGCATGCAGGATAATTCGTCGGGTGTCTTGACCGATTTGGCCGCGCCGACGATGGCCCCGGCGTCCACGGGAACACCGTTGGGAAACAACGACTTTCCGGCGCGGGACATGGCGCCGGTCACCTCGTCCACCGCGACCACCGATCCGGCTGGAATCAGATCGGTTAGGACGCGAGCGAAATCGGCTACGCTTTCCTCGAATTCGAGATAGACCGGCCCATGCAGGTGATCCGCGGGCAGGTCGGCTTCATGCGAAGCCCCTTCACGAAACGGCAGGAACAGGTGGGGCCAGTCGTCGTCGGCGAGCACCACCGCCACCGGGCGTTCGACGTAGGACAGCCCGGCGTCGCCGAGGGGCCAACTCGCTCCGGTCGCGTAGACCACCGCATTGTTGCCCAGCAGAACCATCGCGTCGACGCCGCGTTCGGCCATCGCCGCGCGCAGCCGTGCACCGGTCGCGGCCCGCATTCGGGCCAGGTCGGGTGTTTCGGGAATCACCAGGCCGTTACCGGCTTTGGTGCCCAGGTGTGCCAGCGTCGTCACTAGAGTCCCAGGAAGTTCGTGATGTTGTCACTGACGATCTTTTTGGCGTTCGCCGGTCCGACGGCGTCAACCACGGCCTTCAGCGACTTTTCCGAGTAGCCGTACGTACTTTCGTTGTGCGGGTAGTCGCTGGACCACATGACCTTGTCCACCCCGATCTGGTCGATCAGCTGCAGGCCCAGCGGGTCGACCATGAACGATGCGCTCATGTGCGTGTCCCAGTAGTAGCGGACGTCGTGTTGGAGCGGCCGGTTGAACATGTGCTGGTAGGAGCCGACCAGGTGCTCGGCGTCCTGCAGTGCCCATGGCACCCAGGAGATGCCGCCCTCGAACCAGCCGATGCGCAGCGAGGGGTGGTCGTCGAGGATGCCGCCAAAGATGTACTTGGAGAACGTCTCCCGGAATCCGTCGATGTTGATCATCATGCCGACGACGACCTGGTTGAACTCGCACGGGCTCTTCGGCGGTGTCTCCCCGATGTGGTGGGTGATCGGGACACCCGAGGCCTCGATCTCGTCGAAGACCGGCCTCATTGCCGTGCTGGAGTAGTCGATCGGGTTGCCGTCGTCGTCCTTGCCGGGATTCAGCGGCATCAGGAAGGTCTTGAGCCCCAACGATTTCAGCTCGGCCAGGGTCTCGCGGGTGCCCTTGGGATCCCACCAGTTGATCAATCCGGCGGCGTAGAAGTGACCCTTGGAACGCTCCTGCAGCTCTGCGATGTACTCGTTGTAGATGCGGAACGCAAGTTCGCGAAGTTTCTTGTCCGGGTAGTGGAACAGCGCCAGCACCGCGTTGGGGAAGGCCAGCTCCTTTTCGACCCCATCCTCGCGCAGCTCCTGGATCCGGGCCTCGATGTTGGTGCTTGCCGCGCCGGGCAGGTCGTCGTACTGCATCAGCACCGCGCTGAAGTCGCCCGGCAGGAACGACTGCCCCTTGCGGCCGACCTGGTACGCGCCCTCCTCGTACCAGATGCGGGGTGCCTTTTCCTTCAGGTCGTCGGGGAAGCGGTCGTAGAAGATGTCGTCGGCCAGCGAGATGTGGTTATCGGCCGAGAAGACCACAGTCCCGGCGGGAAGGCCCACATCGGCGCCCTGCGCGTGACCGCGGCGATCCTTGGGCGCACCGTAACCGCCGGGCGGGTAGAGCGAAGTGGTTGTCGGCGTTGACATTACTGACCCTCCAATTGGATCGATATTTGAGCGATTTCGGGTTACCAGGTCACGGGCAGTTCGTAGACGCCGTAGGCGAGCCGGTCGTGCTTGAACGGGATCTCCTCGATCGGCGCTGCCAGCGCCAAGGTGGGGATGCGGCGGAACAGGGTGTGGAAGACGATCTGCATCTCGGCGCGGGCGAGTTGCTGGCCGACGCACTGATGTCGGCCGTAACCGAAGGCGACGTTGCGATCGGCACCCGAGCGGTGCAGGTACAGCCGGTCTGGCTCGGAGAAGATGTCCGCGTCCCAGTTGGCTGGAGCGAGATCGATGATGATGCCCTCGCCGGCACGAATCAATTCGCCTGCGATGTGGATGTCTTCGACCGCGACCCGGCGCTGGCCGTTCTGGATGATGCTGAGGTAACGCAGCAACTCCTCGACGGCGTTGCCAATGACCTTCGGGTCGTCGGCGTCACGGATCACGGCGGCCTGGTCAGGGTTTTCCAACAGCGCGAGCACACCCAGCCCGAGCATGTTCGCGGTGGTCTCGTGTCCGGCGATCAGCAGCCCGGTACCCAATTGGGCGGCCTCTTTCACGCTGAGCTCACCGGCGTTCACCCGCTCGGCCAGGTCCGAAACCGCGTCTTCGGCAGGGTTTTCCATCTTGGTCTCGACCAGCTGGCACAGATACTTGTGCAGGCTCATCGCGCCTTTGGCGGTGTCCTCGCCGGTGGCATAGCGGGCCAGCCCGACGTTGGCGTGATGCTGAAACATCTCGGCGTCCTCATAGGGCACCCCGAGCAGTTGGCTGATCACCAGGGAGGGAACGGGTAGCGCCAATGCGGTCACGATGTCGGCCGGTTTCGGGCCGGCCAGCATCGCGTCGATGTGGTCGTCGGTGATCTGCTGGATCGTCGGCCGCAGTCCCTCAACCCTTTTGAACGTGAATGGCTTGGACAGCATCCTCCGGAAGCGGGTGTGCTCTTCACCATCGGAGGTGAAGACGGATCGGGGGCGCTTTTGCACGGTCGACAACATGCCGGCGTTCCAATGCGGAAAGCCGGGCACCCGGTCGTCGACGCTGACCCGGGAGTCGGAGAACAACTCTCGGCATTCTTCGTAGCCGGTGATCAGCCACGGTGTGCTGCCGTCCCAGATCCGCACCCGGGACAACGGCCGCTCTTCGGCCAATGCCATGACGTCCGGCGGCGGGGCGAACGGGCAGCCCGTCGCTCGCGCCATCGGGTACTCGGGGATTTCTGCGCCCGTTTCGGCGGCGGTACTCGTCAACGTGTCGGACATTGTTACTGGGGTCCCCTATTCCTCGACGTGGATGGCCAGTGCCGGACAGGCCGCAGCGGCCCGGCGGGTGCCCTCGGCGTGCTCGGGGGGCGGGTTCTCGTTGAGCAGGACGACGACGCCGTCATCGTCGCGCTGGTCGAAGACTTCGGGCGCATTCATGACGCAGTTGCCCGACGATGCGCAGATGTTCTGGTCGACAGTCACTTTCATTGCAGACTCTTCACTCGTGTGGCGTCACGGGCGCCAACCACAGGCCCACGATCGCGTCGATGATTCCGGTCGCGGCGGCCCGCCAGGACGGACGCGGCAGCGATGCGCCCGCGGCGAGCGAGCGTTCGAGGTCCGCGCAGGTGTGGATCAACAAGTTGCGGGCCATGATGTTTCGCTCGTAACGGACCCCGCTCGGCAGGTTGGGCAGGCAGTGGTTGATGCCGTCGATGACCTGAACCAGCGACGGCGAGCTGAGCGCGTCCTTGACGACGATGTTGTAGTAGGCCGGATCGGTCATCGCCTGCGCCGCGAAGCGCGCGTACCACGTGGGATTCCCCAGTGCCGCCAGGTGCTCGGTGAGCGGGCGCACCAGGCATCCCACCCAGTCGCGCATCCCGGCGTCCGACCCCGCGTTCGCGATCAGCTCTGCCACCATCTGTTCGCGCAGCTGCTCGACGGGCTCACGATGCTTCTGCTCGATGGCAAGGACCAGGTCGGCCTTGGTGCCGAAGTGGTAACCCACCGCGGCGTTGTTGCCCTGCCCGGCGGCCTCACTGACCTGCCGGTTCGATACCGCGAACATGCCGTGCTCGGCATAGAGCCGCTCGGCGGCCGCCAGAATCGCCTCCCTGGTGGAGGTGGCCCGCTCGGTGCGGACGGTCCTGGTAGGTGCGGTCACCCCGCCAGTCAACCGCGAGCAAGCGTTTAAGTCAAGCGATTGATTTAAATTGGCTAGTGCCCCGCGTCGAACGCGATGGGTAGCGTGACCGGCCCGCTCAGCCCGGTCAGTGGCTTCCACGGGGCCGGGCCGGTGCGCCGGGCGTTGGGCATGCGTCGCGCCATGATCGACAGCGCTTCGGCGAGCTCAAGTCTGGCGAGATTCGCACCGAGGCAATAGTGCGCGCCCGCACCGAAGGTCTGCATCGCTGGGACACCATCGCGGGTGATGGCCAGGCGGTCAGGGAAGGCGTACACGGCGGGATCGCGATTCGCGGCGGCGGTGTTGGCGATGACCAGCGTGCCGGCCGGGATCACCACCCCGGCGAGCTCGACGTCCTCCAGGGCCGTGCGGAGGGTGCCGCTTGCGATCGGCGAGTGACGCATCGTCTCTTCCACCGCGTTCGTCGCCAGCTCGGGCTGCCGGGCGAGCAGCGCCCACTGGTCGGGGTGATCGCACAGCACCTGAACCGACGCGGCGAGTTGATTCCGCGTGGTGTCGGTGCCGGCGATCAGCAGGCCCGCCACCAGCATCCGTAACTCGTCGGCGTCGAGGCGATCACCGTCATCCTCGGCGCGAATCAGCTCGGAGAGCAGGTCGCCGGTCAGCGTCCGGCGCCGGTCGGCGACCATGCCGTCGATGTACGCGTCGAGCTCATCCCACGCCGTCAGGATCGCCCGTTCGTGCTCGGCGACGTTCCAGGCGAACACCTTGAAGATGTCGTCGGTCCAATCCGAGAACAGCTCCCAATCCTCGGCGGGCGCGCCGAGCAGCGCGCAGATGATCGGGATCGGGTACCGGCGCGCGATGTCGGTGACCACGTCGCAGTGCCCGGTTCCGGTGTGCGGGTCGATTAGTTCGGTGATCACGTCGGCGATCGTGGTGCGCAATCGTTCGGTAGCGCGGGGGGTGAACGCCTGTGACACCAGCCGGCGCAGGCGATGGTGTGCGGCCCCATCCAGGCTGATCAGATTCGTCGCGACCCGCTCCCACAACGGGCCGCTGGTGATGCCCTGGGAGGCGAGAAACATGCCCTGGGGCACCCGGAATCGTGGGTCGCGCAGCACGGTTCGCACCAGTTCGTACGTCAGCAACTCCGGCCCGTGCGGCCCGATCGCGATCGGCGCCTGTCGTCGCGCGCGGCGGATGATCTCATGGGCCTCCTCGAGGCTCTCGCAACGCTCGTAGTCGATGTTCGGCAAGTCGGCGTCAAAGACGGTCGGGCAGATGGGGCGATCGATCACGCTCGTCATGGCGGCCTTCCGGTGGTCATTCGTGAAGTGCGTTCACCAGAAAGTCTTGGCGGCGGGAGCACGCAGCACATGCGTAGCCGACTACCTGTCTTATGTGTGCGGCGATGCGCATTTCCGCCGGGATTTCGGCGCCACCTGTCAGAGGTGGCGCGAGCTGGGAGACGCAACCGAAGTGGCCGCGGCCGCGACCCAAATTTTCTGAGCCTGTAGATCTAGATGAGAATCGACAGATCAGCGCATCAGGCAACGGAAGGGTCATCGAGGTCATGAAGATCGTAGTCATCGGCGGTACTGGACTGATCGGCTCGCAGGTCATCGCCCAGCTCGTGGAGCTGGGACACGAAGCGGTCGCGGCGTCGCCGCGCTCCGGCGTGAACGCGGTCACCGGCGAGGGCCTCGCCGAAGCGCTCGCCGGTGCGCACACGGTCGTGGACGTGGCCAACTCACCGTCCTGGGCCGACGACGACGTGCTGCAGTTCTTCACTGCGTCTAGCCGCAACTTGCTCGCGGCGGAGCGCGACGCCGGTGTGCAGCACCACGTGGCGCTCTCGATCGTCGGGTGCGACCGGGTACCAGACAGCGGCTACATGCGGGCCAAGGTCGCCCAGGAAAAGGTGATCGAGGAGTCGGGAGCCCCGTACACCGTCGTGCGCGCAACTCAGTTCTTCGAATTCGTTGGCGGCATTGCCGATTCGATGACCAACGGGGACACGGTCCGCGCGCCGCATGCGGCGTTCCAGCCGATCGCCGCGGCGGATGTCTCCACCGGCGTCACCCGTGCGACCACGGGCGATCCCGTCAACGGAATAGTCAACATCGCCGGCCCGGAGAAGCGCGGCATGGATGACTTCATCCGAACCCAGTTCGCGCAGACCGGCGATGCGCGCCAGCTGGTGGTCGATGCCCAATCGCGCTATTACGGTGCGGTGCTGGATGATCGCAGCATCGTTCCCGTCGACGGCGAGAACCCGACCATCTTCCCCACTCGCTTCGAAGACTGGCTGTCCGCTCGCGCCGGCGCCGTCTGAGCTCACACTCCGGCGGGCGCGGGGGCTATGGTCGGTTGCACAGCGAAATTCGTCCATAGCCCCCGCGCTCGGCAGCGCCGGAGAACCGCGCGCACACAAGGAGCTGTTCATGCCTACGATCACCAGGCGCAGTTTCCTGGCCGCCGGCCTCGCGGGTGGATTCGCGGTGGCCTGCAGTCAAAATCCGCGGCCGACGAGTAGCGCCGCCAAGATGCAGGCCGCGATCAAGGCCGCCGAGGCCGCCCGGCCGCACAGCGGACACACCGTCACGGCCACCTTGACCGCCCAGCAGACCGACATCGACCTGGGTGGTATCACCGCACGCACGTTCGCCTACGGCAGCACCGTCCCGGGCCCGCTGATTCGGGCCAACATCGGCGACGAGATTGCGATCACGGTCCAAAACCGGCTCAGCGACCCGACTTCCGTGCACTGGCACGGAATCGCCCTGCGCAATGACATGGACGGCGTCGAGCCCGCCACCCCGAACATCCCCGCCGGACGGGACTTCACCTTTCGGTTCTCCGTTCCCAATGCCGGCACCTACTGGGCCCATCCGCACGTCGGCCTCGAAGAGGACATGGGTCTTTATCTGCCGGTCATCATCGACGATCCGACCGAGCCAGGAAACTATGACGCCGAATGGATTATCGTCATGGATGATTGGACCGATGGCATCGGCAAAACCCCGCAGCAGCTCTACGATTCACTGACCTCCCCGAACAAGCCCGCGATGCCAACCATGTCCCCGCCGGCTTCCACCACGCCGACATCAACCACGACGACGAGCAAGGCGACCGGTACGTCCGAGACGTCCGGAACTTCCACTTCGACAAGCGCGGCGGCCGGCGCACCGGGTGAACCCGGCACCAGCGAGCTGCTCGGCGGCGACGCGGGCGACATCGCCTACCCCTACTACCTGATCAACGGGCGGATCCCCGCCGCCGCCACCACACTCAACGCGAAGCCGGGCCACCGAATCCGGATCCGCTTCATCAATACCGGCTCGGACACCGCCTTTCGCGTCGCGTTGGCCGGTCATTCCATGACCGTCACCCACACCGACGGCTTCCCCGTGGTACCCACCCAGGTCGACGCGCTGCTGATCGGCATGGCCGAACGCTACGACGTCATCGTGACCGCCGCCGACGGCGTGTTCCCGTTGGTCGCGGCCGCCGAAGGGAAAAACGCCGTCGCACGTGCACTGCTCGTCACCGGCTCGGGCAGCCAACCGGATCCGCAATTCCGGCCGGCCGAACTCACCAAGCGGGTGGGGACGATCGACATGTTCACCGCGACCACGTCGGTCAACCTGGGTGCGGCCGAACCCAACCTGAAACTGCCGGTCGCCTTGGGCGGCGACATGACGAAATATGTGTGGACCCTCAACGGCGAGCCCTACAGCAAGACAGACCCGCTACACGTCCGCCAAGGCCAGCGGCCGACCATCACCTTCGACAACCAAACGATGATGTATCACCCGATGCACCTGCACGGCCACACTTTTCAGCTGATCAAATCCGACGGGTCGCCCGGCGCCCGCAAGGACACCGTGATCGTGCTGCCGAAGCAGAAGATCAACGCCGTTCTGGTCGCCGACAACCCGGGCTTGTGGATGTTGCACTGCCACAACACCTACCACGCGTACGCCGGGATGCAGAGCCGGTTGGATTACGTGTTCTGACTCGAGAGAAATTCCAGCAGCAGCCCATTGACCACCGACGACTGTTCGATCTGCGGGCAGTGGCCGGCATCGTCGACGACGACCGAACGCGCGCCCTCGATCTGCTTGGCGATCTCGGCGGACCACCCGGGCGGAAGCAACTTGTCGTTGCCGCCCTCGATCACCAGCGTCGGCACCCTAATGCGCTCATAGGCACGCGCACTTGACGGCGTCGGGGGCCGCTGCGAACCGGGACGGCGAAAGCGGGCCGCGGCCACCGCCTCCCACGCCCCGGGTGCGGTGCTGGACTCGTAGCGCCGGCCCACGTATTGCTCGTCGGCCGGATAGCCGGCGCCGTGGAACAACGCCTCGACGATCCGCCGCATGGCCGGCAGGGTCGCGTCGTACTCCTGCAGGGCCTCAAAGTGCTTGTTCTGCTGGATCTCTCCGCCGCCGCAGACGATCACCAGGCTGCGAACCGGCAGCAGCGGCGCGTCCGACGTGGTGTCGTTGAGCAGATTGATGGCGCCCATCGAGTTGCCGACGAAATGGGCCGACCCTACGCCGAGTGTCTCGCAGAACCGAGCCACGTGCCGAATCCGCATGCCGCGGCCGTCGACGAAGTCGATCACCTTCGCCGACCGCCCGTACCCCAGCATGTCGGGGGCCAGCACCCGGTACCGCGCGGCGAGGGCGGCGATGTTGCGCTCCCAGCCGAGTTCGGCGCTGGCACCGAATTCGCCGCCGTGCAGCAGCACCACCGGATCACCGTCGCCGGCTTCCAGATAACCGGTGACGAGGCCGTCGACCATCGTGGTCTTGCGTTCGAATTCCGTCATTTGATCGCGATCGGGTTCACCGGGGAGCCCACGGCGCCAACGACTCTCAGGGGCGGGGCAACGAGCTGGAACTCGTAGACACCATCGGCCGCACAGTCGTCGGCCAGTGCGGTGAGGTCCCAGTACTCACCGAACATCATCCCCATGTCGCGCAGACAGAGCAGATGCAAGGGGAAGGTGATTCCCTCGACGCCCGAGACCAGGTCTTCGACTTGAAGGTTGTCGGCCGCGACTGCGGCAATCTCGTGATCATGTAGCCACTGGGCACACCGCCAGTCCAGTCCGGAATAGCCTTCCGTCTTGTTGCCGGTCATGAGAAACCTTGCCCACCAACCGGTCCGGATCAGCACGATGTCACCCGGGCCGATCGCCACCCCCTGCACGCGCACCACATCGTCCAGTTCTTCCGGCGAAATCGGGTTGCCGGCTTCGAGGAACACGTCCGCGTTGCGGTGACGAACCAGGTCCAGCAGCACGCCGCGCGACGTGATGCCCTTCCCATCGACCTTGTCGATGCCGCAGCGGTAGGCCCCCATGCTGGTCACCGAATCGGCCGGGAAGCCGTTGTAGAGGTGGCCGTCGTAATAGACGTGGGACAGCGCGTCCCACTGGCTGGCCGCCTGCAACGGCATGATGATGATGTCGTCGTTGAACCGGAAGGGGTTATCCGCGGTCATGTAACCGCTCAGCTGCTGCGCCAACGGATTACTCGACCAGCCGGGCCCGTACCTGGCGAGCGTGTTCACGTCCCCGCCGTCCACGGTCATGACGTGCACGGGGTTGTGCCGGAACTCGAAGGCGCCCTGTGGGCCGGACGCGCCGAAATCCACGCCGAGCGGAAAGACCTTGCCGTGCCGCACCAGGCTCGCGGCCTGTGCGACCTTTTCGGCGGTGATGAAGTTCAGGGTGCCCAGCTCGTCGTCGTCCCCCCAGCGGCCCCAATTGCTGACATCGCGCGCGGCCCGCCGAAAGTCAGTCATGCTGGCCATGGGCTCATCCTTCCTGAAGTTCGCGGGCCATTTCACTGGCGATGCCGGCGCCGATATTTCCGCCGTCGACCCAGATGACCTGTCCCGAAATATAGCTGGCCGCACGGCTATTCAGGAATACCAGCACCGCGGCCTGTTCGGCGGGATCGGAAACCCGGCCCAGCGGCTTGGGTATGTCGTCCAGGAAGCCCTGCCCGTAGGCGGTTCGCAACTGGTCGAGGATCGGGGTCTCGGTGACACCGGGCCCGGTGCAGTTGATGCGGATGCCCCGTGCGCCGAGCCGGGTGGCGCTGGCCATGCTGTAGAGGATGAGCGCCTCCTTGGACAGCTGATAGCCGGTGCCCACCACCTCGGGGTGCTGCCGGCACCAGTCGACGCCGTCGCTCATCGTCGCGGTGTGCAGCAGCGGTGCCACGTCCCGCAGATGTTCGCGATACGCCGAGGCCGCCAGCGAGGACACGCTCACGATCGAGCCGCCATCGGTCAGATTGGGGATCAGCGCCTCGGTGAGGTGGCGCAGGCCGAGGAAATTGATGGTGACGACCAGCAACGGGTCACCGATCCCCGAGGAGACGCCGGCGACGTTGAACAGCGCATCGACCCCGCCGCCGACGGACGCGACCGCGCGGTCGATGGAGGCCGGCTCGGCCAGGTCAACCTCGTGAAAGTCGTTGAGCTCGAACGCAGGACGGCGCTTGTCGAGTCCGACGACGTTCGCCCCGAGTTCGGTGAGCTGGCGCACCACGTGCTCGCCGATGCCCGATGCGCATCCGGTCACCACGACGCGGCGGCAGTGATAGCCCAGGTGGCGCCACAACCCGTCGATCCCTGTCAACGATCAGCCCTTCTTCTGCTGCTGCTCCTTCAGCCGCTGCGCCGCCTGGACGCGGCCCTCGTTGATCTCGGCCATGGCCTCCGGGATTTCACTGGCAGTGAAGCTACCGCCGCGGCCGGTCGGCAGCCCCCCGAACGAGTAACTCTCGTCGAACTTCGGTGCGGTGGACTCCGGGCGCCGCGCCTCGATCTTCTCGATGACCGGCGCCAGCCGTGTGGCCTTGTCCGCCACGGCCTTTGCGTCTCGCTCGATGAACTCGGGCAGCACTTCCTTGCCCATCAATTCGATGGATTCCATGGTGCCCTCGTGGCTGCGCGGGTTGAGCAGCAGGATGATCTCGTCGACGCCGCTTTCCTCGTAGCCCCGCAGGAACTCGCGCACGGTGGCCGGCGAGCCGATGGCGCCGCGTCCGGGGCCGTAGGCCAGCGTCGGGTCCTTCTCGACCTCTTCGAGATAGCGCTTCCACACTCCGGTCCGCCCGGGTGTGTGCACGCCGGTCATGTAGTAGTGCATGATCCCGAACGAGAAGAAGCCACCGCCCTGCCCGAGGCGCTCGAGGGCCTGCTCGTCCGTCTTGGCGACCATCATCGACAGGTCACCGCCGATGGCCAGGATGTTCGGGTTGATCGCCGGGGTGACCGGGACGCCGTTCTCCTCGAGTTCCTTGTAGTAGCCGTTGACCCGCTCGGTCAGCGGCCCGGGACCTGTGTAGGCGAAACTCAAGGCGCCGATGGCCTTTTGGGCGGCCATCTGCACGCTGGCCGGCCGGGTGCACGCGACCCAGACCGGTGGATGCGGTTTTTGCAGCGGCTTGGGGACGACGTTGCGGGCCGGCATCTGGATGTGCTCGCCCTGGAAGCCCGCGAAGGGCTCCTCGATCATGCAGCGGATCGCGACCTCGAGGGCCTCTTCCCACTGGGCGCGCTTGTCGGCGGGATCGATGTTGAATCCGCCGAGTTCACCGACGGAGGAGGATTCCCCGGTGCCGAACTCGACGCGCCCGTTGGAAAGCAGATCCAGGGTGGCGATGCGTTCGGCGACGCGCGCCGGGTGGTTGACCGCCGGGGGCAGGTGCATGATGCCGAATCCCAGCCGAATGTTTTTGGTGCGCTGGCTGGCCGCGGCCAGAAAGATCTCCGGCGCCGTGGAGTGGCAGTACTCCTCGAGGAAATGGTGCTCGGTCAGCCAGACGGTGGAGAAACCGGCCTTGTCGGCGGCCTCCACCTCGTCGAGGCAGTCCTGCAACATGATGTGCTCGTCTTCGGGGACCCACGGCCGCGGCAGGGCGAATTCGTAGAACAGTGAGATTTTCATTGTTACCTCCTATGAGAACTAATGGCCTGTTTCGCCGCATGTTTCGCAGCGACGAAGCCAAAGGTCATCGCCGGGCCGATGGTCGCCCCGGCACCCGCGTAACTGCGGCCCATCACGGCCGCAGAGGTGTTGCCCACCGCGTACAGCCCAGCCACGACGGAACCGTCCGCCCGCAGCACCCGCGCGAATTCGTCGGTCAGCAGACCGCCCGATGTCCCGAGATCGCCGAGGACGATTCGAAACGCGTAGTACGGCGGATCCCCCAGCGGGTACAGGTTGGGGTTGGGCAGGGTCGGATCACCGTAGTAGTTGTCGTACACACTGTCACCGCGATTGAAATCGTCATCGTGGCCCTTGCGCGCCAGCTCGTCGAAACGTGTTGCGGTTGCGCGAAGCTGGTCCGCGGGGACGTCGATCTTGGCCGCCATCTCCTCCCAGCTCATGGCGGCCTTGACCACCCCGGATTCCAGCCAGGCGGCCGGAACCTTGCGGCCGGTGGGCACCGGGGCAAACGGGATCTTGGGTATCGGCAGGTGGCCGCCGACGACGTAACGGTTGAAGGAACGCTGGTCGGTGATGAGCCAGCACGGGATGTGGGTGACCCCGGACTTCTGGCCTTCGATCATCGCGTGACCGAAGTCCATGTAGGGCGCGGCTTCGTTGATGAACCGCTTGCCCGCGCCGTTGACGATGAATTGGGCCGGCATCATCCGCTCGTTGAGCATGAATTGCATTCGGCCGTCCGGCCATTGGATCGCCGGGAACCACCAGGCCTCGTCGAGCAGGTCGGTGGCCGCGCCGACCCGTTCGCCCGCGCGGATGCCGTCGCCCATCGAGGCGGGGTTGCCGAAGCTCCAGTCCTGGTCCACGACTGGCTGATGCTCCTTGCGCCAGACCATGTCGTGCTCGAAGCCGCCGGAGGCCAGGATCACCCCTCGGCGGGCCCCGACCCTTAGTTGCCTGCCGTCCCGCTGCACCAGCGCGCCCGTGACGGATCCGTCTGCGTCGGTGAGCAGTTCGACCATCGGGGCGTTCAGCCACAGCGGGATGTTGCGCTCCCGCATGGCCAGCCTCAGGCGCGCCGCCAGGGATTGACCGATCGCGGCGATCCGCTCGCCGAACACCCTTGCCCTGACCATCCGCGCGATCAGCTTGAGCAGTACGCCCTTGCCGGCCCATGATTGCCGGACCCGGTAGAAGGAGCGAAGTTCTTTGGGCCCCAGCCAGATTCCCTTGGGGGCCAGCGCCAGCGGCTTGAGCAGCGTCTCCTCGTCATCGCCGAGCTTGCGCAGGTCGATGGGCGGCACGTTGATGGTGCTGCCGAGTTCGGAGCCGCCGGGCAGTTCCGGGTAGTAGTCGGCGTAGCCCGGCTTCCAGACGAACTCGAGCCACGGCGAGAGCCGTTCCAGGAACTCCAGCATCTGCGGCGACGAGTCGACGTACTGCCGCAGCCGTGCCTCGCTGACGAGGCCGTCGGTGATCAGCTTCAGGTATTCGACGACGCTGTCCGGGTCGGGGACGTAGCCTTCCCGGCGCTGCGCGGGCGCGCCGGGCACCCAGATGCCGCCGCCCGACAGCGCGGTCGAACCGCCGAAGCTGGCGGACTTCTCCACCACCAGCGCGTCCAACCCGGACGCGTCGGCGGTCAGCGCGGCGGTCATCCCGCCGCCGCCCGAGCCGACGATCAGCACGTCGACGACATGATCGAATGATTCGGTGGGCGCGGTCATTTCGGCGTTACCGTTCTCGCCGTTCTGATCGCGAAGCCGGCAATCAGTTCGGCCGCCGGCTTGTAGTAGCGCACCGTGGTCTGATATGGCCCCGCCGTCGCGAGGGCCGAGAAAGCCGCGAGCCACGTCCTGATCTCGTGGGCCGAGCCGCCGCCCTCGTAGAGCACGAACGAGTTGGACCAGGAGTCGAACTCGGAAAGCCGGCCCGCGTCGATGATCTCCAGGAGTTGGTGATCCCACGCCGGGTTGAGGGGTTGCAGGTCACTGTCGCCGGCGGCGAAACTCCTCGCCGCATCGATCACGACCGCCTGGCGTGCCTGTCGCTGCTCGGCTGACATCGGTTCGCCATGCACGATCCGTTGCAGGACAGCGGGACCCGCGGTCGCCAGGGTCGGCACCGGGGGACTGTGGGAGAGCCCACCGGAGCCGATCACCAGGACGCGCTTGTCCAGGGTTGCGAGGTAGTCACCCACGGCCGCGCCCAAGGCCCGGCAGCGGTGCAGGGGACCCAGCGGTACGGCGATGGCGTTGATGAAAAACGGGATCACCGGACGCGACGTGGCATCCCCGAAAAGCTTCTCCAGCGGCTGCACGGTGCCATGGTCCACGTCCATGCTGGCCGACACCGCCACGTCGACGCCCGCGGCGAGCACGGCTTCCGCGCAGTCGGTGGCGATGTCCTCGGGAACCTCGAGCGGGCCCAGGTGAGTGCCGTAGTCGCCAACTCCCCTGGCGTGCAGGCCGATACAGAACGGCGGCATCGCCTTATAGAAGAACCCGTTGTAATGATCCGGGGAAAAGATCACGACGAGCTCGGGATCGAACTCCTCGACGAATTCTCGCGCCTGCGCAATCGCGGCGTTGACGTCGTCAAGCAGATCCGGCGACGGCCCCGGTAGATTCAGCAGCGGGCTGTGCGACATGCAGCACAGAGCCAGTGGCACTTGGCGATTCACCCCCTCCCGGCGTCAGCGTGAGGGTGTCCAGCAACGCGGCGGACAGGTCGGGCGCCAGCTGGGCGATGCAGGCTCCGGCGATGCAGCGGTCGGGGCGCAGGAACACCACCGATTCCTGGTGGACGTCGAACCAGGCCTTGAGACCGCCGGTGCGATCGCCGACGATCACGATGTCGGGGTCGTCGGGAGTCTCAGGGCTGGTCCAGTGCAACTGAGTGAGTGGGCGCAGCGCAACAAAGCGCGCGCCCAGCGCCTTCCAGCTCGCGAAGGCGTCCTCGCCGAGAATCTTGCGCGGGTTGTTGTTCCAGCACAGCACCGCGAACCAGGGTCCCAGCACATCGTCCAACAAGACATCCCGCTGCGTCCGGGTGTCCACCCGCGGCTGGATGAACAGCGTGCCGGCCGGCGACGCAGGGTCGCGCGGTTGTTGCGGGATCGCATGGACCACGGCGCCCTGTTCATAGCGCGGCATCGGCTTGAAACGCATCTCCAGCACATACCGCTTGAGCGACGGCACAATTGACGCCGATCGCACGAGAAGGTCCCGGGCGGCGGCGACCCGGCGGTCGGTCGGGGAGATGACCCGACCCACCATGGTGGAAAGGTCGATCATCGCGCGCGCGTGCTTGCGCCGCTCGACGTCGTAGCTGTCCAGCAATCGGTCGTCGGCCCGGCCGCTGACCACCGCGGCGAGCTTCCAGCCCAGGTTTGCCGCATCCCGGATGCCGCTGTTGTAGCCCTGCCCCTGCCACACCGGCATCAGGTGTGCGGCGTCCCCGGCGAGCAGCATCCGGCCGCTGCGGAACGCGCCGGCGATGCGCGAGTGGTGCGTGTAGACGCGGCGCCGGATCACGTCGACCCGGTCCGGGTGCGGCACCATCCGGGCCAGCATCCGCGTCAGGAACGCAGGATCTTCGGCCTGCTCGTCGGTCTCGTCGGCGTGAATCATGAACTCGAACCGGCGAATTCCGTGGGCGATCGAGATCGAGGCGTAGGGTCGCTCGGGGTCGGCGCCAACCTCGCTGTTGGGGTGGCCCAGCGGGTCGTTGGCGATGTCGACGACCAGCCACCGCGTGGACGACGTCGTTCCGTCGAACGAAACGCCCATCATCCGGCGGGTGATGCTGCGCCCGCCGTCGCAGCCGACGACGTACCGCGCGCGGATGCTCGACGTGTTGCCGTCGCTGCCACACTCGACGGACACCCCGGTTGCGTCCGGCACGCACGAGCTCATCGGACGGTTCCACTGCACCTCGACGTGCTCGAATCTGTCCAGCCCGCGCAGCAATTCGGCGTCAACCAGCGGCTGCACGAATCCGTTGCGCTTGGGCCAGCCGAAACGCGCGTCGGGTGGCGCCATTTCGGCAAGCACGCGGCGTTTGGCGTCGAAGAAGCGCAGAATCTGGTTGGGCACGGTGTGCGGCAGGATCTGCTCCACCAGACCGATCGACTGGAACGTGCGCAACGATTCGTCGTCGAGCCCAACCCCACGCGGGTAGTCGATCAGGCTTTCCCGCTCCTCGATCACCAAGGTGCGAACACCTTGCAGCCCAAGGATGTTGGCGAGGGTCAAGCCGACAGGGCCCGCACCGACGACGACTACGTCAACGTCGACGTCATCGACACCGTGCTCGCCCGTGCCCATCAACGCCCCAGCAAGAAGTCGACATGCAAACGGTTGAAGGTCTTGGGGTCCTCATACTGCGGCCAGTGACCACAACCCGGCATCAGCTCGAAGCGCGCTCCCGGAATCATCGACGCGATGCGGCGGCCCTCGGTCACGTCGGCGGTGGGGTCGTCACTGGTCCAGAGCACCAGCGTGGGCGCGGTGATCGATCCGTATTCGTCGGGCCCGATGATATTGCGGGCGCGGATTTCCGGGTCCTGCAGCGCCATGATGTCGCTCATGGCGGCAACGAATCCCGGTTGGCGATAGATCCGTTGGCGGCTGGCAACCAGATCGTCGTAATCCTTGGACTTGTCCGCCATCAACCACTTGATGCGCGCCTGCACCGTTTCCCATGTGGGGTCCTCGGCGGCCGCCATCGACAGCGTGATGATCCGTTGCATCACCACGGGATCGGCCTGCGAGCCGCCGGCCGTGTTGAGCACCAGCCGGTCCACCACGTCCGGATGATCGATGGCGGCGCGGGCGGCCACCCAGCCACCGAGCGACTCACCGCTGACATGGGCCCGGTTCGCGCCGATGGTGCGCAGGACGGCCATCAGGTGCTCGACATAGTGGTGGACTTCCAGCGGATGGCCCGGCTTGTCGGTGTAGCCGTGGCCCAGCATGTCGATCGACCAGGTCCAGAAGTGCTCCCCGTGCGCCGCCAGATTTCGCACGTAAGCCTCGGCGTGGCCACCGGAGCCGTGCAACAGCATCAGGACTGGCTTGCCCGGATCGCCGGCACGCAGATAGCGGGTCCGGACTCCGCCGGCATCGAGATAGCCCTGCTCAAATGCGACGCCCTGGAGATCGCTCCATATGCTCTCGAACTCCGTCACGGTTCCTCTCTGGCTGCCCTCGATGGATCTGGTTCTGCTGTGCTAATATCGCACAGTAATGTGCGTTATATATAGAGCTTCGCTCTCGCCATAGGAGTCTGTCAAGGCCGTGCCAAGTTCAGGGAGTGGTTCGCAGACGCTGGCCAGGGGGCTCACCGGGCTGCATATGGTCGCGGCCTCCCCCAACGGGCTCACGGTGCAGCAGCTCGCCGACCAGGTCGGGGTGCACCGGACCATCGCCTACCGCTTGCTGCTGACCTTGACCGAATTCCGGCTGGTGGCCAAGGGGGAGGACGGGCGCTACCGACCGGCGGCCGGGCTGGCCGTCCTCGGCGCGTCCTTCGACCGAAACGTGCGCCAACTGAGTCTCCCGACGCTGCGCGCCTTGGCCGACGAACTCGGCAGCACGGTGTCGCTGCTCGTCGCCGAGGGCGACCAGCAGGTGGCCGTCGCGGTGATCGTGCCGAGCCAGGTCGCCTACCAGCTCGCCTTCCACGAGGGCAGTCGCTACCCGCTGGATCGCGGTGCCGCCGGCATCGCACTGCTGGCCAGCATGCCGCCACGCCCGGGCGAACGGGAGCTGGTCACCCGCGCGCGCGAGCGTGGCTGGGTGATGACCTATGGGGAGATCGAGCCCAACACCTATGGCCTGGCCGTGGCGGTGCACCGCCCCGCTCCATCTCCGCCAACCTGCATCAACCTCATTTCGCACCGTGAGGATGTCGTGCTACGCGGGAGGGACGCGGTCCTCAAAGCCGCAAAACAGTTGTCCGAAGTATTGAGCTAGCCAGCGAGCTGAAGGGATAACCGTCCATGTCTTGGGACCATGAAGTCGATGTCGTCGTGCTCGGCAGCGGCGCCGCCGCCCTCACGGCCGCGCTGACGGCGGTGGTTGCCGGCGCCTCGGTCGACGTCTACGAGAAGGCGTCGACCGTCGGCGGGACAACCGCGGTGTCGGGCGGCATCGTGTGGATTCCGGCCCATAGCCGTTGCCCGGAACGGGAATTGACGGTAGACGACGCGCTGCAGTACCTCCGCGCGCAGTCGTACGGTTCGATGGACGACGCGCTGGTGGAGACGTTCGTGCAGACCGGTCCGGCGATGCTGGACTTCGTCGAGGCACACAGCGGTCTGCGCTTCGAGGTCGCCGACGGCTTCCCCGACTACCAGCCGGAGTTGCCGGGCGGACAACCCGCCGGCGGTCGGTCGCTGTCCGCCGGCGCCTTCGATCTCAGCCAACTCGACGAATGGGCAAGCCGCATCACGACATTCCCCGCCGACTGGTCCAACGTCGGTTTCGATGCCGAGACCCGGGCGCGCCTGCACGCCTCGGTGGACCAGGTCTCCGCCGAGCTGTGTGTGGCCGGCGCAGCGCTGATCGCCGGACTGCTCAAGGGGCTGCTCGACGCCGGGGTGCCGATCCACACCAACGCCCGGGCCACCGAGCTGATCGTCGAGTCCGGCGAGGTCATCGGCGTCAAGATCGGCCAGGACACCAGGGTGCGCGCCCGGCGGGGCGTCGTCCTGGCAACCGGCGGCTTCGAATGGGATCCCGTTGCGGTGCAGGCATTCCTGCGCGGGCCGATGCACGGTCCGGTCTCGCCACCGAACAACACCGGCGACGGACTGCGGATGGCGATGGCGCACGGCGCGGACCTGGCCAACATGGGCGAAGCCTGGTGGGTGCCGATCGTGCGCATTCCCGGCGACACCATCGACGGCAAACAGCGCAGCCGCAGCGTGCGGCTGGAACGCACGCGCCCCCGCAGCATCATGGTCAACCAGGCCGGCCGGCGCTTCGTCAACGAGGCCTGCGACTACAACTCGATGGCGGGCGCGTTCCACTATCTCGACCCGCGCGGCGGCTATGTCAACGACCGCGCGTGGATCGTATTCGACTCAGTTCACTTGCAGCGCTACGGCTTTCTCGGGATTGCCCCCGGAGAGCCGGTGCCGGACTGGTTCTGCGAGTCGGCCGACCTCACCGAGCTGAGCAACAAGACGGGCATCGACGCCGACGGCCTAATCCGAACCGTCGAGGCGTGGAACCGCCACGTGGCCGCCGAAGCCGATCCCGACTTCGGCCGCGGCTCAAGCGCCTACGACGGCTACTGGGGTGATGACACCGCCACCACGCAGGCCGGCAAGACTCTGGGCCCGATCGACACCGCCCCCTTCTACGCGGTGCCGGTGTCGATCGGATCGATGGGCACCAAGGGCGGGCCGCGCACCGACCGCGACGGCCGCGTGCTCCATGTCAGCGGGGATCCCATCCCGGGGCTGTTCGCCGCGGGCAACGCGATGGGCGGCATCACCGGCCGCGCGTACGGCGGTGCGGGCGGAACCATCGGTCCGGCAATGGTTTTCGGCTACCGCGCGGGTCACGCGGCCGCCACCGGGAAATCGGTCGACCTACAGTAGGGCCGCTACGACAAGAGACCCTCTGCGGCGGTGTAGGGGTCGTCGTGGCCGTCGACGACCGATTCGGCGAGCCGGTCAAGATCCGGGTGGGTTCGCAACCGAGTTTGCGCCATCGACAAAATCTGTGCCCGCGCACGGGCCACGCGCCGATCGCGACTGTCGGTGCGGTGATGGTCATCGATCGCGGCCACCAGGTCAGCGACGCCCTCACCGCGCGCGGCGATCAGGCTGACGATCGGGGCCTTGGTCTCGGCCCGCAGATCCCGCACGGTCTGCTCGGCGCCCTCTCGGTCGGCCTTGTTGACCGCCACGATGTCGGCGACCTCCAGCACCCCGGCCTTGGCCGCCTGAACGGCGTCGCCGGCACCGGGATTGAGCACGACGACGGTCGGGTCCGCAACGGCGGCAATCTCGATCTCGGACTGCCCTACCCCCACGGTCTCCAGCAGGATCACGTCGTAGCCGATCGCACCGAGCAGCCGAATGGCCGCCGGGACCGCGGCGGCCAAACCCCCGAGGTGACCACGCGTGGCCACCGAACGAATCAGAACGTCGGAATCGTTGATGTGGGCCGCCATTCGGATGCGATCCCCCAGTAGCGCGCCGCCACTGAATGGCGACGACGGGTCGACGGCCAGCACGGCCACCCGATTGCCGCGGTCCCGGTAGGCGCTCACCAGGGCGGCGATCGTCGTCGACTTACCCGCGCCCGGCGGTCCGGTGATGCCAATTACAAGGCCCGTGCGCAGCGCTGACGGATCGATGCTCGCCAGCACTTCGCCGCGCTGCTCGCCCTCGACGAGGCTGAGTAACCGACCCGCTGCGCGTTGAGATCCGTTGCACGCGCTAGCGATCAGGTCGGCAATGCTCATCTCCCGATTATGGCGCAGCGACCTCGATGACCGTCGCGGAGCCCATCCCGCCGCCCGCGCACATGGCCGCAACGCCGATACCACCACCGCGCCGGCGCAATTCGTGCACCAAAGTGACCAGCATCCTGGCACCCGTTGCCGCCACCGGATGTCCCAGCCCGCAGCCACTTCCGCTGACGTTCACCTTGTCCGCGTCCAGTTCGAGCAGCTTGATGGTGGCCACACACATCGACGCGAACGCCTCGTTGATCTCGAACAGATCGACATCAGAGATGGAAAGACCGCCGCGGGCAAGGGCTTTCGGGATCGCGTCGACCGGAGCCAGGCCAGTGATCGCGGGGTCGACGCCGACGGACGCCCAGGACCGCACGGTGGCCAGGGCGGGCAGACCGAGCGCGTCGCTGGCGATGGTCAACACCGCAGCGCCGTCGTTGGCGCCGCAGGCATTACCGGCGGTGATGGAAAAGCCCTCGATTTCCGGGTGCAGCGGCTTGAGTCCGGCCAGCTTCTCCAGGGTGGTGTCACGGCGCGGGTGCTCGTCGACGGAGAACAACCCATGCGGCGTCTCGATCGGAACGATCTCCTCCTTGAAGCGGCCTTCGTCGATCGCGGCCAGCGCATTGCGGTGTGACCGCAGCGCCCATTCGTCCATCTCCTCGCGACTCACGCCCGCTTTGACCGCGGCGTTCCAGCCAACGGTGATCGACATGTCGAGATTCGGCGCGTCGGGTCGGTCCGGGTGGGTCGGCGGGAACCAGTCCACCCACTCGCCGTCGACCTGGATTCGGGACCGCGGCGATGTCGACGCCGAGTTCACGCCGCCCGCGATGACGAGCTGATCCATGCCGGCTCGTATGCTCGCCGCCGCGCTCTGCACCGCCGCCTGGCCGGCCGCGCAGTGCCGGTTGTTGGCCAAACCGGGCACGTGGGACAGTCCCGCCGTGATGGCCGCGTGGCGGGCGATGACGCCGCCGCCGTTAAGGCCTTCGCCCAGGATCACGTCGTCGACCTGCGTGGGGTCCAAATCCGCGGCCGCCTCGGAAACCACGTGGTGGGCGAGCTCGAATGCGGTGGTGTCCCGCAGCGTTCCCTTGCGTGCGGTGCCGATCGGGGTGCGCAGGGCGGACACAATGACAGCTTCAGGCACAGGTCTTCTCCTGTTCGGAAATTATGCGAGAACACGATTCTCTCATTCTGAGAGCGGGAGTTGCAAGGCGGGCGAGCTTCGCGGTCCGTTGCCCGCGACTGCACTAGCATCAGCGGGCAATGACTGAGCGCTCCGGAACGATCCCGGTCCCCGGTGGAACCGTCTGGTTCAAGCGGGTCGGCGGTGGGCCCGGTCTGCCGTTGCTTGCAATTCATGGCGGGCCGGGTCTGCCGCACAACTACATCCGTTCGCTGGAGCGGCTGGCCGACGAACGCGAGGTCGTCTTCTGGGATCAGTTGGGCTGCGGCCGTTCGGAGCGCCCGTCGAACGTCGAGCTGTGGACGATGGAACGCTCCGTGGCCGAAATGGATGCCGTCATACAGGCGTTGGAGCTCAACGGCTTTCACATCTTCGGCAACTCGTGGGGTGGGATGCTGGCACAGCAGTATGCGCTCGACGTGACGTCTCAAGCTGCCAGCCTGATCATTTCGAACAGCATCGCGTCCATACCTCTGTTCTCGGACATGGTCGCGCGCCTGAAGGCGCAGCTTGATCCGGCGACCCAATCCGCGATCGACCGTCACGAGGCCGCCGGCACGACCCATTCGGCCGAATACCAGGCCGCCATCCGCGCCTGGAACGAGACGTACCTGTGCCGTCGACTGCCCTGGCCCACGGAGCTGACCGAAGCCTTCAGTGGCATGGGAGCCGAGATATTTGAAACGATGTTCGGGCCCAGCGACTTTCGCATCGTCGGGACGATGCGAAGCTGGGACGTCTTTGATCGCCTACCCGAGATCGCGTTGCCGACCCTGATCCTGGCCGGCAGATTCGACGAATGCGCACCGGAACACATGTGGGAGATGCATCAGCGCATCGGTGGTTCGCAATTCGAGCTTTTCGAATCGAGCGCACACATGCCCTTCATCGAGGAGCCGCACCGGTTCGATCGGGTGATGCGGGACTTCCTACGGCTGCACGACACCGTTTGACGGTCGATCCCGCAGACGGTCGGCGTGATGGACGCCACAGCCCAATCTTCGGTTAGCACGATTGCCGCGCCGCCCCCGTTGGGTACGCGGTACGAAACCGTCAACGTGAGAAAGGTGGGGCTCGTTATGAGTGACCGCGACAGTGGACCGGTGGCCGCCATCAGGGGCGTCATCGAGGATGCCATCGGCAAGACCAAGGAAATCATCGGCATCGTGTTCAACCACGAGGGTCTCCGCAAGGAGGGCCGCGCCCAGCAGGACAAGGCGCAAGCCGAACGCGACGTCGCCAAGAAAGAGGCCCAGGCGGAGGCCGCGCGTGCGGCTGCTGACACGGCCGAGAGCCGCCAGGAGGCCGCCCAGAAGTAGATTCACACCGACCGCGGGGACTGGCGCCGATCAACGGCGCCGGTCCCCGCCGTTCGGCTGCGGTGGTTGCGCCGATTCGACGCTGCGCACGACAAGCCCGATCGCCCATTCGATGGCCGTGATGGCGTCCGCCGAGCTCGCCCCCCAATGCACGACGAGGCGTTCGTAGGACAGCGGACTCCACAGCACATCCAGCACGCCCGCCACCAACGCGCGCTGCTCGGCTGACCAATCCGGCGCCGCGGCCGCGACGGCGCCGCGCAAAGCGTCGCCGCGAGCACGGTCCATGGCCGTAAACGTCGGGTCATCGGGTTCCGTACCCCAGGACGAAACCGCGAAGGCCGAAAGCGCCTCGAAGACCCGGCGGGCCACGGCGGCCACCCCGTGCAGGTCGACCTGCTCGTAGCTCACGCCGGCGCGCTCCTGAAACCGCTGCATCACGGCGTCGTGCAGCTCTCGCTCAGTTGCGAAGTGCCGGAACACCGTTCGCTTGCTGACCCCCGCTCCGTCGGCGACGGCCTGAAACGTCATCGCGCTCCAATCCATGTCGGGCAGGCGTTCGACGATCGCCACCCCGGCCTGCACGATCCGCTCCCGCGTCTGGGCGGTCTTCTGCTCACGCACCGGGCTGCGGTACGGGCGCGGCGAGGCCGCGCGCGCATCGGACGAATTCAGCATTGACAGCCCCTCGTTGGTCACGTCATCATGGTGACACCAATTAGCTGACGGGTAAAGCCGTCGAAGGAGAGCCGCCTGTGGAGTCGGTCACCGATCTGCTGGACGCTGCGCGCCGCGATACCGGGCTTGACGAGTTCGGCACCGATTCGTTCCGCGAGGGGCTGGACGTCCTCGTCGAATCACTGAACACCGAAGCCGATCTAAACCCCGTCGGCGAGTTCATCGTCCACGACCTGATCATGAAATCCCTGAAGAACCGTCTGCACATCGAGGACTGGTACCGGCGCCACCCGGAAATCGAGGACGAAGTGATCGAGCGCCCGTTGATCGGCCTCGGTCTGCCGCGCACGGGTTCGACCGCGCTGTCGTTCCTACTCGCCGAAGATCCACACGCACGTTCGCTGCGCCGATGGGAGGCCGGTGAGCCGTGCCCGCCGCCATCGACCGTCCAGGGCCCCGATCCCCGGATCGCCGCCGCGGCGGCCCAGCAAGAGATGATGGATGCCGCCGCGCCGCGCCTGGCCGCGTTGGTGCCGTCGACGCCGACGGGACCCGAGGAGTGTCAAGACCTGATGGCGCTCGACTTCAAAAGCCAGTACTTTCAAGCGTTCGCGCACATCCCGTCCTATTCGCGGTGGCTGGTAGATGCCGATCTCACACCGACCTACGCCTACGAAAGGCGGGCACTGAAGTTGTTGCAGTGGGGTCAGCCCCGCCGGCCCTGGCGGTTAAAGTGCCCCACGCACTTGCTCTTTCTCCCACACTTGGACAACGCGTTCCCCGACGCGCGGTACGTGTGGACGCACCGCGACCCCACGGAGGTAATCCTGTCGGTCGCCGATCTCTACGCCGAGTTCGGGCAGATGACCTCGAACACGGTGGACCGTAAGTACCTAGGGCAGCTCAATGTCGAACAGTGGTCGGTCGGTATGCGGCGCGCGTTGGAGTTCCGCGATGGCGGCAACGATGATCGGTTTTTCGATCTGGATTTCGGTGCGGTGCAACGTGATCCGATCGGAGAGGTCAGGCGCCTGTATGCGTGGCTGGGCGAACCCGTCACCGCCGAGTTCGAGAGCGGCATGCAACAGTGGTGGCAGGTCGCGGGGGCAGCACGATTGCCGAACACGCATCCCGATTCGTCGGCGTTCGGCTTGAGCCTGGATGACGTGCGCCCGCTGTTCGCCGACTACGTCCAGCGCATGACCACCTGGACCGCATCGGCGGTCCAGTCATGACCATCGACGTGACCGGCGGCCTGAGCGAGGACTGGGAATATGTGTGGGCCGGCCAGCCCGAGGACCCCGAGGCCCGCGAGTCGGTGAACGCCTGGATCTGGGACGACAACGGCAGTTTCGGCATCCCCCGCGTCGGGATCGAGGCCGTGGCCGACCAGTGGGACACCCACGATATTCAGGTCAACCTCGCATTCGCCGATGGACGCGTCTTCAATGTCTTCGGCAACGGGCCCGTGCACGACCCGCTGGCCGCCGACGGCAAGCCGCGTATCCTCGGCGCCGGCCCGCTGTCCTTCGAGATGATCGAGCCCTATCGGCATCTTCGCCTCAAGCTCGATGGGCAGGCCATCGCCACCACCGTCGATGCGCAGATGGCCGGGTGGACGCCGTGGTCCGCCGAGGGTGATCGCGTTGCGATCAAGGCGCAGATAGATATTCGGCCCATCCTGCCGCCCTGGGAAAATGGCTCCACCAGCGCGGAAGCGCGGCACGTCCTGTCCACCCAAGAGGAGGGCTACCTGATTGGCTATCCGTGGCGCTTCGAGCAGCTCTGCCGCGCCACCGGCAGCATCACCGTCGGGGACCAGACCCACCAGCTCGACGGCGGCGCCAACCGCATCCGCCGCCAGGGTGTGCGTCGGCTGGCCCCGTTGCGGGGACACGTCTGGCAAGCCGCCGCGTTCCCAAGCGGTTTCGGGTTCGGCTTCCAGGTGTATCCGCCGCGCGCGGATGGCAAGCCGACCTACAACGAGGGCTACATCGTCGAGGACGGCCAACTCGTCCCGGCCCGAGTCATCGACGCGCCGTTCTTGACTCGACTGCAGCCCGACGGCGAGGATATCTCGCTCGTGCTCGAGGCAGCCGGCAAGACCATCGAAATCGACGGCCGCACAACGGCGTCCACGTTTATGATCATGCCCCCGGAGGTCGGCGGCGGACTGCAGCTACAGCAGGGGCTGGCCCGCTACAGCTATAACGGCGAGACCGTGATCGGCATGGTGGAACGATCCACCGCCCGCGCTTCTATGGCGTGAACAGAGTGGGTCAGTTTTTGCCGGCGTTCAGCTTGGTGACGATCGACCGGAAGTCTTCGGTCACGAAGGACTGACTCTCGGCCGAGAGGGCGTAATCGAGGCTGGCGAGCACCGCGCGCTCCAGGTGAATGTTGAGCAGCCGCTTGGTGCTCTCCACCGCCTGCTGGGGCAGCTCCAAGATTCGCTTGGCGCAGGCGGTGGCCTCGGCCACCGGGTCCGCGGCGACGTGGTTCGCCAAGCCCAGCTCGACGGCCCGCTCGGCACGAATCTTGGTGCCAGTCAACGCGTATTCCTTGGCCAACATCAGGCTGATATGCAGCGGCCAGGTCAGTGGTCCGCCGTCAGCCGCCACCAAACCGACCTGCACGTGCGGGTCAGCGAGGAAGGCATCTTTGGCGATGTAGACGATGTCGCTGAGGGCGACCAGGCTGCAGCCCAGACCAACGGCCGGGCCATTAACGGCCGCCACCACGGGAATTCGGCAGCGTGCCATGCCCAGCACGATCTCGCGACCGTCGCGGATAGTCTTGGCGCGCAGATCGGCGTCGCCGGCCAGTTCGGCCAGATAGGCGAAGTCGCCGCCGGCCGAAAACGCCCTGCCCGCACCGGTCAACACCGCCGCCCGGGCCGACGGATCGTCGGTCAACCGCTGCCACAGCCGCGCGAGCCCGACATGCAGATTGTCGTTGACCGCGTTGAGATCATCGGGCCGGTTCAGCGTGATGATCCGCAGCGGCCCCTCGGCGCGCACGTCGATTTCAGCAGGCATGTCGTACACGTCAGACTCCCAATCCCAAGATTCGCGAGGCGATGATGTTCTTCTGTATCTGTGATGTTCCGCCCATCACGCTTTGCGCGCGACTGTATAGATAGGCGCTGAGCAAGTCCGGATCGCGAGTCCCCGTGACCGCCAGCGCGGCGTGCCCGACGGACTGCTCGACCCAGGTCATCAGGAGCTTATCCAGCGATCCGTCCGGCCCGTGCGACACCCCGTCGAGCTGTTCGGACAGCCGCCGCCGGACATGGTGGGTCAGCATTTCCGACTGGACCGCGGCCCAGGCGAGCTCTTCCGGTACCGGTCCCTCCCGAGTATCCGAGCGCGCCAACAACTCCCGCACGAGCTTGCCGTATCGGGCCGCATAGCCCAATGTCGACGGTTCGCGCTCGTGCCCGACGACGGTCATCGCGACCGCCCAGCCGTCACCGGGCGCGCCGACCATCCTGTCTGCCGGCACCGTGGCACCGTCGAAGAACACCTGGCCGAACTCGTTGGTCACGCCGTTCATCATGCGCAGCGGACGCTGTTGCACGCCAGGCTGTTTCATGGCGATGACGAAGGCCGAGATGCCCCTGTGTCGCTTGGCCTCGGGGTCGGTACGGGCCAGCAGCAGACACCAGTCCGCGACATCGGAGTAGCTGGTCCAAATCTTATGTCCGTGCACCACGTAGTTGTCACCCTCGCGGGTGGCGGTGGTGGTCAGCGACGCCAGATCCGAGCCGGCACCGGGCTCGCTGAAGCCCTGGCACCACCGCTCCGTGCCGTTGATGATGCCGGGCAGGAAGCGTTTCCGAAGCTCGTCACTACCGTGCCTGCCGATGCCGTGCACCAGGTAGCCGACGCTCGGGCGCGGCGGCGCACCGGCGCGGACCAGCTCTTCGTCGACGATGACATCGTAGATCGGCGGCAGCTCCAAACCACCGTAGTCGCGTGGCCAGGACAGGCCGAAAAAGCCGTTGTCGTACAGGGCCCGATGCCAGTCGGCCATGCGTACCCAGTATTCGTCGCCCGAGCCGGAAAACTCCTTGGCGTGCAGGGAAAGCCACGATCGCAGTCGTTCCCGGAACTCAGCCTCGGCCGGGGAGTCACGAAAGTCCAAGATCGATCTCCTTTAGCGTCACGGGCCACAGCTCGGTCGATGTCAATGCCCGGCGCAGATAGACGTGGACCAGGCACTCCCAGGTATTGCCGATGCCGCCATGCACCTGCACCGCGGTCTCGCAGACGGTTCGGGTGGCGCGCGCGCAGTAGACCTTTGCGATCTGTCCCGCCCTGATCGCTTCGGAGGGCGGGAGTTCGTCGACCGCCCAGGCGGCGTGCCGGAGCACGCTCACCGAGCCTTCGATCAGCGCCAGGCTTTCGGCCAACAGATGCGCGATCGCCTGATACGAACCGATCTGTTTGCCGTATTGTTCGCGAATCTTCGCGTAGTCGCACGCGACGGCGTGCGCGCCCCGGGCAACTCCGACCAGGTCGGCCGACGTGCCGACCAGGGCCAGGGCTTGCCAGCGCGCGGCGGTGTCGGGAGATATCTCACCCAGGGTTGACGGCGTCCCGGCGATGGCTGCTTCCAGCCGGGTCAAATCCGCTGCGGTGCCGGGGGTTTGCAGCTCAGCGGTCAGCACGGTGGTCCCGGAGAGCAGCAACGCGCGCCGGCAGCCGCGGGCGTCGATCGCGCGGTCGTCAACGGCTATGGTGCTTTCCCGCGCATCGGCATCCTGAACGTCCAAGTGCCGGCCCAGATCGTCGGCCAGCACCGGCCCCAGGAAGGGGGCATCGACCAACCGGCGTCCGAACTCCTCGGCGACGATGGCGACCTCGACGCCGGAAGCGCCGTCTGAACGCAGCGATCGCCAGCCCGTCGTCTCAACCTGCTTGTCCAGGCGGGCAATTCGACTCTCGTCGTCGAGATCCTGAACCGCTCCCGGCCCAAGGTCGTCGGCCAGTTTGGCTGCGGCATCGCGCAGTTGTCGTTGTTCAGCGGTCAGACGTACATCCATGGCGCTCCTTCAAGATCCTGCGCAAAACCTTGCCCGACGGCAGGCGCGGAATATCGTCGACGAATACGACGCGGCTCAACCGCTTGTAGGACGCCAACTTCGCGTCCACCCGCGCGGTGAGCTCGGCCGCCACCGCGGGATTACCGGGAGCGTGCGTGGCGACCGCGGCAACGATCGCTTCGCCGTTGATCCCGTCCGGAACACCAAACACCGCACAGTCTTTCACGGCCGGATGCCCATGCAGCACCGTCTCGACCTCGGCGGGTGCGACCTGAAAGCCGCGCACCTTGATCATCTCTTTGAGACGGTCCGTGATCCGAAGCCAACCGTCTGCGTCGAGCCAGCCGACGTCCCCGGTGCGGTACCAGCCGTCGCACAGCACTTCTGCGGTCGTCTCGGCGGGTAGATATCCCGCCATCAGCGATGCCGACCGACCCTGAATTTCGCCCGTCTCGCCCGGACCGAGCGGCTCCCCGGTCTCCAGCGAGACCACCCGCACTTGCACGCCCGGGGCGGCGCGCCCGACGGAGTCGAGTCGCGGCGCGTCAAGCGGATTGCAGGCAATGACAGGCAGTTCCGTGGTGCCGTACGCGGGAACCCACCCCACGCCGCTACGCCGGGTCACGATCTCTGCGATGTCCCCACTGACCGGAGTGGCACCCCACATGATGAACCGCAGCGACGAAAGGTCGAACGACTCGAGTTCGGGATGTGAGGCGATGGCCAGCGCGATCGGCGCGACCGCCATTTCGACTGTGATGCGGTCACTTTCGATGTGGCGCAGCACCCGGTCGATATCGAATCGGGGATGCAGCCGCATCCAAACACCCGTCCGCAGCGCCGTGATGATGTTGAGCAGGCCGAGGATGTGCGACGGCGGAGTGGCGACCTGGATGCGGTCACGGTTCGTCAGTTGTAGCGCGTCACGCCACTGCCCGACGGCAGTGTCCAGCGACGCATGGGTGTGCCGCACCGCCTTGGGCAGACCGGTGGTGCCCGAACTGAAGACCAGCAGCGCGTCGTTGTCCGGCCCCTCATGCCTGCGCGGGCTCGTCATCGCTTCGACGGGGGTGACCGGGTCGTCGAGGTGCAGCATCGGCATCAGATCGGCCAGCACCGGGTGATCACCGACGGCGTAGGCCGGGCTCGTCAACCCCAGCGCATGGTCGACCTCGTCATGCTTCCAGGCGGGACTGATGAGCACCGCGGCCGCGTCCAGGCGCCAGATCGCGAGCAGGGCGGCGACGAACTCGGGGCGGTTGGAGGCCATGATGGCGACCCGCTCACCTGCCGTTACACCGGTTTTCGTCAGCGTCGTGGCCAGACCGCCGACCAACGCGTCGAGCTGAGGCAGGCTTAATTGCCGTTCCTCGAACACGAGCGCGGCCGGTGCGGTCACGTCCTGTTCCTCCCAGGGCTTGAGAACATTATCGCGTAGTGAGAATAGTATTCTCTATACTGAAGAATACAAGTACGGCAGGGGAGACGGATGACAGGTCCGGTGAACGGCGCCGAGGTCGGCTCCGAGACTGGCACGGTAACGATCCACCTCGATCGCAAGAAGGTGACGGTTCCGCTGGTTCCCGGCGAGACGCTGCTGGAAACCGCGCGGCGGGCCGGGCTCGAGGCACCGTTCAGCTGCGAGGCCGGAAACTGTGGCACCTGCATGGCCAAGCTGGAAGAGGGGCACGCGACGATGCGGGTGAACGACGCACTGGACGACGACGAGGTGGCCGAGGGCTACATTCTGACATGCCAGGGCGTACCCGACACGACGTCAATCACGGTGCGCTACGAGTAGCAGTCACAAGAGAGGCGATTCATGGCCAAGGGCATCATGTACGTCGAAAGCTGGCCGAGCTCACCCGAGCGCGAGCAGGAGTACAACACCTGGTACAACGAGGTCCATCTGCCCGAGCTGCTCGCGCTCGACGGCATCGTCGGGGCCCGCAGGCTGCGCCCGGTCGACGGTACCGGCCCCTACGTTGCCCTCTACGAGCTTGAGGGCGACGACCTACAGGCCATCCTGGACAACATGGTCGCCAACGCTGGACAGCTACACATGTCCGACGCCCTGAAGTTGGATCCCGCACCTATCCCGCGGCTGCTCGAGACGACCATCGAGGTCTAGCTGTCGCTCAGCTCCGGCGGAGGCCGGTAGTCGGGCTGATAACCGGAAACGTGGATTGGACTGCCTACGAGGCGGAAATCGCCCGCAGTCACAACCACTTCCGGCGTCGCCTTGAGCGCCTCGGGCAGCGTCCTGACCGCCGCCGCTGGAACTCCGAGCGGACGCAGCCGCGCTTCCCATCCCGCGGCGGTGTCGGTCGCCAGCATCGCCGTGACGACCGCCAGCACCTCGTCGCGGCGGTCAACTCGCTCGGCCATCGTTTCGAAACCGCCGATACCCGCCTCGGTGGCAAAGGATTTCCAGAAGCCGTCATGCGTGATGAACAGCGCCAGATACCCGTCGGCCGTCGGGAATAGCTGGGCCGGAACGTAATACGAATGCGCGCCATACGGGCGGCGCTGCGGCTCGACACCGTTGTTGAGGTAGGCCGACGCGTGATAGTTCAGCTGCGACAACATGACGTCGCGCAGCGACACGTCCACCTGACCGCCCGTGCCGGAGATGATCTTGGCCAAAAGCCCCAGTGCCGCGGCCATTCCGGTGGAGTTGTCCGCCGATGAGTAACCCGGCAGGGTCGGTGGACCGTCCGGATCACCGGTCAACGCGGCGATGCCGAAACCGGCCTGCACCACGTAGTCGAATGCCGGATCGTCGCCGCCGTGCAGGCCGAAGCCGGTGATCGCGACGCAAACGATCCGATCGTTGTACTGGCGCAGGTGCTCGTAGGTGAGGCCCAGCCGGCGGATGGCCGAGGGCTTGAGGTTGACCAACAGCGCGTGCGAGCCGGCCACCAGCTCGCCCAAATGTTGTTGTCCCGCTTCGGAATTCAGGTCCAGGCAGACGCTGGACTTGTTGCGGTTGAGGCTGGCGAAGTAGGACGGCCCCACCCCGCGCGAGATCTCGCCGCCGGCTGGTTCGATCTTGGTGACCTCGGCACCGAGATCGGCCAGCAGCATGGTCGCATACGGGCCGGCCAACATGGTGCCGACTTCGAGGATGCGAATCCCCGCCAGCGGCCCGGCGTTTGATTCGGTCAACGCAACTCCGTCGCGAGCTCGGCGATCATCTCGCGGGTCCGCTGTTTGGAGGCGACCAGTTCGTCGCGGTTCTCGCCGATCGGCAGCAACCGCACAGACAGGTCCGTCACGCCGGCGTCGGCGAAACCGCGCATCCTGGCCAGGATCGCTTCTTCGTCACCGGCGGCGCACAAATCGCCCACATCGCGGGCGTCGCCGCGGTCGAGCAGCCGTTGGTAGTTGGGCGACACCTCGGCTTCACCCAGGATGCGATTGGCCCGCTCCTTAGCCTCGTCGACTTGTGCAGGCGCACAAAGACATACCGGGATGCCCGCGACGATGCGCGGCGCCGGACGCCCGGCATCCGCGGCGGCCTTGGTGATCTTCGGTGCGATGTGATCACCGATCGCGCGCTCGTCGGCCATCCACAACACGGTGCCGTCGGTGAGTTCACCGGCAATCTGCAGCATCACCGGACCAAGCGCGGCGACCAGCACCGGCATCGGGGTGTCGGCCCCGATCGCCAACGGATTGTGCACCGTGAACGAATCGTTCTCGACGTCAACCGGTCCCGGTCCGGCGATGGCGGCATTGAGCACCTGCAGGTAGTCGCGGGTATAGGCGGCCGGCTTCTCATACGGCAAGCCGAGCATGTCGCGGATGATCCAGTGGTGCGACGGGCCGACGCCCAACGCCAGCCGACCGCCGGCTACCGCATGCGTCGAGAGCGCTTGGCGGGCAAGGGCGATCGGATGCTGGGCCTGCAACGGCACCACCGCGGTGCCCAGCTCGATGCGCGAGCTGTGAGCGGCCATCAGCGACACCATGGTGAGACAGTCGAAGTCGTTGGGCACCTGCGGCATCCACGCGGTATCCAGACCCGCGGATTCGGCCCATTCGATGTCAGAGGCCAGCTTGGCCACCTTACGGGCCATGTCGCCACGCTCGGCGCCGATCATCACTCCGATGCGCACTGTGTTTCCTTTACGGCTGGGTCCGGGGTTCCGGTGAGCGCACGGATGTTGCGCACCAGAACGTCAAGCGGTGTCCCGGTGGGAAACACCGCGGCGGCACCGGTTTCCAATAGTTTGGGCACGTCGGCATGCGGGATGGTCCCGCCCACGACGACGGCGATGTCCGCGGCGTCGGCCGCGCGCAACGCCTCGATGGTGCGTGCGGTCAGCGCCAGGTGCGCGCCGGAGAGAATGCTCAGGCCGACGACCGCCACGTCTTCCTGGACAGCGATCGAGGCGATGTCCTCGATGCGCTGCCGGATGCCGGTGTAGATGACCTCGAAGCCGGCGTCGCGCAGGGTGCGCGCCACGATCTTGGCACCGCGGTCATGCCCATCGAGACCGGGCTTGGCGACCAAAACACGAACGGTCATCTAGAACACCACCGGCTGCTGGAATTCGCCCCACACTGCCTTGAGCGCGGACACCATTTCACCGACCGTGCAGTACGCATTGGCGCAGTCGATCAACTTGTTCATCAGGTTGTCAGTTCCTTCGGCGGCGCGCGACAACGCCGCAAGGGTGGATTCGACCGTGGCCGAATCTCTTTCGGACTTTACCTTGGACAGCCGCTTCAGCTGCAGATCACGCCCTTCGGCGTCGAGCTCGTAGGTGACGACGTCGTGTTCGGGCTCCTCGGTCACGAACCGGTTGAGCCCGACGACCGGGCGGGCGCCGGATTCGATGTCCTGGTGGATCTTGAATGCCTCGTCGGCGATCAGGCCCTGTAGGTAACCGTCCTCGATGGCGTGCACCATTCCGCCGTGCCGCTCGAGGTCGGACATGATCTCGATGATGCGGGCCTCGGTGGCGTCGGTCAGCGCCTCCACGAAGTACGAGCCACCCAACGGGTCCGCGACGCTGGCCACGCCGGTTTCGTGCGCGAGGATCTGCTGGGTGCGCAGCGCCAGCGTGGTGGTTTCCTCGGTGGGCAACGCGAACGGCTCGTCCCAGGCCGCCGTGAACATCGACTGGACACCACCCAGCACCGCGGCCATCGCCTCGTAGGCCACCCGGACGATGTTGTTGTGGGCCTGCGGCGCGTACAACGATGCGCCACCACAGACGCAGCCGAAACGGAACATCGCCGCCTTGTCCGTTTTGGCGCCATAACGTTCCCGCACGATCGTGGCCCAACGTCGCCGTCCCGCACGGTATTTGGCGATCTCTTCGAAGAAGTCCCCGTGGGTATAGAAGAAGAACGAGATCTGCGGTGCGAACTGGTCGATGGTCATTCGACCCCGCTCCACCACCGTGTCGCAGTAGGTGACGCCGTCGGCAAGGGTGAACGCCATTTCTTGCACCGCGTTGGCGCCGGCGTCACGGAAGTGTGCCCCGGCCACCGAGATGGCATTGAATTTCGGGACCTCGGCCGCGCAGAACTCGATGGTGTCGGCGATCAACCGCAGCGACGGCTCCGGCGGCCAGATCCAGGTGCCGCGAGACGCGTACTCCTTGAGGATGTCGTTCTGGATGGTCCCGGTGAGCTTGGCGCGCGGTATGCCCTTCTTCTCGGCGGCGGCGACATAGAACGCCAGCAGTATCGCGGCCGTGCCGTTGATCGTCATGCTGGTGCTGAGCTTGTCCAGCGGAATGCCGTCGAACAGGATCTCGAAATCGGCCAGCGTGTCGACCGCGACACCGACGCGGCCGACCTCCTCACCGAACTCGGGGTCGTCGGAGTCGTAGCCGCACTGGGTGGGCAGGTCGAGCGCAACGGAGAGCCCGGTCCCGCCCTGCTCGAGCAGGTAGCGGTAGCGACGGTTGGACTCCTCGGCGGTGCCGAAGCCGGAGTACTGCCGAAACGTCCACAGCTTGCCGCGATAGCCGGACGCGAAGTTGCCCCGGGTGAAGGGAAACTCCCCGGGCGCAGGACTCTCCGCGCGGATATCCCCCGGCCCGTAGACGGGCTGCAGCGGGATGCCGGACGGAGTATGGGCCGTATTATCCATCGGTGAATAACGTACTTGCAAAAAAAGAGAATGCCAATACCACACGCTTGACCAGGCCAAAGGAGACCAATGGCTGACAAAACGCTCGCCGACCGCACGGTGGTGATTTCCGGCGGGAGCAGAGGCATCGGCCTCGCGATCGGAATCGCGGCCGCCCGGCGGGGCGCCAATGTGGTGCTGCTGGCCAAGACGGACACGCCGCATCCCCGCCTGCCCGGAACGGTGCACACCGCGGCCGCCGACGTCGAGGCCGCGGGCGGCAAGGCGCTGGCGGTGGTCGGGGATGTGCGCCGCGAGGAGGACGTGCAGCGCGTGGTCGACGCCGCGGCGCAGCGGTTCGGCGGCATCGACGTCTGTGTCAACAACGCCAGCGCGATTGCGGTGGACCCGACGGCCGCGCTGTCGGCCAAGAAGTACGACCTGATGCTGGAGATCAACTGCCGGGGCACGTTCCTGCTCACCAAGGCCTGCGTCCCGTACCTACAGAAATCGGCCAACCCGCATGTGCTGACCATCTCGCCGCCGATCAACATGAACCCGCGCTGGTTGGGCGCCCACCCCGCCTACACGCTGTCCAAGTACGGCATGACACTGCTGGCGCTGGGCTGGGCGGCGGAATTCGCCGACACCGGGATCGGGTCGAATTGCCTTTGGCCCGAGACATATATCGCCACGGCGGCCGTGGCCAACATGGCCGACGGTGACCGTTTGGCCGAGTCGTCGCGTAGCCCCGAGATCATGGGCGACGCCGCCGTCGAGATCGTCTCCCGGCCCGCGCGCGAGGCCAGCGGCAACTGCTACATCGACGCTGAGGTGCTGCGGTCCGTCGGGGTCGCCGATCTGTCCCGTTACGGCGGCGGCGCCCAACCTATTCCGGATCTTTTCCTGGACTGACGACTAAGCTGCTGTCGACATGACGGTTCCCAGGCCATCGGCCGCCGACATCGACGCCGCGGCCCAACACTTCGGCTTCCACCTCGACGCCGACGCCCGACGGGATTACCTGGCGGCCGTCGAGGGCTCACTGCGGTCCTACGACGCGGTCGACGAGCTGTACGACGCGGTCGCGCGGCCCCAGGTCCCCGAACGCGCCTACCGGTTCCCTGAGCCGGGCGACAACCCGCTGGGCGCCTGGTACGTCACCACCCAGATCAGCTCCGGCGCCCAGGGTCCGCTCTCCGGCAGGGCGGTGGCGGTCAAGGACAACATCGCCGTCGCCGGGATTCCGATGATGAACGGATCCCGCGCCGTGGAGGGTTTCGTCCCCAGCCGCGACGCCACCGTCGTGCAGCGGCTGCTCGCCGCCGGGGCAACGATCGCCGGCAAAACCGTCTGCGAGGATCTGTGCTGCTCGGGATCGAGCTTCACCTCGGCCAGCGGGCCGGTGCGCAACCCATGGGACACCACGCGGGAAGCGGGCGGATCGTCGAGCGGAAGCGGCGCGCTCCTCGCCGCCGGCAAGGTCGACCTGGCGCTTGGCGGCGACCAAGGCGGGTCGATCCGGATCCCGGCGGCGCTGTGCGGCGTCGTCGGGCTCAAGCCCACCCACGGGCTGATCCCCTACACGGGGGCCTTTCCGATCGAGCGGACCATCGATCACCTCGGTCCCATGACGCGCACCGTGGCCGACGCCGCGCTGCTGCTCGACGTGCTGGCCGGGCCCGACGGGTGGGACCCGCGCCAGCCCGCGACGATCGCAGGAATCTCCAACGCGGATTACCGCGCCGCGCTCACCGGCGACGTGGCCGGGTTACGGGTCGGCGTGCTCACCGAGGGCTTCGGGCAGTATGGCTCGCTGCCGGAAGTGGACGAGCTGGTCCGGTCGGCCGCGCAGCGATTCACCGAGATCGGCTGCAGCGTAAGCGAAATCAGCGTGCCCTGGCACCGCCACGCTCTTGATGTCTTCACCGTCATCATCACCGACGGCGCCAGCGCCCAGATGTTGGACGGAAACGGATACGGCGTCGGCGTGGACGGGCTCTACGACCCAGAACTCATGGCGCACTTCGCAAGACAGCGAACCGTCAAGGCCGATCAATTGGCCAGCACGGTCAAGGCGGCGGCGCTGTGCGGGCACTACGCGCTGAACACGCTGGGCGGGGCGTCGTATGCCAAGGCGCGCAATCTGGTACCCCATGCGCGGGCCGCGTACGACGAGGCGCTCTCCCGCCACGACGTGTTGGTGTTGCCCACGGTGCCCGGCACCGCCGAAACGCTGCCGGAGGGCAATCCGCAAGACGCCGCGCCGCTCAAACATGCGCACGGCAAGGCGCTCAACACCGCACCCATGGACATCACCGGTCATCCCGCCATCTCGGTGCCCGCCGGCCTGGTCAACGGCCTGCCCGTGGGAATGATGATCGTGGGCAAGCGATTCGACGACGCCACCGTGCTAAAGGTCGCCGATGCGTTCGAGTCCCTCTGCGGCGGTTTCCCCACTGCTCCCGGCCACGCCGCGTGAAAGACTAAACGCGGCAGAGGATTTCGCCGTGTGGGATCGCCAGCCAGCCATCAGGCGCGGCGGCCCAGGCCCGCCACGCGGCGGCCATCTCTTCGAGCTGCGCGGGGGTGGCCAGACCCAAGTGCAGCAGCTCGCGAGCTACGCCAGAATGAAGGATCCGGTCGGCCCACATTCCGCCCCACCACTGGCGGGTGTCCTCGGTCGCATAGCACCACAGGCTGCCCGCGGGTGCGACGTCATCGAAGCCCGCTTCCCGAGCCCACGACAGCAGCCGCCGGCCCGCATCCGGTTCGCCGCGGTTGGCACGCGCGGCTTTGCGGTAGAGGTCGCGCCACAGGTCCAACGCCGGCAGCTGGGGAAACCAGATGAACCCCGCGTAGTCCGCGTCGCGGGCTGCAACGATGCCACCCGGCACGCACACTCGCCTCATCTCGCGCAGCGCCTGAACGGGATCGGCGACGTGCTGTAGCACCTGGTGGGCGTGGACCACGTCGAACGAGTCGTCGGGAAACTCCAGTCGGTGCACGTCGGCCCTCGCGAAGGTGACATTCGACAGGTTGCGGCGTTGGATTTCGGCGTGGGCCACGTTCAGGACGTCGACGAATTGGTCAACGGCCGTCACCGATCCCGGCGCGACCAGTTCGGCGAGGTCCGCGGTGATAGTCCCTGGGCCGCAACCGACGTCGAGCAACGACTGCCCCCGCCTTAGGTGCGGGAGCAGGTAGCCCGCGGAGTCTTGCGCGGTGCGGCGCTGGTGGCTGCGCAGCACCGACTCGTGGTGTCCGTGCGTGTACTTGGCCTGCGGTTGGTCGTTCGTCGGGTCCACGGCCGCTACTCTACCCGGTGCATCAAAATATGAGATATCTATCCCATATTCTGAGACTAGTCGACGGGGACGTCGAGAATCGGGCGGTCGTCCTTGGCGCCCGGCCCGTCGAAATGCCACCACTCGCCGGAGTACACGGTCAGCCCGCCGTAGGTCATGGCGTCGCGCAGGCGAGCCCGGTTCGACTGGGCGTCGACGCTGACGTCCTGGGTGGCGTATGCCGTTGCCCGCGAAGTGAAGTCGTCGAAGTCGGTGCCCATGTCGGCCAGGCAAAGCCCGCCCACCTGGCGTTGCGGCGGGCACTGTTCTTGCGGGCTGGTGAACGTCACATCCACCGAACGCCCGGACTCGTGGCTGTGCGCGTACTGACCGGGGCGTGCGACCCAGGCCGGGTTGGGGACGACGTTGAACATCTTGACCTGAACGTCGTGCGGCCGATAGCAGTCCCAGAACACCAGCAGATGCCCCTGCGGGCGCAGCGCCCCGGCCGCCGCGGCGAGACCGGGGGCCATGGATTGGTGCACCAGACAGCGGGCGTCGGAGGGATACAGCTGGGTGTGGGTGAAGTTGTTGGTCGTCGCGTAGCGCAGGTCGATCACCGCGTCGGGAACCACCGTGCGCACGTCGACGAACCCGGCCGCGTGCGCCGCGGCGCTGACCGGCGGAACGCTGGGATCGGCAGACACAATCGCGCCGCACAAAGTCATCATCAGTCCGGCGATGGTCGCAGCCAAGAACAGAAAAATACTGCGCATCGGGTCATTGTGCAGGTTTCGCGAGCTAACCGGCCAAGGGGCCACGCGCGGGACGCCTGGCGTCGGGGGGGCTTGGGTTCGACCAACCCTCTCACGGTCTTTTCGGCCTGCTTCACGCGCGGCGACAAGTTGTCCGAACCGGCGTATCCCACTGGCCCCTTGCCCGCCGTGTAGCAACCCGACCGGTGCCATTGACGATTCACGTCTTACGGCACCAGGCCCCGCGGCGAACCCCTATCCTTGGGCAATCGGGGTAGTCGCGACCCTCGGATCGGTGGTGCTTGGGTGACGGCAGGCGTGACGTGCGGGTCATGCGGCACTGAGCTACGGGACAGCGCCAAGTTCTGTGATGAATGCGGTGCACCCTTTGCGGCATCGGACCACACCGCGAAGTACAAGCAGGTGACGGTCTTATTCGCCGATGTGGTGCGCTCGATGGACATCGCCGCCGCCGTGGATATCGAGCGACTGCGTGAAATCATGACCGAGCTCGTGGAGCGCTCAGCAGCCGTCGTGCAGCGCTACGGCGGGACCGTCGAGTACAACGGCGACGGTGTGATGGCCCTGTTCGGCGCGCCGGTTGCGTTGGAAGATCACGCTTTTCGCGCCTGCCTTGCCGGGTTGGCGATCCAAGAGGTGGCCAGCCGGCTGGCCGCGGACGTGGCCCGCAGCGACGACGTCGAACTGCGATTGCGGCTGGGCCTGAATTCGGGCCGGGTGATCGCCGGCGAAATCGGTTCGGGTTCGCTGGGCTACGCGGCGACGGGTGAGCCGGTCGGGTTTGCCCAGCGGATGGAGTCGGTGGCACCCCCAGGCGGCGTGATGCTTTCAGAGTCGACGGCCCGTCTCGTCGAGCACGCAGTGCACCTGGCCGAACCACAGTGGATTCGGATCAAAGGCGCCGACGAGCCGGTGTGCGCGCGCCAGCTGCTGGCAATCATTCCTCCGGACGCCCCAGCGCGGAAGGCCGACGCCGCCCTGGTCGGTCGACGCTGGGAAATGGCCGCCCTGGACGCCAGGTTGGACCGCGCGGTCGGCGGCCGCGGCGGTGTCGTGACGGTGCTGGGCCCACCCGGCATCGGCAAAAGCCGAGTGGCACGCGAAGTCGCGGCCCTGGCCGCAGGTCGAGGGACCGACGTTTTTGGACGTTCTGCGAGTCGCACGCCCGTGACGTTGCGTTCGGCGTGGTGACTCGGCTGCTCCGGGCCGGCAGCGGCGTGACCGACCTCGATCCACCCGCTGCGCGCGCCGCTGTGCGCACCATCGTGCCGACGGACGTCGATCCGCAGGATCTGCTGTTGCTCGATGACCTGCTCAACATCGCCGACCCGGATGTGCCGCTCCCCCAAATCGATCCCGATGCGCGCCGGCGCCGGTTGACGGCGCTGGTCAATGCCACGGCGCTGGCGCGTAACCGACCCGCGCTCTTCATCATCGAGGATGCGCACTGGGTCGATGCGGTCAGTGAGTCGATGCTGGCCGACTTTCTCGCCGTCATCCCGCGCACCTCGTCGATGGTGCTCGTCACCTGCCGGCCCGAGTACCGGGGAGCCCTGATGCGGATGCACGGAGCCCAAACGATATCCCTTGCGCCACTGGCTGATTCGGACACCGCGACATTGCTCGGTGAGCTGCTGGGTTCTGATCCCACGACCACCGAGCTGGCGGCGATCATCGCCGAGCGGGCCGCAGGCAATCCGTTCTTCGCCGAGGAAATGGTGCGCGAACTCGTGCAGCGCGGAGTGCTGGCGGGCGATCGCGGTAGCTACATTTCGCATGCGGGCGTCGACGAGCTCAGCGTGCCGGCCACAGTGCAGGCGGCCATCGAAGCACGCATCGACCGGCTGACGGACCCGGCCAAACGAACCCTGAACGCGGCGTCAGTGATCGGCGCCCGCTTCGAAGCCGACCTCCTGGCGGCGCTCGACTCTGATCCGGTGGTTGACGAGCTGCTCGCCGCGGAACTGATCGATCAGGTGAGGTTCAGCCCGAGCGCCGAATACGCGTTCCACCACCCACTGATCCGAGCGGTGGCCTACGAATCGCAACTCAAAACCGATCGCGCCGAGTGGCATCGCCGCGTCGCTGCCGCAATCGAATCGCGAGACCCAGCGGCGGCTGATGAAAATGCCGCCATGATTGCCGAACACCTGGAAGTCGCCGGTGATCTGCGCGCCGCGTATCAGTGGCACATGCGAGCCGCGACGTGGGCGACCCCCCGCGACATCGCCGCGGCGCGGCAAAGTTGGGAGCGCGCCGAAGCGATCTCCGATGCACTGCCTGAGGACGCCACCCGGACAGCGATGCGCATCGCGCCGCGCACCAAGTTGTGCGGCATCGCTTGGCGAGCCCGCGTGAATGTGGCGGGCGATCGCTTCGATCAATTGCGGGAGTTGTGCGCCCTAGCCGGGGACAAGGCGTCGTTGGCCATCGGGATGGGTGGACTGGTCATGGATCATGCGCTCCAAGGCCGGATCGGCGAGGGATCGCGCTTGGCCTCGGAAGCCATGGCCCTGGTTGAATCCATTGGCGATGCGGCGTTGTTAGCCGTTGCCTTTGCGTCGCGCGCTATCGCGCGGTACTGCCTGGGTCTTCCAGGATGGTCCGGGGACCTCCGCCACGGCCTAAAGATGGCCCGCAGCGCCGACCCGTTGTCTTACGCCACGGTTGCGACCTATGTCTATTTTCCTGGGGTGTCATTCGGTGTGCTGGCTGCCGATGATTCGGCGGTGCGCGACATCGAGGACGCGCTGCGGGTCGCCGAGCGATCCGGTGATGATATGGCGTTGGTTTACGCCCAAGCGGCGCTGGGCACCGCGCTGGTGCACCGCCCCACGGATGCCGAACGGTCCCATGGACAGAAGCTGTTGGCCAAAGCCGGCGAAGCGTTTTTGCGTCGGCGGCACAGCCTGTCGGAATTGCCGCTCGTCAACGCATACCTGGCACGCGAGAGGGCTCGGCGGGGACCTCGCGATGAAGCGGTACCGCTGATGTTTAGCGCCGTCGAGGACATGCTTAGCGCGAGAGATCTGCTGGCGTGGGGCTACGCCATCCCTGCGGTGGGTGTCTTGGTAGAAGCGCTGCTGGCCAACGCGAACGAGGCCGACGTGGTCGAAGCCGAGGCCACAATCGAGCGCCTGGCCGCCGCGCCAGCCGATGACAGCCTGGTTATCCGCGACATCTGGCTAATGCGGCTGCGTGCGCTGCTGGCCGCCGCCCGGGGTGACAATGCTGCCTACCGGGACTTGGCGCAGCGATATCGTGCGATGGCGCACTCGCTTGAATTCGAAGGCCACATGGCCTGGGCCGATGCCATGATCGCGGATGCCCAATAGTCGCCATGCCCTTCTAGTGAACCCCCTATTCTTGGACGATCGGGGTAGTCGGGACTCCGAGATCGGTGGTGCTGGTATGGCCGCGTGCGGGTCGTGCGGTACTGACCTGCGGGAAAACGCCAAGTTCTGTGATGAGTGCGGTGCGCCGACAGCGGTGTTGGGTGATACCGCCGAGTACAAACAGGTGACGGTCCTGTTCGCCGACGTGGTGCATTCGATGGACCTCGCCGCAGCCCTGGACGCCGAGCGGTTGCGAGAGATCATGACCGAGTTGGTGGAGCGGTCGGCGGCGGTCGTGCGCCGCTACGGCGGCACCGTCGAGTACAACGGCGACGGGGTGATGGCGTTGTTCGGTGCCCCAGTTGCTTTGGAAGATCATGCTTTTCGCGGGTGCATCGCCGCCTTGGCTATCCAGGAGGAGGCGACTCATTTGGCGGGCGACGTGGCCCGCCGCGATGGAGTAGCTCTCCGGTTACGCGTGGGGCTGAATTCGGGTCAGGTGATCGCCGGGGAGATCGGTGCTGGCTCGCTGGGGTATGCCGCGACCGGCGAACATGTCGGGTTGGCGCAGCGGATGGAATCGGTGGCCCCGCCGGGCGGGGTGATGCTGTCGGAGTCGACGGCGCGGCTCGTGGAGCACAGTGTGGTGCTGGCCGAGCCGGAGTGGGTGCGCATCAAAGGGGTCGACGATCCGGTTCGGGCGCGCCGGCTGGTGGGGGTCCGGCCCCGGGATGCGCTGGCCGGGCGTGCCGAGGCGAGCCTGGTCGGTCGGCATTGGGAGATGGCGGCCCTCGATGCCATGGTGAACCGCGCGATCGGTGGGCGCGGTGGTGTCGTGACGGTGGTGGGCCCAGCCGGGATCGGCAAGAGCCGCACCGCCCGCGAGGTCGCGGCGCTGGCGGCCGGCCGCGGGGTGGAGGTATTTTGGGCCTTCTGCGAGTCACATGCCCGCGATGTCTCGTTCTATTGTGTGACGCGCCTGCTGCGCTCGGGCATGGGCGTGGCCGACCTCGGCGCCGATGCCGCACGGGCGAAAGTGCGGCGCCAAATCCCCGATACCAACGCACAGGATCTGCTGCTGCTTGAAGAGCTGCTGGGTATCGCCGACCCCGCCGTGCCATCCCCGCAGATCGACCCGGAGGCGCGGCGGCGGCGGATTGCCTCGCTGATCAGCACCTCGGCGCTGGCGCGCGCCCAGCCGGCGCTTTACATCATCGAGGATGTGCACTGGATCGATGCGGTGAGCGAGTCGATGCTCGCGGATTTCCTCACGGTGATCCCGCAAACCAAGTTGATGGTGCTGATGACCTCCCGCCCCGAGTACGAAGGTGCGTTGCGGCGAGTGAACAGCGCGCAGACGATAGCCCTTGCCCCACTGGGCGATTCGGACACCGTCGTGCTCTTGGCCGAGCTGCTCGGTACGGACCGCTCGGTCAGTGAGCTGGCGCCGATCATCGCCGAGCGGGCCGCAGGAAATCCGTTTTTCGCCGAGGAGATGGTTCGCGGATTGGCGCAGCGCGGGGTGCTGGCCGGTGAGCAAGGCGGCTACGTCTGCCGGGCCGATGTCGCGGAGGTGAGCGTGCCTGCCACCGTACAGACGGCCATCGCGGCGCGCATCGATCGATTGAGCACTCCGGCCAAGCAGACGTTGTACGCAGCGTCGGTGATCGGAGGCCGCTTCGGGGGGGAGCTACTCACCTCGCTGGGAATCGATACGGCGGTCGACGAGCTGCTCACCGTCGAGTTGATCAACCAGGTGCGGTTCACCCCCGCCGCGGAGTACGAGTTCCACCACCCGCTGATCCATGCGGTCGCTTACGAATCCCAGCTGAAATCTGGTCGCGCCCAACTGCATCGACGCGTGGCCGCAGCCATCCAAGAGCGTGCCCCCGAATCGGTGGAGGAGAACGCGGCGCTGATCGCCGAACATCTGCAGTCGGCCGGCGAATTGCGTGCGGCGTACGACTGGCACATGCGCGCTGGCGCGTGGTTGGCCAATCGCGACATCGGCGCCGCGCGAATCAGTTGGGAACGGGCACGCCAGATCGCCGACGCGCTGCCTTCCGAGGTCCCCGACCAGCTGGCCCTGCGCATAGCTCCCCGCACCATGCTGTGTGCCACCGGCTGGCAGGCAATCAATGAAAGCCGGGGGCATTTCGACGAGCTGCGGGAGTTATGCACCGCGGCCGGGGACAAGGTCTCGTTGGCCTTCGGCACGGTCGGTCTGGCCACCGAACTGCTTTTCGCCGGCCGTTCCCCTGAGGGCTCGCGGCTGATGTCCGAACAGATGGCGTTGATGGAGTCGATCGGCGATCCCACCCCGACGATCGGATTGGGATTCATCGCGTTCAACAACTGGTTCGATGCCGGCCAATTCGGCGAGATGTTGCGGTGGTCGGACACCATCATCGAATTGGCCGACGGCGACCCCGCCAAGGGCGCCGAGTTCGGTTTCGGGTCACCGCTAGCGGCCGCGCTGGCGTGGCGCGGCATTGCCCGGTGGTGGCTGGGCCGGCCTGGATGGCGGCAGGACCTGCACGACGCGTTCGCGATGGCCCGGCAGAGCGATCCGACCACCCTCGGCATGGTCACCGGCTGGACCTACGGTATCGGGATCTTCTACGGGTTGCTGCGGGCCGACGACCCCGCGCTGCGCACGATCGAAGAGGCTGTCCAGACCGCCGAGGGATCAAGCAATACGGCCTTCAGCATCGCCAAGTTCGCGCTGGCCGCCGCGCTGTTGGGCCGGGACGCCGCCGACGACCGTGATCGTGGGCTGGAAGTGATGACGCAGGTTCGGGACATGTGGTTGCGCGATACCATTTCCTTCCTGGTTCCGCTCGCCGACTTCATGGCCGGCCGAGAGAGGGCCCGGCGGGGCGAAGCCGACGGTGTCATCCCGCCGATGCGCAAAGCCATCGGCGAGATGTACCGGGCGGGACGGCCCTTCTTCATCGTCTTCGGCACCGGCATTCTGGTGGAGACGCTGCTTGAGCGTGGCGCCGACGGCGACCTGGCCGAAGCCCAGCAGGCGGTGCACCGGTTGGCGAACCTTGCGGCGAACGAACCTTGGGCGATGCGCGAGATCACGCTGCTGCGGCTGCGCGCGCTGCTGGCCCGGGCCTGCGGCGACAACGTCGCCTATCGAGATTTGGCGAGTCGCTATGGGACGATGGCGGAATCGCTTGGCTTCGAAGGGCACATCGACTGGGCCGCAGCGATGTGACCGCCGCAATCATCTAGCGACTCCTGGATTCCGGCGGTCAGCACGGGAGTCGGGCTGACTTCCATGAACGTGCGATACCCGTGCTCATAGGACCAACGGATTGCCTGTTCAAACAGCACTGGCTGCCGCAGATTCGCGAACCAGTAGTCGCCGTCGAGGATCGACGTGTCCAGCCCGGCGCCGGTGACGCCGGAGATAAATGTGATGTCGCCCGTTCGCGGCTGCAGTCCCGAAAGCGACTCGCGCAGCGTCTCCCTCAGGTCCTCGACCTGGATGCAATGCGCGGCGTAGTCGACGGGCATGCGGGTGGCCTGCACCTCCTGGCGCTCGCACATGGCGACGAGACCGTCGAGCGCCGCCGAGTCCCCCGTGACATCGGTCGAGGACGGACCATTTTGCGCGGCAATGGAGATTGATCCGCCCCAGGGTTGGATCAAGTCGTGGACCTGGTGGGCTGGCCGCAGGATTGAGACCATGCCGCCCGCTCCGGAGATTGTGCCAATCACTTTGCTACCCAACGCTGTAACCCTCGCCGCATCCGACAACGAAAGCGCCCCCGCGACATAGGCCGCGGCGATTTCGCCCTGCGAGTGACCGAGCACCGCGTCGGGTCGGATTCCCGACGCGCGCCACTGCGCCGCGAGAGACACCATCACCGCAAAAAGGACGGGCTGCGCCACGTCGACCCGATCGAGGCTGGGAGAACCTGGCGAAGCGAAGCCGCCGCGTATGGACTCGAGCACCGACCAATCCGCGAACTCGGCGAAAGCGGCATCGCAGAGCCGCATTTGATCGGAGAAAGCCGGTGCGGTCTCCAACAGTTCGGCCGCCCCATCCGTCCACCGAGGGCCCCGGCCGGGAAAGACGAAGACCGTTCTCCCGGTGGCAGCGGCCGTTACGATCGCCGTGTTGGGGGCCGCGCCGGCCGGCACGTACCCGCCCCTGTCGTCAGCCACGCTGTTCATGTCGAACTAGTCATCGCCAAGTTCCTGCCCATCTCGCGCACCAACAGCACATGGCCTCCCGGCTCCGGCCGCAGTAGAAATCGTCACTCAAGCGCGGCCCGAAGTCGGCAGTAGCGCGCTACTGCGATCTCAGCCGTGTTTCCGCACGGCTCTACTTAGTCACGTTCTGATAGTCGTCGCGATCGCGCGAGCAGCCGACCCGGTCTAGGTCGCCTGAGCCCCGCCCCGGGGGATCAAGGTGGCCAATTCGTCGCGGCTGGTGGTACCCGTTTTCGACATCGCGCGGTAGACGTGGCTCTCGACCGTGCGTACCGACAGGGTCAGCCGCTCGGCGATTTCGCGGCTGGACAATCCCGTACCGATCAGCATCACGATCTCGCGCTCGCGATCGGTCAGCGGCAACGGCTCGCGGGCCCGCTGAAGCGCCGAAGTGCTGACGCCGCATCGTTCGGCCAAATCGGCGGCACGGGCCGAGCAACTCAATGCCGATCCCTGCATGCCCTGCCGACGAAACACCAAGGCGGCCTGGGCCGCGGCATCGACGGCGGCCACCAGGTCACCCAGTCGCTCGAATTGCTCTGATGCTGAGGACAATTGAGCGGCTTGGCCGTCGCGGAGGGCCTCGGCATAACGAGCAGCGACACCGACACGGGGACCCTCAACGATCCCCTCGAGCTCTACGAGGCGAGCCGCACACGAAGTGTCGCCCATTTGCGCTGCGGTTTGCCGACACATTACTTCCGCAGCGAATTGTCCTTCGGTGGAAGCCCTTTCAGCCGCCGATAGCAAGATGGTGATCGCCTCACTGATCGCGCCCTCGGCCGCGGCAACCCACGCGCGTGCCAGGCTCAACTCGTAGTCCAACGAGCGAAACGGGCGTCGCACCTTGTCGAGAGCGGCGAGCGCGGCAGCCGCCTGGTCAGCCGATCCGCGCATGGCCAGCGCGGTCACCCGCGGGAGGTGGTAGCGGTAGCCCCAGCCGGAAGCATGGGTGGCCGACAACCCGAGCGCTGCCTCTTCCAACAACGCACACGCCGAATGCAGGCGTCCGGCAGCCAGATCGGCCCGACCCGCCACGGCCGCACCGAGCAGTTGGGCCGCTCCCGGAAGATCCGCTGCCTGCTGGCGCACCCGCTCGGCCACGTCGACCGCCTCACCGAGTTCGCCTGCCAGCACCAGCGCGCTGACATGCGAATCGGCGATGTTGAATCTCATGTGCGGAGCGTCGAAAGAGCGTGTCGCAGCGGCATACCCGGCCTCCGCGGTGCTCACGGCAGTGCCGGTGCTTCCAGCGTCGGCGGCGATGGTGGCGAGCACCCAAGCAATCTCTGCGCCCACGACTGCCGGCAGTTCCTTCAGTGTGAGTGCCTTCGACGCCTCGATCGCCGCGTCCGGCCGGTCCATCGCAAACCAGTACACCGTGAGGAACGCGTCGATGTAACTGCGCGCCCCCGACGGTGCGGCGCGCGACGCATCGTCGATGATGCCTTTCGCGGCCGCGGGATCGCCGAGTGCCCAGAGCTGATTGCTGGCACGAAGAAACGCCAGCCTGGCGCGGTCGCCGTCGGTCAGCCCGCTGGAAGCGACGGCGGCAAGCACGGCGTCGGCCTCCCCGCCGCGACCCAGCCAGGACAGCGCATGCGCGCGAAGGAAACTCGGCTCCGGACCGGGTCCCGCGCGGCTTGCGGCCTCCGCCAGCCGATCGGCCAGTGACAGATCCGCCAACCAGATCGCGCCGCGGGCTGCCCGCACCAGGAGTTCGGCGTCGGGTGCGAGGTCGGAGTCCAGACCAAGGGCGGCGCGGCGCACCACGACCTGGATGTCGTCGCGCACATCGGATGCGGAGAGTTCGGCCGCGACCAGCCCGCGCAACCGCCGCAACCGGGTCGGCGCCGCACGCGCGCGGCGCACCTCGGCGTAGAGCGGATGCGCCACCCGGACCTGCAGGCCACCGCCGGCCGGCTCGACCGCGATCAGGCCGCGGGTGTCGGCCTCCTCGACTGCGGCCGGATCAGTGATCCGACTCAGCGCGGCCAATTCGATCGGCTCCCCCACGGCCAGCACGTCGATGACATCGCTGACCGGCGTGGCAAGGGCCCCGATGCGAGATTCGATCAGCTCGACCAAGCTGGGGGGCATCGTCGGATCACCGATCCACCGCCAGGACCCGTGCTGTTGGACCAGTCGGTCGTCGGCGACCTCCTGCTCGACGATCGTGCGAAGGTATAAGGCGTTGCCGCGCGTCAGATTCCAAAGCCGTTGCGCCGCACCAGGGTCCACGGCGTCGCCTAGAGCGGCCGATAGCAACACCGCGGTTTCCTGGCGCGAGAAGGGGACCACGTCGAGCCGGTCGAACTGACCCACCTTCCATAGGTCCCGGACCGCGGCGGGAATCGGTTCGCCGTCGCGCACGGTGAGAATCACTTTGGCCGCGCCGCGCTGCGCGATCTGGTGCACAACAAATATCGACAAATCGTCGAGCAGGTGTGCGTCATCGACGCACACCACCACCGTGGCGCCAGAAGGCGCTGCGGTCAGGGAGTCGATGACGCCGCGCAGCAGCCCGACGGTGTCGGTGACACCCGAAGGCGCCCACCCCGTGAAGGCGCCGAGCGGAACCGCCCGAGCCGACGAGGTGCCGACCGCCCACCGGCATTCGCATCCCCGCGACTCAGCAGCGGCCAGCGCCTCGCGCGCGATCCGGCTCTTGCCCACGCCGGCCGCTCCGTAGACAACGATCCCGGCGGCATCGGGCGACGAGATAGCGGCGCCGATGGCTGCCATCTCCTGCGAGCGGCCCGTTAACGGCCAGGACAGTCGCACGCGTGTGAGCCTACGTGCGATCACCGCGCACGCAGGTGCAATTTGGCACCTCTAACGATGCTCATGATTTCTGCCAATGCGCAGGTGCCGGCGAACAGAGAACGGTTAGCCAACGGTGGAGCCGGTGGGTTTGGCGGCAGCAGCCGGGGCAGCCCGACCGCAGAGCGGTGCAGCCCGCCAGTCGTGGGTGGCCAGGGCCGGGATCGAACCGGCGACCTTCCGCTTTTCAGGTGGATGGAACGGCCGCTGGCCTGCGGTTTAATGACTCCCATACGTCAAATACGCCGCGCTGAGCGCGTCTGACGCAGGCTGCTCGTCCGGCGATCGGACACAGACCGGACACGGTGACAGCACTCCCGACAAGGGACCCTTCATCGCCCGTCACTCAGTGATGCGCGCTGGGGGCTCCCGGGGAGCAGGTACCCGATGCCCGGCATCACGAGGTCGAGCGCGCATTCAACGAGCTCGATTGCGGAGCGACTCACCCTTCGGCCGGACACAACCCGAACGGCCAGCCGGAACACGGACGGAGCGGCGGACGCCGGTAGACCGCGAGTGCCCGAGGCCGGCAAGGCCGCAGGGCGCGAGAGCGGTAGCGGTCGGTCGGACGGCGGGAGCGGCGTAGACCGTGTTCCGGCTGGGACCAACGGGCTTGTTATATGCGCCAAAAGTGTCCGCGACACCGTCGACGGCATTGTTGATGCGGAACTGTCGGCCTCGGATGCCTTGGGGCTGCGGTTCCCGAGGCCCAACATGGTGGCCTCGGCAGCGGCGCTGTTCGAACCGGCCGAACCATGGGCGCATGGACGGGACCGGCTGGATGTCGAACCTGAGTGCGGGCGATTCCGGATCACGATCGGCCCGGGCGTCGTCCGTCTCGGCTGGACCAATCCCGTTCGCGCGGAGAAGGCATCTGAGCGGACCGTGGGCCAGCACATGCAGGACGTAGCGGGCGAGGTAGACCGCATAAAGGCCGGTCGTGATGTGCCTGACCCGTCGGGCCGTGCGATCACCGAATGGTCCCGCAAGTCGCGTGCGGCGATGTGCCGCACCTTCGCCGAGCTGGACTACACGCCGATGGTGGAAAGCGGACGGGTACCCGCGATGGTCACGCTGACCTACCCCGGCGACTGGGAATCGGTCGCACCCGATGGAGCCAGCGTAAAGCGACATATGATGCTGTGGCGCAAACGATTTCAGCGCGAATGGGGTGAACCAGCGCGCTACATCTGGAAGATGGAATTTCAACGCCGCGGCGCACCACACATTCACCTATGGATGGCTCCCCCGTATACCGTCGGTCGATCAGGCCGTAGGTTCAGCGAATGGTTGTCGCAGGAATGGGCGGAAGTCGTCGCCCATCCCGACCCTGAACAACGCACACGCCACTTGCGCGCCGGTACGGCTATCGACAGCCTCAACGGATTGCGTGCTTGCGACCCCAAACGCTTGGCGATCTACTTCACGAAGCACTCATCACCGAATAGATTGGGCGACAAGGAATACCAGCACATCGTTCCGGAGGCCTGGCGGCGGCCGGGCCGCGGACCGGGTCGCTTTTGGGGGGTCCACGGGTTGGAACGAGCAACCGCAGTCGTTGAGATCGCCCAGGACGCATACCTGACGGCCCGAAGGATCATCCGTCGGTGGTCTCGCTCACAGGCCATTCATAGCGATTGCACCCACTGCTTCCCCACCGCACTCGTTCCGCGAATGACCCGCGTCGCAGTTCAACGAACAAACTCCAAGACTGGCAAAGTACGCCACCGCAACGTCTGTCGGAGGCGACTTCTCTGCCGCCAAGGCGGCTTCGCGGGTGGCTACGCCCTTGTGAACGACGGACCAGCGTTCGCATCCCAGCTCGCGGCAGCGTTATCGGCGGATCGGGCGAAGGCGGTGCGCGACGAACAACTCGCGGGCCGTAAGTGATCTAACGCAATTCACCTCTGACCGTCGCATTGCAGCAACCGGCTACATACGCTTAGCACGTGACCATCGAACTGTCGCCGCGCCTGCCGGATGGTGAGCGGCCGAGGAATCATCAGGAATTGGCCGCTGAGCAGATGGACCTGGACAACGTGATCAACGAGCTACTCCTGCGGCTGGAGGATCATAAATATCGTTGGGAGCTTTATGAATTCGGACTTTCCGACACTGAAGAGCGACGTCAGGTGCACACAGTCATTGAGCAGCTGCGGCTGGCGGTGCATACGGGTGGGCCAGCCGTACTTCATCCGCTGCGTCACGCGCTGTCTGTAGCTCACTCCGACGACCCCGCGTCGCCTGGATGCTCCGGATAGTCCGAGTCGCGGGCCATGCTCAGCTGCGCACTACCGTCCACGCGGTGCGGGGGACGGCTAGCGCGGTCGTAAACCGACAAAAACGAGGTCGTGAATTGTTCTGGCAATTCGATCTTCGTCGAGCGCATCGTCAAGCACTAGGTAGGTCAGTGCGCTGGTCGTGACGGCACCGAATAGCGCGATCGCGGCAACTGCTGGGTTGTCGAGGGTCACGAGTGAGCCGTCGCCGGCGCCAGCGCGAAGTAACGTCTCGACGGGTGCGAAGTATGCGGCGCTGATCATGTCGGCGATGACGGGCATGCGGGCGGCGCGGCCCAGTTCCCCGATGAGAGCGCGGCAGACGGCGGGTCTCTGTGCCATCACGCGCAGCTGGGCACTGATGACTGCGTGCAGGCGCTGAGCGGCGGAGCCTTCTGCCTCCACGACTGCGGCGACCTCGTGCGCGACTTGCTGTAGGACGTCTTCGAGGAGGAAGGCGAGTATTTCCTCTTTGCCGGCGAAGTAGTAGTAAAGGGTGGCCTTGGCGATGCCGGTGGTGGCGGCGACGTCTTCGATCTTGGTGTCGTTGAGCCCGCGGTCTGCGAAAAGTGCCGCCGCCGGCGGCAGGCGGTCGGCAATTTTTCGCGGAACCTCGCGCATTGACGCTCCTCTCGGTTGGACTTACAGTCTAAACTACTGGATTAGACAGCCGTATAATTAGATTCACAGCGGTAGGAGCTCAGATGACGACGGTGCAACTTCGCTACGACCCGTTCGATGCGACGATTCAGGACGATCTCTACCCCATCTACCGGCAGCTGCGCGACAAAGCCCCGCTGTATCGCGCAGCCGATTCCAACACGTGGGTTTTCAGTCGCCACGAAGATGTCGTCAGCGCGCTGCTTGACCATCACACCTACTCATCCGTGGACGGCATATTTCCAACTCCACCGGGCTCAGATTTCCACGCATCGTTCTTGCCCATGATGATTTTGATGGATCCCCCGCGACACGATCAGCTGCGCGCGTTGGTAAGCAAGGCGTTCACCCCGCGGCGCATCGCGGCGTTAAGTAGTGGGATTGAGGACCTGGCGGAGGATTTATCAGATTGCCTTGACCGGGGCGCAGGGTCGGTTGACTTTGCCGCCGACTTTGCCGCCGTCCTGCCGGCCATGGTGATCGCTGATTTGCTCGGCATTCCTCGCGAGGACCGCGCACAGTTTCGGCAGTGGTCAACCACGATGGTCCAGTCCAATCCGGCGCGCGGTGAGATGGGCGAGGGGCTGGCCGCGGCTGCGGCCGTCTATGCCTACTTCACCGACTTCCTCGCCGAGCGTCGACGCGAACCGCGCGGCGACTTGATGTCGGCCTTGGTGTCCGCCGAGATCGACGGAAAGCGTCTTACTGACGAGGACCTCCTTGGCTTTTGCCTGTTGCTGCTCATCGCAGGCCATGAGACCACCTCGAACCTGCTCAGCAACGCCGCAGTAGTGCTTGCGAGCGATCCCGACATTCGCCGACGACTAGTCGCCGATGACAACTTGCTTGGTCCCGCAGTTGAGGAGCTCCTCCGGTATGACTCACCGGTGCAAGGACTTTCACGAACTCTGACCCGCGACGTCACGCTGCATGGCGTCACGATGTCCGTCGGTGATTCAGTGCTGCTGTTGTTCGGCTCGGCTAACCGTGACGAACGAGTGTTTGCTGATCCCGACGTGTTCGATATCGGGCGCAAACCCGAACATCAAGTGGCGTTCGGCCGAGGTATCCACTTCTGTCTCGGTGCGTCATTAGCGCGGATGGAGGCCCGGATAGCGTTGCGCGCCCTGCTGGCCCGAGTGCCCAACTGGGAAGTCGACCTAGAGAACGCGCAGCGCCTGCGGTCGGGCCTCATCCGGGGCTATATGTCTTTGCCTATCTCGTGGTCGGCAAATTAGCCGAACTGCGCGTCAGGCAGAGCGGCTGGGGCGGCGCCATTCCCGCGGAGCGGGATCACTACGATGCGGGCTCGTCGACCTTGCGGCGGTGCGCGGCGAGGAAGTCATCGACGATGCGCTCACAGTCTTGACGATCGATGGCACGCAGCCCGGTGAGGCGCGCGAAGGCGACCGGCCCCACGAGTTGGCACAGGATCAGCTCGGGGTCGAATTCATCGAGGTCGGCGCAGGCTTCGGGGCTTTGCAAAAGTAGATCGAACGGCTGGCGATACTGCTCGATGATCCGGGTCCGCAGCGCGTGCCGATCGTAGGTCTCCTGAGTGCTGTTTGATGTTGGGCCAAGCGCGACCCAAGCCAGTGTGGTGACGTGCAGCGGCGCCTCCTGGAACAGCGTGGCCTGTCGGCTCAACAGTTCGATGAGTTGGTCGCGCAACGATCCCGTCGCCGGCGGAAGGTGAACCTGCGGCAGCAGCCGTTCAAATGTGGCGGCCAGTAGTTGAGTGGAGCTGCTGAAGTGGCGATAGAGGGTCGTGCGCGCAACTTTAGAGGCCTTGGTGACCGCGTCTATGGTGACGGCTTCAATCCCGCCGGCGCTGAGGAGTTTGGTGGCTGCATCTAATAGCCGGGTCCGGGAGCGCACCAGGCGCGGATCGACATCGTCGTCGACCGGCATGTCAAAACCGTCGCGCTCCATATGGTCACCGTAAACCCTACGCATACCTGGCCCGCACCGAATCGCATCTGCATTGGCGATTGATCCAGCCACTACCCAACTAACGCTACTGTTGGTAGCATAGCGCTACCAATAGTACAGTTATTCGTAGGGGTTTGTGCGTAGTAGGGGGATTCGTGATCAGGCAACGGCTCGAACAACCCGTGGTCCAAAAGGCCACCAATGCACGGCTGGCATGTCGGTTCATGAGGCCATCCCACGAACCCTCCCAACTTGTGCGGCAGGGACTCGCACACGCCGAGGATGGCGTTCTGCGATGAATGCGCTGCTTGCGCTAACCAGGACCCAAGTGTGGATGAGTGCGGCTCGCGGTTTCAGGCTCAGCGGCCGCACCATTACCAGTGACATCCACCGAACGCCGCCGGACCAAGACCGCGTTCGTCCTCGGCATTACCCGCCTCGCTACTGCTCATACCTGGACGACAATTTGATGAACCGGGAAATGTACAACCACGTGCACGACGATCCCACCAGGCTAACTTCCCGGCTGGCTTTTCGTCTGCGGCGTTCATGAACCTTTCAGAATTTCGGCGACGGTGCGTCGTCACGGTCAATCAACCTGCGCGCCGAGGGGCACGTCGCGCCAGGCGCGAAATGCTGGTCCGTCGCCTGCGGGGTGCTCTCGGGCCAATCCAGGTGAGTAGTGCGGTAGCGGTCGACGGGTGCACGCCTGTCGCGGTTTCGGCGACGAAGCGAAAGGGTACTAGCGGTACTGTTCCGACACCGTTAGTTTCTTTTGGGATAACGGAGGTGGGGGATGGCGGACAACGGGTGGGTTTCCTCGGGGGTGGCGACGCTGAGTCGCCCAGTTCGGGAGCAACTTCGCAAGGTCGCGGCGGGCGAGGGCGCATACAGTGATCGACTAGCTCGCCTGGCGGGGTTCAGCATCCGACATAAGGTGCTGGTCATCGGGGCGTGGGTGGTGACCGCCGGCGTCCTGGCGATGCTGTTCCCCCAGCTGGAAACCGTTGTGAAACAGCAGTCGGTGAATCTGGTCCCCCCTGATGCTCCATCGCTGCAGACGGTTGACCGGATGGGCACGGCATTCGGCGAGCAGGGGTCCAAGACCACCGTCTTTGTTGCATTCGAGGACCCGACGGGCCTGACTGCGCCGGTGCGTCAGCGCTACAAAACGATGGTTTCGCGGTTGCGTGCCGACTCCCAGCACGTGCGACTGGTTCAGGATCTGTTAGCCGACCCCGTTACTGCGGGTCAGGCGATGAGCCAGGATGGCAAGGCGTGGTATGTGCCGGTCGGGGTAGCTGGCACGCTCGGCGATCCTAGAGCGGCGGAATCCGTTCGGGCGGTGCGCGCTATTGTCGCCGAGTCGTTTAGCGGTACGTCCACGATCGTTCGTGTAACCGGACCTCCCGCGACATTCAGCGATCTAATCGATTCGGCTGAGCAGGATTTGATTGGCATCTCCATCGTGACAGCCGGTCTGATCGCGGTGATTTTGCTGGTCATCTATCGGTCACTAGTTACCGCGTTGCTGCCATTGCTCGTGATCGGTGTGAGCCTGGCGGTCGGGCGCGGGGTGCTCTCGGCGCTGGGCGAATCAGGAATGCCGGTGTCGCAATTCACGATTGCGTTCATGACTGCCATCTTGTTGGGTGCCGGCACCGATTATTCCGTGTTTCTGATCAGCCGGTATCACGAGCAGCGCCGCCAGATGATTTCGGCTGACCTGGCTGTGATTAACGCAACCGCCACCATCGGGCGGGTGATCATGGCTTCCGCCGCGACTGTGGCGTTTGCGTTTCTATCCTTGGTCTTTGCGAAGCTGAGCGTATTTAGCGCATTAGGCCCGGCGTGCGCGATCGCTGTCTTTGTCGGAGTCGCAGCTACAGTAACGTTGTTTCCTCCGGTATTGGCGCTTGCCGCGAAACATGGCATTGGCGAACCCAAAGCTGACCGCACGCGCCGATACTGGAACTGGATCGCCGTGGCCGTGGTCCGCCGACCCGCCCCACTGCTGGCCGCCAGCCTGGCACTTGTATTAGGCCTCGCGGCTGTCGCGCTGACTATGCACATCAGCTACGACGATCGGCAAGGACAGCCGGCGACGACCACCAGCAATGAGGGCTATCGCTTGCTGGATAGGCATTTCCGCAAAGATATCGTCATCACACAGTTCATGGTCGTCGAATCACCCACAGATATGCGCACCAGTAAAGGCCTAGCCGACCTAGATGAAATGGCGTCTCGAGTGTCGCAATTGCCGGGCGTCACCAAGGTTTCCGGTGTCACTCGGCCCACCGGTGCACGCCTCGATCAGGCACAGCTCTCGTGGCAAAACGGCCAGATCGGCAACAAGATGGCCGGCGCGGTCGCCAAGGGAGACGCCCATAAGGACGACCTGGCCAAACTCACCAGTGGCGCCGACCAACTCGCCGGCGGCCTGGCGCAACTTGACACCACCCTGCGCACGGCATTGACACCGCTGACCGCGGTCCTTACCCAAGCCCAGTCCAGCGGATCGCAATTTCAACACTTTCGCCCTCTGCTGCAGCAACTTTCGGCTACCACACCAACCATCGATCAAGCGATCCGAACCGGGCCGGGACTGCGTCAAGAAGCTCAACAAGCCCAAAACGCGATCGCCACGATCGATCCGCTGGTTGGTGCGCTCAACACCTCCCCGTGGTGTGCCACCACACCCGAGTGTGCCCAGATCCGCGATCAGGTGCAGATTCTGGTGACCTTGCGCGATGGCGGCTTTTTCAGCCAGCTCGCCAACCTGGGCGACATGTACCAGCCGGGCAGCGACAATGCGGCGGGCACCGTAGCAGATCTGCAGAGCACGGTCACCTCGCTGAACAAGGCTTTCGGAGCACTCGGCGATCCCGCCGACATGGCCGGCAATATCCGCCGCCTCCAAAACGGCATCAGCCAGCTCGCGTCGGGTGCACAAGCCCTGGCCACCGGCGTGCACACCCTTGCCGACAGCAACATCGAAATGTTGTCCGGCATGAGTCAGGTCGCCACCCAATTACAAAATTCCGCGCGGTCCAGCGCCGGTTCGGACAACGCCAGCGGCTTTTACCTGCCCGCCAACACCTTCGAGAATCGCCAGTTCGCCGATGTGGCAAAACATTTTATGTCGGCCGATGGCAAGACCGCCCGCTTCGCGATCGAATCGAGCTACAACCCCTACAGCAGCCAAGCGATGGATCTCGCTCAGAAAATCACCGAAGTTGCCGGGGCCGCACGCCCGAACACCTCCCTGGCCAACGCCACGATATCGATGGCCGGTTTCCCCGCCGTCAACTCCGATATTCAGCGCCTGCTGTCGGCCGACTTTCATCTGCTGGCGATCGCCACGCTCGTCATCGTCGGAGTGATCCTTGTCCTTCTCCTGCGTGCCTTGCTGGCCCCGCTCTACCTCCTCGGTACGGTCGTACTCAACTATGGCGCGGCACTGGGCATTGGGACGCTCGTCTTCCAATACGGCCTGGGTAAGGAAATCGCCTGGCCCGTACCGCTTGTGGCGTTCATCATCCTGGTCGCCGTCGGCGCCGACTACAACATGCTGCTGATCTCGCGGTTACGCGAAGAATCCGCTCACAACATTCGCGTCGGCGTGCTACGCACGGTCGCAAACACCGGTTCAGTCATCACCTCAGCCGGGCTCATCTTCGCCGCGAGTATGTTCGGCCTGATGGTCGGCTCTGTCGGAATCATGATCCAAGTCGGATTCATCGTCGGCTGCGGCCTACTACTCGACACCTTCGTCGTTCGCACCCTCACGGTGCCCGCGATCGCTACGCTCCTGCGCGAGGCCAGCTGGTGGCCGCAACGGAAATCCTCGACTCACAACGGCCGACCACACCGGACCACATGACAATTGGCCGAGAGCGCATCCGCACCAGCGACGGGATCACTCTCGTGGCCGATTGCTACCGGCACGCCGCGACTCACCCCGTCGTGTTGCTGCTCCATGGCGGCGGCCAGAACCGTCACGCGTGGGCCACCACCGCCCGTCGACTCTATTCCCACGGCTACACCGTCGTCGCCTACGACACACGAGGTCACGGCGACAGCGACTGGGACCCGAGCGGACAATATGACATCGAACGGTTTGTGTCCGATCTGATCTCGGTACGAGGACACGTCAGCGCCGACAGTCCCCCCGCCGTCGTCGGCGCGTCGCTGGGTGGGCTGATCATCCTCGCTACCCATCTGCTGGCCCCACCCGACCTCTGGGCAGCCGTTGTCCTGGTCGACATCACCCCGCGAATGGAATTTCATGGGGCCCGTCGCATCCTGTCATTCATGGCCGGACACCCCGACGGATTCGGCACGCTCAATGATGCCGCCGATGTCATCGCCGAATACAACCCACGCCGCGCGCGACCCGAAAATCTCGACGGCCTGCACAAGGTTCTGCGCCAACGTAGCGATGGCCGATGGATCTGGCGCTGGGACCCGGCCTTCATCAGCTCCAACTTCGATGTCCTCCAAGGCAATCTCATGACGGGCAGCGAGGAGTTCGACGCCATCAGCGGATTCCTCGCCGAAGGAGCACGTCGAATCACGGCCCCAACGCTGTTGGTACGCGGGGCACTTTCAGACGTAGTCTCCCAGGAAACCGTCAGCGAATTCCGCCAGCTCGTCAGGCACGCCGAAACGACGGACGTCACCGGCACCGGTCACATGGTTGCCGGCGACAACAACGACGCGTTCACCGCCGCGGTTACCGACTTCCTCGACCGCGCCATGAGGACCCTGACATAAGCATCCAGCGAGTCTTCAGCCACCCGGGCTACTGATGTGCCATGGCTTTGGGTTGTGTTGCGTCTGAGTCATTCTCGTCGACAGGAAGGTCGTGCCGAATCGCTCGGACGCGACCTCGCGGCAGACACGCCACGTATCCGTGACACTTGCCATAGAGTTCCCACGAGGTCGCCGCTACATCCGGGTCGACGTCGATGCGGTGGCCGGGGGAGAAACAGAGATGTAAGGCCCCGTCGTCGTCGCACCAGGCGCGCGTGCAGATCGCTCCGGCAAGGTCCAACAGTGGCCGCTCCTCGGGCGAAAGGTTGATGGGGTCGATCAACACTTCATCCGACGGCCAGGCTCCTGCCGGCGGGAGGGTCAGTCGCAGCGGTCGGGAAATCACCAATTCGTTGTAACCGTCGAGGTCGAGTATGAGCCCTTCGTGCAGCGAGACTCGCTGAACGGTGCATTGCTCAATCCATTGCGTGTGCATAACCGCCCCCTTCGACGCGTCGGTGAGTCCCATCTATGCTACCGATAGTAGCGCAACGATACTATTAGTATTCCTATGCGCTATCGCGGGCGTTCCATGCATCAAGAATGCGCTGCAAACCTCGATCAATGCGCTCGCGCGCCTCCCCTGCCGTGCGGCTCTGGTGTGGCTGCGGTCGGTTGACCTGCCGTATGCATGCAGTCGTCGGAATGCGAACACTACGGACCGATCTGAGTTGTCATCCCCAAGTGCGACCATCCCAATATGGCGATCACCATCCCATCCGGCCGGCCCAACTGGCGCTTCATGCGCTACGTTCGGCCGCCGACGAGAGACTCGAAGTTGGAGCCTCTGTACCCATTGAGGCCGGCAACGCGCCCGGTGCGGCTGGGCATTGATGTCGGGACCATCGCGGAGCCGCCGGAGGAGGGCTACATCACCGGGTTCCTGACGCGCGACGAGATCGAGGTGCACCTATTGATCCCGGCGGCAACGGAAGCTCCGAGCGGGTGGACCGAGTTGCTCGATGAACCGCCTTGCCACACCGTCAATTTCACGAACGTAGCTGACGCAGGCAAGTTCTGCGACGCGGCCGAGTTCTCCGTCAGCACCGCTCGTGGCGAGAGCTACCGTGCCTGGTCCAAGGCTCGGTTCTTCGCCGCGTACCAGCAGCTCGATGAGCACGATGCGCCGGACGGCCTCCCCCCGTTGACGCTCGATCAGCGACATCGTGCAGCTGCCTATGCTGCCGCCGCCGGGGCTGTTGGCATCGATGCCATCGTCACCACCGCCCCCACTGCGGGACGAACAGATGTCGCCGACAACGATGTGGTCGTCAGCGTGACACCCGACGCGGCTGTACCACTCATCGGTCACTACTTGCGGGTGACTAGCAATCCGGTTGTGACGGTCGAGCGCGGCATGTTGGTGGGTGGCGGAAGCTGGGAGACGACGGAGTCGACTGCGACCATCGTCAATCTTTACGACTGGGGCACGGTCAGCGGATTGCCATACTTCGATGCCGCTTCAATGTTTGCGGCTGCCGCTAAAGGTGGACCTGAGGCCGCAGAGGCATTCACGTCGGTTCGCATCCGCCTGAGACGTGCAGCGCGCGCGTTCGACGATCTGCTGGCCGCGCTGTCGAACCCGCTGGACGGGAAGCGGAACGAAGATGTTGCCGAGGCTACCGCTGAAGCTTTTGACCGTGAATTACTCTATCTTGCAGCAGTTTTCGATATTTTCGGGCGTGCTTACCAAGCGATGGTCGACCCGTCAGTTGATCGGAAAAAGGCTCGGGGATCACTCGACTCGCGGACCTTCATCGACAAGGAAGTGCGAACGCAGTACGACCAGTCACTTTTGGGTGACGTGACGCGCCTGCGGGTGTATGCGTGGCTCTGCAAGCAGTTGAGGAATCACATCCACGATGGCGTTCTTGCCGTCGACACCCACCCTGGCCGCAGCTACGGCAACACGATGAACGTGGCGCTGAATCTCAGTGTGATTCCCGAGTTAGCCCTCGGTGCCGACAATGAGATGACTCAGCACCACTACGACGCGCTGGGAGTGTGGCAGACCGAACCTGTTTCGCCCTTTACCGGTTCGTCAATGGTGGCCGACCTTGCGACAACCGGTTTCACCCTCATCCGAGCGGCGCTCGAGTACATCGAAGCGTTCACGAAACTTATCGTCCGGAACAAACCGGCGAATGCGCCGTCGTCTAGTGCGTTCCTGGGATGCGTGCAGGCTCGTCCGGGCGAGGTCGAGCCAGCGCCCCCAAAGCGAGCAGTGTTCTATCAAGCACTGTTCGGATTACATCCGGACAGCGTGTAGTGGACCCCTAGCAGCCCGACACGAGGTTGACGCCGTCATGGACCCGCGAATGAGTTTCTTCGTCGAACGCGTCCAGTACACGCACCGCGAATGCAGGATTCATCGCTGACTGAACTTCCTCCCTTGTCATCCAACGAACCTCGCGGGCTTCCGCAGTGGGGTGAGTGTCCCCATCGGCCGGATGGCAGCGGTAGACCAGAGCGACAATCCCATGGGTCAGGTTCTTGTAAACGCCGGTGAGACGTTCTACCTTCACCGTCAATCCGGTTTCCTCAAGGACTTCGCGCCGAACACCGTCCTCAAAAGATTCGCCTAGTTCGAGTACACCACCAGGGGCTTCCCAGTGGCCGTTGTCGTCCCGCCTGATCACGAGAACGCGATCATCGTCACGCACTACGATGCCGGCGACACTGACCGAGTGCTTAGGCGAGGTTGCCATTTCTGGGGTCCTCCTTGTTCGATGCCGGCAGAAGAGACACGGGTTGACTGGCTTCCTAGACTAGTCGTCTAGACATGTGATGGAAGGCCAGCGGGTGCTGCAACTTGGACAAATCGACAGAGCCGATGACAAGCCGCCATATCGGCAGATCGCGGGCATGTTGCGAGAAGCGATCCGTTCCAACCGGCTAGCTCCCGGGGAACGACTGCCGTCTGAGACGGAACTTATCGAGCATTTCGGTGTGGCACGCATGACGGTAAGACAAGCTGTGCAGGAGCTTCGTTCCGAGGGACTGGTCGTCTCGCAGCATGGCCGCGGGGTGTTTATTCGCCCGACGCCCCCCATCCGCCGGCTCGCGTCGGATCGATTCGCGCGACAGCATCGCGCGGCAGGCAAGGCGGCGTTTACCGTCGAGGCCGAGAAATCGGGTTACTCGCCGCAAGTCGACAATATTGCGGTGAGCCGCGAGAAGCCGAATTCGTTTGTAGCGGAACGACTTCGATTATCACCGGACGATGACATCGTCGTGCGATCGCGCCGCTACCTGGCGAATGGCCGACCGGTTGAAACGGCGGTCTCCTTCATCCCGGCTGCTTTCGCCGAAGGCACGAGGATCGAGCAGGTGGACACTGGGCCCGGGGGCATCTACGCCCGACTGGAAGAGAATGGCCACGTACTCGGTCACTTCACCGAGGAGGTCGCAGCCCGAATGCCCACTCCCGAAGAACGGCGGCAACTGGAACTCGAACCAGGCGTTCCCGTATTGACAGTGCTGCGAACCGCATATGACGCGAATGACGTGGCGGTTGAGGTCTGCGACACGGTGAAAGTTGCTTCCGCCTACCTGCTCGAATACGAGTTCCCGGCCCGCTGAGCCCAAAGTCTTCGATCAACTGGGCGTCGACCGTTGCACTCCTCTAGACGACTATGTAACCTCAACTTGTCTAGAGCAGTTCTCATGAAAGGTCGACAAATGTCTGTGCCGAAATGGCTCAAGGTGTCACACCAGCAGGTTTTCCCACGCAAAGCGTTTGTGGTGTCCGACGTGACGGCGGTGATCGATTACGAGCGGTCGACGAAGGACAACAAGGTCCAGGCGACTGATCGAGAATCAGGCGCTCCGTTGTGGCAGGTCGAAGTCCTCGACGGCGACCCGACAGCTAGTAAGCGAGCGCGCACTCTCACCGTCAAGTTCGCAACGCCCAAGCAGCCTGTGTGCCCACCGAACACTGCCGGAATGCCCTTCACACCAGTGATTTTCGAGGAACTATACATATTGCCGTACGTAGACCGTTCGAGCGAATCCGGCCGCATCGCGTGGTCGTTTCGGGCCTCGGGTATGACTGCGGACACCGGCAAGGCGGGGTCCTCAGCGGGAGACCGGGTGTCAGCATGAGTCCGTACGACCCCGTAGTACCTAGCGATCCGTATTCGATTCCAGATCCCGACGCCGGCATCGACTTCTTTGACCTCACGCACCTGCTGGCGGTCGGCGCCATGTGGCTCATTGCGGTGATCGGCGTGGTCGCCGTTTCGCTCGTCGTTTGGAGAGTGCGTTCCCCCGCCACATTTGGGCGTTATGTTGCAACACCAGCATGTCGGGCCCGATGGCTGATCTGGGCATCGATCTCCTGGCCACGGGTTGCCAAGGCCTGCGGGTTGTCGACTCCCGAGCACGTCACACGCACGGACGCACAGGGCAAGAGCAGGACGAGGACAGTTTGGACTCATCCTCGCCTTCTCGGGGTGAGCATGTTCGGCGACTGCCTACGGATGACAGTCCGAACACGGACCGGCCAGACGGTGGACGACCTCGAAAACGCGGTCCCCGCAATTCGTGACGCTGTCGGGGCGCATTCCGCCCGCTCGACACTGATCGGCCCCGGCACGGTTCGCGTGGAATTCGTTATGAAACAATGCCTTTCAGAGGCAGAGACCGCTGCATTCCCAACCAGCGTCGAGCCGACGGGCGTCGAGGTCGGCCGGCGTGAGAATGGGTCGGCATGGACTCTGCGCGTCGCCGGCCTGCACACCCTCACTGTTGGGTGCTCGGGTGCGGGCAAGGGCTCCGTTTTTTGGGGCATTGCAGGCGGATTAGGCCCAGCCATCAAGGCGGGAACCGTGCGGCTGTTCGCCGTGGATCTCAAGTACGGGATCGAAGTGTCAGTCGGGTCTGCACTATTCAGCGGCATTGCGACGACCGAGGCCAACGCCGCGAGACTGCTGACCAACTTGGAGGAGCTACTAGACAGCCGCGGTCGCAGGATGGCCGGCCGAGCGCGTTCGCACACACCGAGCACCGCCGAACCGCTCGTCGTGCTGCTCATCGATGAATTCGCGGGCTTGACCGCATACATGACGGACGCGGCACTGAGGAAGCAAGTTGCGGGCTCACTCTCACGCATCCTGACAAAGGGTAGGGCTGTAGGCATCGTGGTCGCCGCATTCATGCAGGACCCTCGCAAGGAGATTCTGCCCATGCGCGGGTTGTTCACCCAAACCGTCGCACTGCGGCTGCGCTCACGCGACGAAGTCGCCATGGTCTTGGGTGACGGCCTCGCCGACGCCGCCCCCGCGCATCGGATCAACCCAAATGAGCCTGGTACCGGATACGTCATCGCCGAAGACGGGTCAACGATGCGAGTACGCGCCGACTTCTGGCCCGATTCGCTAATCCGTTCTGTCGCACAAGAATACGGGCCTACAAGCTCAAGTCGCGCTGGTTCAGCAGAGAACTGAGGACATCGGCATGACAACCCTCGGCATCAAAACCAGCGCCACCGCGACAGCGACCTTTCCAGAGCTTCTAACAGCGGAGCAGGTGGCCGAGCTGCTTGGCGTGTCCGCTGCGACGGTGAGTCGATGGGGCGCATTGCGCGAACACGGCGCAGACGTGGGACCGCCCTGCTACACGCTATCTGATCGCGTAAGACGTTGGGACGCAGCTGAAGTCCGCGCATGGCTTCGTAAGGTGCGTCGCTAAGTGGCCGGATCGGTCCCGCGCGGTATCCGAAAGCGGATCAATTCGGCCGGTCTGCCGCGCTATCAAGTGCGCTACCTGGTGCGTGATTCAGACTCCCCGTCGGGATGGGCTGAGACGTCGTCGACGTTCGCCACCTTGCGAGAGGCGCGGGCATTCAAGGCCGACCGGGATGGCGAAGCGGCGATCGGCGCCAGACGCTTCGACCCCCGACTTGGCCGGGCCAAACTCGCCGCTGTCTGGACGCAATACAGCGCGTTGAAACGCCCCGCAGTGTCGCCCAAGACCTGGAGCGGCTACACCCAGCATTGGGAACTACGCATCAGTCCGCGTTTCGGCCACGTCCCGGTTGATGAAATCAGCCGAAAGGATATACAGCAATTCATCGATTCCATGACCGTCGGTCCCTGGGCCAAACTCGCCACGCTGCGGCTGCTGCGGTCGATTCTCGACATGGCGCGCGAGGACGGTCGAATCCACAGCAACCCGGCTGACGGGGTGTCATCCGGGCGGATACCCACCCGAGAACGCCACCGCTATCTGACCGCCACCGAAGTCGCCGCCCTGGCAGCCGCATGCGGCGACCACGGCGACGTGGTGATCATCCTCGCCTTCACCGGCCTGCGCTGGTCCGAACTCGTCGGCCTGCGGGTCGGCGACATCGACCTAACTGCGCGTCGGCTCTATGTCCGCCAGGCCGCGCCAGAAGTGGAAGGCCGGATCATCGTCGGGCCGCCAAAAACTCGCGCCGCCGCCCGAACCGTCCCACTCCCCCAAATCGTCATCGACGCGCTCAAACCAAGGATCGATAATCGCGCGCCCACAGAACATGCAATCACCTCGCCAAATGGCGGGTTCCTCAGATCAAACAACTGGCGCCGGCATACCGACTGGAACGAAGCCCTAAAGAAAACCGGACTGGTGCCGCTGACGATTCACGACCTGCGCCACACCTACGCCAGCCTGGCCCGGGCCTCCGGCGCCGACCTCCGCTACGTCCAGAAGACGATGGGGCACTCGACGCCGACCGTCACCGCGAACATCTACAGCGACCTCTATTCAGACGAACTCGACCACGTAGCCACGAATCTCGACCGGCTTCAGGACGTCGCCAAAAACCGGGCGAACGGACAGGAACCGGACACACCGAACCATCCATAGAGTGCCATCACCGCGTCCGTGCAGCTCAAGACTGGTGGCCAGGGGCGGGATCGAACCGCCGACCTTCCGCTTTTCAGGCGGACGCTCATACCGACTGAGCTACCTGGCCGGAAGGCAGTGTGTGCCTCGCCGCATTGGCGACCCTGACGGGACTTGAACCCGCGACCTCCGCCGTGACAGGGCGGCGCGCTAACCAACTGCGCCACAGGGCCTTGCTGTGCTGCTGTGCTCCACGTCTCCGCGTTGCAAGTACCCCCTACGGGATTCGAACCCGCGCTACCGCCTTGAAAGGGCGGCGTCCTAGGCCTCTAGACGAAGGGGGCCAGAACCGAATCTCTTCGGGGTCGTCGCAACGTGGTTACCGTTGGGAGCCACGCCAGCTTAGGTCACCCCGGGCCTAATCCTCAAACGAGCATCGCTGCGGACGCGGCATTCTGGTTAACGCTGCACTCTTCAAGGCCCCGATAGCTTAGCTGGCAGAGCGACGGACTTTTAATCGGTGTACCTGGGTGTTTGCCGCGGCGACCGGCGTCGGCGCATGCGGGACATATCGCTCCTACCTGCATCGACAAGGATTGTCGCGCTGGTCGGAGCTGGGCGGGTCTAAAAGCACCTCAGTCGGGACGGGTGAGGTGTGTTTCGGCCAGCTTGCGGAAGGCCGCCACCAATCGGCTGCGATCGTCGGCGCGGGTGGCGACGACGACATGGCTGGGCTCGACGCCCTCGAGGGGAATCGTGGTCAGGTCGGGCCGTAACGCGTTTGCATGAACTCCGGCCGAAATCGCCACCGCCTGGCCGGCGGCGATCACTTCGAATTTGTCTTGGGGCGCGTCGATGAATGGGCCGTCGGGTGCGCGCGTTCCGTCGGGACGCGGATCGACACGCCAGTAAGCACTCCAGGCGGGATCGGAGTCCCGGACCCGCGGCATCGGTTCGCCGGCGATGTCGTCAAGGGTGACCGATTCCTTGCCGGCCAGGCGGTGATCCACCGGCACCACCAGCACCCGTGGCTCGTCGTAGAGGATCGTGACGTGCAGTCCAGTGGTCGGAAATGGCAGCCGCGTCACCAGCGCATCGACCCGATGGTCGACCAGCGCGTCACGCGCCTGATTCCAATCCACATGCACGGCTTGCACTTCGGCGTCCGGGTGCTCGCGGCGCATCTCTCGAACCGCGGGTGTGACGATCAGACCCATCGTGTAGCCGATGGTGATTCGGCTGGGCTCTGCGGCGGCCCGGGTCTCCGCCGCGGCGCGGGCCGCCGAGCGCAGCAGCGCCTTGGCCGACGGCAGGAATGTCTCGCCGGCCCCGGTGAGCCGGGTGCCCTGCGGTGTACGGTCCAGCAGCCGCGCGCCGAGCTGGTGTTCGAGTTGGCGGATCTGCCGGCTGAGCGACGGCTGCGCAACGCGCAATGCGGCGGCAGCGCGGCCGAAGTGGCGGTGGTCGGCCACCGCCACGAAGTACCGCACCAGCCGAAGGTCAAGATCGACCGCATCGCCCATACCCGCATGGTACCGGCCGGCATGGCCCCGATACCTGTCAAAGCCCCGAATGAGCTGCGGTGATGCCTAAATCGCATTGAGACATTCGAAACGGGTCTTGGACATGGTTAGGCCGTTGGTCGCATCGTGGAGTCACCGCAACACCGCTACATCAAGGGGGAGCGCACATGCGTGTCTTCGTCACCGGCGCAACCGGATTCATCGGCTCGGCCGTCGTCCGCGAGCTCACCGATGCCGGCCACCAGGCAATCGGGTTGGCCCGATCGGATGCGGCCGCCGCGGCGCTGCGCGGCGCCGGCGCCGAGGTGCATCGCGGCGCACTCGATGACCTGGGCGCCCTGCGCCGCGGCGCCGCCGCGGCCGACGGCGTCATCCACACCGCGTTCATCCACGACTTCTCCGACTACGCGGCCGCCGCCGAAGCGGATCGGCGCGCGATCGAAGCAATCGCGGAAGCGCTGGCGGGGTCCGATCGGCCGTTGGTCGTCGCGTCGGGGATGGCCGCCCTCACGCCGGGCCGGCTCGCCACCGAAGAAGACGCCGTCAATCCGAACCTTCCGCGCGTGTCCGAACAAACGGCGCTGCCATTCGCCGAGCGCGGGGTGCGGGTGTCGGTGCTGCGGCTACCACCGTCGGTGCACGGCGAGGGTGATCATGGTTTCGTCGCGCATCTCATCAATACCGCTCGCGCCAAAGGCATTTCGGTCTACCCGGGCGATGGTGCGAACCGCTGGTCCGCTGTGCACCGGCTCGACGCCGCGCGGCTGTTCCGGTTGGCCCTGGAATATGCTTCCGCCGGTGCGCGACTGCACGCGATCGGCGACGAGGGCGTACCCGTTCGCGACATCGCGGAGGTGATCGGCCGGCATCTGGGGCTGCCGGTGAATTCCATTCCCGCACAGACGGCCTTCGATCACTTCGGCTTCATCGGCGCGATCTTCGCGATGGACACGGGCGCGTCGAGCGCGCTGACCCAAAGCCGGATGGACTGGCACCCTTCACGTCCCGGCCTCATCGCGGATCTCGAAGAGGGCCATTACTTCAAGGAGTAAGCACCCGTGCCCACTTCCCGAAGCAGCGTTATCGGGGCGCTCTTTCTGATCATCGGCGCTATCGGGTTCGTCGGCGCCGAGGCCGTCGCGGCCAACCGATGGACGGACCCGAACTACAGCTACCGATTCGATTACATCAGCGATCTCGGCAATCCGGTCCCGCACGACTTCGTCTTCGAACACACCGTCAACTCTCCCTGGCATGTCGTGATGAATCTGGGATTCGTCAGCCAGGGCATCCTGTTCGCGATCGCGACGGCATTGCTGTATCGCCTCTTTCGTGGGCGCTCCCGTTTCGTCGTCCTGGGATGCGGAATCATCCACGGCAGCGGGATGGTGCTCGCCGGCGTGTTTCATCAGCAGTCGGTGAATGCCGTTGAGATGGCCATCCATTGGATCGGCGCGCACGGGATCATATTCGGTCCCATCGGCATCGCTTTGGTCGGCGTGCTCGGCGGACGCGCAGGCGCCTCGGCCTGGTATCGCGCCATGTCCGCCGCCCTGGGATTTGGCGGTATCCTCTCGGGCCTCGCGCTCGTCTACATTCCCGCGGTGCGGACGATCACCGGGGGAGGGACCTTGGAGCGGATCACGATGTACGGGCTTTTCATGTGGCAAGTCGTAACCGGCATCTCACTTCTGCTCAAAGCTCGACACCAGTAAGGAAGATGTTGGGCGTGCGGCGATGACCCTGGATCTCTACGGGCATCTCCTTGACGATGACCTGTCAGCGGTCGCCGAAGCGTGAACAAAGCCATCTGGCACTGCGGTAATATCCGGTATTCGGAACCAGATCCGAAGACGGCGGAGACGATTCCCGCAGCCAGTTAGCACAAGCCCCTATAGCTCAGTTGGTAGAGCTACGGACTTTTAATCCGCAGGTCCTAGGTTCGAGTCCTAGTGGGGGCACCAGAAATCAGGTATCACCTGGGCCGATGCTTGACTGTCAGCTTCGGCAACGTCCGACAACGTTTCGGCCGTCGCGTGGCAGCTTCTGCGACGGCTTGCTTGCGCACTAATCCCGGTCTGAGACTGCTCCCCGTGACCGGGACCACGGCAGCCCGTTCGGTCGTCCGGCGGCTTGGCTATGCTTCCCGAAATGAACGAGGACGACGCCTACACCCCACCGCCCGTTGCCGCTCCCACCCCGTCGGTCACCGCGCCCGTCGCATTGGTGACGATGGAAATCCGTCATCCTGCAACGGATTCGCTGACCGAGTCGACCAACCGAGAGCTCAAACACTTGCTCGCGGATAGCCTGCCGATCGAACGTCAGGCCCAGGACATGAGTTGGGGAATGGCCGCGCCCGGCGCCGCCCCGACACCGACGGCAGAGCGTTTTGTCCGCTTCGTCAACCGCGACAACACCTTGGCCGCATCCATCAAGAGTCAAGCGATCGTCATCGAGACCACCAACTACACCACCTTCGAGGCGCTGCGGGACATCGCGATGCGGGTCGTGGACGCTCGCGCGCAGGTCTCGTCCCTGGTCGGGGTTGAGCGCATCGGCCTGCGCTATGTCCTCGAGATCCGCGTCCCCGTGGGGGTCGACGGCCGCGTCGAGTGGGGCAACTGGATCGCCGAGCCACTGCTCGGGCCGCAGCGCCTGGCGCCCGCTGGCCTGTTCCTCACCGAATGGCAGGGTGCCGCGGTGTACCGCGAGCCACAGCCCGGCAGGTCGCTCGTGGTCCGCTACGGCCCCGGCTTCGGTCAGGCGCTCGACGCGAACTACCACCTGCGCCGCGTCACCCCGGCCCAACCCGGCCCCTACTTCCTGATGGACATCGACAGCTTCTGGACGCCGGTGGGCTCCATTCCCGAATACCATCGGGACGAGCTGCTCTCGACCTATGCGGCCCTCTACGACCCGGCCCGGTCGGTCTTTCAGGAGATGCTCACCAACCGCATGAAGGACGACCTGCTCCGTCAATAGGCCCTGGCTTAGCGCCCAAGCACCGCGTTGCAATAGGTGATGTCGGCGAAGGCCCTGGCGACGTCGTCGTCGGCGTAGGTGAAGCCGTTCGCGGCGTGCAACTCCGCCACCGTTCGCGGCGAAACCTGCCACCCGCGCTGCTTCAGATAGTCGACGATATGGCTGCGCTGGCCGTGGTACACCAGGTCGTTGAAATCGACCTCGAATCCGAGTTCGCTCATCCGATCATGGTGTGCGCGCCACCGCGGGTCCGCGAAAGCCGCGGTGTCGGGCACGAATTCGAAGGCGAGCCGACTGCCGGGGGCACTCAGCGCGGTGATGTTGTCGAACAGCGCGTCCTGGGCGTCGTCGGGAAGGTAAACCAGCAATCCCTCGGCGCTCCACGCCGCGGGAGCCGTCGGGTCGAAGCCGGCGGCCCGCAGCGCCGCGGCCCAGTCGTCGCGCAAATCGATCGCGACGGTGCGCCGCTCGGCCGTCGGCTCCGCACCGAGATCAGCCAGGGTGAGGGTCTTGAACTCGATCACCTCGGGCATGTCGACCTCGTAGACCACGGTGTCCGCCGGCCACGGCAGGCGGTAGGCGCGCGCGTCGAGACCCGATGCGAGGATTACCGCCTGGCCGATGCCGCTCCGGGTCGCCTCGAGGAAGAAGTCGTCATAGAACCGGGTGCGCACGGCCATCCCTCGCGCCATCCGGTGCGGATCGAATTCGGAATCCCCACCGACGGGAATCTGGCCGTTCACCAGCCGGACATAGACGTCAATTCCGACGGCACGTACCAACGGGGCGGCGTAGGGATCATCGATGAACTGGTGCTCGGTGGACAGCGCCCGCTGCGCGGCCACCATGGTCGCCGTCGCCCCGACGCTCGACGCGAGATCCCAGCGATCACTATCGGAGCGCGCCATCGCCATCCCCCCCGTGAAATCCGGATAAATATAGGTTGTCTAGTTAATACCACAGCACGGAGCCCTCAACGCCGGGCCAACCCGCAGCTGTGACGGACTTCGCCCGGCTCAACTCGCATGTGACAGCGCTCCGGCCGCGCCCGCTATTATTTGCGCATGCATGCAGGTAATAGCGAAGGGCGGTTGCCCGACGACCAGGCCGGTCTGGTGGTCGAGGTTTTCCGAATGCTGGCCGACGCCACCCGCGTGCAGGTGCTCTGGTCGCTGACGCATCGCGAGATGTCGGTCAACGAACTCGCCGAGCACGTCGGCAAGCCCGCGCCGTCGGTGTCCCAACACTTGGCCAAGCTGCGGATGGCCCGCCTGGTCCGCACCCGGCGCGACGGGACCACCATTTTCTACAGCCTGGAAAACGATCACGTGCGCCAGCTCGTCACCGATGCCGTCTTCAACGCCGAGCATGCGGGTCCCGGGGTTCCCCGTCATCACCGCGCCGAGGGCGGGCTGAAGGCCGTGAATCTTCCTGAGCCGCAATAGATTTCGCGTTTATTGAAAACGGCGCACAGCCACGCCTGACGGGCGAGCCCAGGATCGGGCTAGACCTTAGGGCAGTAGTGCATCGGGTTGTCCCGCTCGTCCAGCGGCGGCAGATTGCGCGCGGGCGTCTGCACCAGCGGGGCATCGGCCGGGATCCGCCCGACGGCGCGATCCCAGCCGGCGCGGGCCCGCGGATGCTTCTGATACCGGCGCGGAACGAGGGCGAAGACCAGCCGGACAATATTGCCGAAACGGCGGTGCAGCCATTCGTCGCGGCGCGACCACCGGTAGCCCATCAGCTCACGCACCGGCGGATCGTAGAGCCCGACGGTGAGCCACACGAAGAACGGGGCCAGCAATCGGCGCTGCGCGGCCCACAGCCGATCCGGCACCCAGGAGGCGAACGGCGGTGGGCCAAGTTCGGTCAGATCGAGTACCGCGCGTGCCGCGAAGTTGTTCTCCAACACGTTGCGGCACATGTGATCCCAGTAGTCCTGGAATTCCTCCCAGGATGCCGGCACCGGCCGCATGCTCATGCCGTACATGCGATACCACTCGATGTGTTCGTCGAACAGCTGGCGCTTCTGGTCTTCGGTCAGGCCGCCGCAGAACCGCTCGGCGACATGGATGGTGCCGACGAAAAACGTGGCGTGCGCCCAGTAGAAGACGTCGGGGTTCAGCGCGTGATACCGGCGGCCTTGCGCGTCGGTGCCCTTGATCGTGGTGTGGTAGTCGCGCACCTCCGCGCCCGTCGTCGGCGCCCGGTCGCCGTCGAAAACGACACCGCCGATCGGATACAGCGAGCGCATCAGCCGCGGCCAGCGTTCACGGAAGAACGTCGAGTGCTGCTCGACCGCCGCGCCCAGCTGCGGGTGCATGTTCTGCATGGATCCCGCCCAGGGCCCCTGCAACATGCCGCGCCAATCGCCGAAGTAGCGCCACGTGAGCGAATCCGGACCGAGCGGGACCGGCGGCGTGTCGTAGCCCAGCGGCGAGACCGGGCACCCGCCCGCCACCCCCGGCTCGGCGGCGCCGGTCGAGTCGCTGTCGGCTTTGGTGCTGGTCAGCGGGCACGCCGCCGACGTATCTTGAGTCACTGGTCGTTTTCCTAGGGAATCTGACTACATGCGTTGTCAATATTGAGCTTAGGGAGTGCAGTGCCGTCCGGTCAACGACGGAGCCGTTGGTCCGGCGTCCCGCTCGAGAATCGCCTCGCGCTACGACGAGAACACCTCATCGCCGCCGGCGTGCAATTGCTCGGCGAGGCCGGCGGGCCGGCGATGACCGTGCGCGCGGTGTGCCGCAAGGCCGCGCTGACCGAACGCTACTTCTACGAGAGCTTCTCCGACCGCGACGAATTCGTGCGGGCCGTCTACGACGACGTCTGCACCCGGGCCATGGCCACCCTGGTGTCGGCGCAAACGCCCGCGGAGGCCGTCGAGCAATTTGTCGAGTTGATGGTCGACGACCCGGCCCGCGGGCGCGTGCTGCTGCTGGCGCCCACGGTCGAACCCGTGCTGACCCGGTCGGGGGCCGAGTGGATGCCCAATTTCATCGAGCTACTGCAACGCAAGCTGTCCCGGATCGACGACCCGGTGCTGCAGAAAATGATCGCCACCAGCCTGATCGGCGGGCTGACGAGCCTGTTCATCGCATACCTGAACGGACGGTTGGGGGCCACCCGCAAGCAATTCATCGACTACTGCGTCGGGATGCTGATGAGCACCGCCAACAGCTACGTCCCCAGCCTGCCGCCGCTGCGCGATTGAGACGCGATTGGTGCCTGCCGCGCCGCAGTTGAAACTTGATGCTACTGAAGTACACAGATATATTGACTGCAACCCGTAGACACAGATAACTGGAGGGGCCATGTCAGCTGAGCTGACAAACCTACAGCTGTTGCAAGAGCTCGAACCGGTCGTCGAGAAGTACCTGAACCGGCACGAGAGCATGCACAAAGACTGGAACCCGCACGACTACATCCCGTGGTCGGACGGCAAAAACTTCTACGCGCTCGGCGGCCAGGATTGGAGCCCCGAGCAGAGCAAGCTGTCTGACCTCGCCCAGGTGGCGATGGTGCAAAACCTGATGACCGAAGACAACCTGCCGTCGTACCACCGCGAGATCGCGATGAACTTCGGCCTGGACGGTCCCTGGGGCCAGTGGGTCAACCGCTGGACCGCCGAGGAGAACCGGCACGGGATCGCGCTGCGCGACTACCTGGTGGTGACCCGCGCCGTCGACCCGGTCGAGCTGGAAAAACTCCGCCTCGAGGTGGTCAACCGGGGCTTCAGCCCGGGCCAGAACCACCAGGTTCGAGCCGACCTGTTCGCCGAGAGCCTGTTCGACTCGATCATCTACGTCACGTTCCAGGAGCTGGCGACGCGAATTTCGCACCGCAACACCGGCAAGGCCTGCAACGAGACGGTCGCCGACCAACTGCTGGCCAAGATCTCGGCCGACGAGAACCTGCACATGATCTTCTACCGGGATGTCAGCGAGGCGGGGTTCGCGGCGGCACCGAACCAGGCGATGAGGTCGCTGCACAAGGTGCTGCGCAATTTCCAGATGCCCGGCTTCCAGGTCCCCGAGTTTCGCCGCAAGGCCGTCTTCATCGCCGTCGGCGGGGTGTACGACCCCCGCATCCACCTCGACGATGTCGTCATGCCGGTGATGAAGAAGTGGCGCATTTTCGAGCGCGAGGACTTCACCGGCGAGGCGGCCGCGCTGCGCGACGACCTTGCCCTGCTGATCAAGGAACTCGAGGAGGCCTGCGACAAGTTCGAGGTGTCCAAGCAGCGCCAACTCGACCGGGAAGCCCGTACCGGCAAGAAGGTCACCGCACACGAGCTGCATCAAACCGCCGGCAAGCTAGTGATGAGCCGCCGGTAGTACTGCCTTGCAGATCGGCCCGATCACGCTCGCCAGCCCCGTCGTGCTGGCACCCATGGCCGGCGTGACCAATGTCGCGTTCCGGACGCTGTGTCGTGAACTCGAACAATCGAAGGTCGGCACCGTCAGCGGCCTATACGTCTGCGAGATGGTGACCGCGCGGGCGCTGGTCGAGCGGCACGCGGTCACGATGCACATGACGACGTTCGGGCCCGACGAGTCGCCGCGCTCGCTGCAGCTCTACACCGTCGACCCCGCCACCACCTATGCGGCCGCCCGGATGATCGCCGACGAAGGCTTGGCCGATCACATCGACATGAATTTCGGCTGTCCGGTGCCCAAGGTCACCAAGCGGGGCGGCGGGGCGGCGCTGCCGTACAAGCGTCGGCTATTCGGCCAGATCGTGGCCGCCGCGGTCCGCGCGACCGAGGGCGCCGGAATACCGGTCACGGTCAAGTTCCGCGTCGGCATCGACGACGAGCACCACACCCATCTGGACGCCGGGCGCATCGCCGAGTCCGAGGGCGCCGCCGCGGTCGCGCTGCACGCCCGCACGGCCGCGCAGCGCTATTCCGGCACCGCCGATTGGGAACAGATCGCCCAGCTCAAGCAGCACGTACGCACCATCCCGGTGCTCGGCAACGGGGACATCTACGACCCCCACGACGCGCTGGCCATGATGGCCACCACCGGGTGCGACGGCGTCGTCATCGGCCGGGGCTGCCTGGGGCGGCCGTGGCTGTTCGCCGAGCTGTCGGCCGCGTTCACCGGCAACCCGCCCCCCACCCCGCCCACCCTCGGCGAGGTGGCCGACATCGTGCGTCGGCACGGCGCGCTGCTGACCGCGCACTTCGGGGAGGACCGCGGGATGCGCGACATCCGCAAGCACATCGCCTGGTACCTGCACGGCTTCCCGGCGGGGTCCGAGTTGCGGCGGGCGCTGGCGCTGGTCAAGACGCTGGACCAGCTCGACGGCCTGCTGAACCAACTCGACGGAGCGGTCCCATTCCCGGAAGCCGCGACCGGGCCGCGCGGTCGGCAGGGTTCACCTGCCCGCGTGGCTCTGCCCGACGGCTGGCTGGCCGACCCGGATGATTGCACGGTGCCGGCCGGAGCCGACGTCATGCATTCGGGTGGCTGAACCGAAACCCTCTCGAAATCGCGATCGCGTCAAGAACTCAGTACGATATGGGCCGTCCGTATGGCTCGTCGCGGAACGGTTGATCCCACCGCACACGAGGGCTACATATACGGCGCGTCCCGCAGTGAGGCGTGGGCACGGACAACACTGACCTTCCGCGAAGAGTTGCGTGAGTATCTCGGAGGCCGCTGAGACATGAGTGACGGCGACAAAGACGCCACTCCCGATCCGCCGCGCGCGTCCGCCCCCTGGGAACGGTTTTCCGCACCGGCCGATCCGCCCGTCGAGGACCGGGCCGGCGAGCGCGGAAGTCACGCCGACGGCGCGCTCAGTGTCGCCGACCTAATCGCGAAAATCGGCGCCCCGACCGCCACCCGGCACAGCCACCATCGTGCTGACGATGAGACTCCCGACCTGCCCATCGACCTGCAAGACACCCAGGTCATCGAGACCCCGGCGTACTCGTTCGAACTCGTCTCCGAGCTCCCCGACCTCGGCGCGGCGCACTACCCCAACGATCTCGATGCCGAGGCGCAGCACCAGCCGACGCGCGAGGCCAAGCGCGGCCGTCGACCGGTGTTGCTGGCCGCGCGCTCGCTGGCGGCAGTGTTCGCCGTGCTGGCGCTGACGCTCACCGGCGGTGCATGGCAGTGGAGTACGTCGACGAACAACCGCCTGAACACGATTAACGCGCTGGATCCGAACTCGCGCGACATCGTCGATCCCAACGGCCAGTACGGCGATGAGGATTTCCTGGTCGTCGGTATGGACTCGCGCGCCGGGGCCAACGCCGACATGGGCGCCGGTGACACCGACGTCGCCGACGGAACACGCTCGGACACCGTGATGCTGGTGAACATCCCGGCGAACCGCAAACGCGTGGTGGTGGTGTCCTTCCCCCGCGACCTGGCGATCACCCCGATGCAATGTGAGGCGTGGAACCCCGAGACCGGGAAGTACGGGCCCATCTACGACCAGAAGACCGGAAAGTTCGGTCCGCGGATGGTCTATACCGAGACCAAGTTGAACTCGACGTTCTCCTTCGGCGGTCCGAAGTGCTTGGTGAAGGAGATCCAGAAGCTTTCCGGCCTGAGCATTAACCGCTTCATCGCCGTAGACTTCGTCGGCTTCGCGCGGATGGTGGAGGCGCTCGGCGGCGTGGAGGTGTGCAGCACCACTCCACTGCGGGACTACGAATTGGGTACGGTGCTCGAACATTCCGGACACCAGGTGATCAACGGGACGACGGCGCTGAACTACGTGCGGGCCCGCCAAGTCACCACCGAGAACAACGGTGACTACGGCCGGATCAAACGCCAGCAATTGTTCCTGTCCTCGCTGCTGCGCTCGCTGATCTCCGAGGACACCCTGCTCAACCCCAACAAGCTCAACAACGTCGTGAACATGTTCATCGGCAACAGCTACGTCGACAACGTCAAGACCAGAGACCTGGTCCAGCTCGGCCAATCCCTGCACGGCGTGGCTGCCGGGCACATCACGTTCGTCACCGTGCCGACGGGCGTGACCGACCAGAACGGCGACGAGCCTCCGCGCACCGCCGACATGAAGGCGCTTTTCGCCGCGATCATCAACGACGATCCGCTGCCGCTCGAAAACGATCACAACGCCCAGAGTTTGGCGACCTCGAAGGCCTCGGGCCCGACGGCCACGCCCACCGGCCCACCGTCCAGCACCAGGAAGCCCCCGGGCGCGACCCCCGACATTCGCCGTGAGCAGCTGACGACAACCTCGCCGGGCGACATCACGGTGCAGGTCTCCAACGGCACCGGTCAAACCGGCCTAGCCGCCACCGCGACCAGCCAGCTCAAGCACAACGGGTTCAACGTGATGACGCCGGACGACTATCCGAATTCGCTGAATGCGACGACGGTGTTCTTCTCGCCCGGCAACGAGCGCGCGGCCGCCACCGTGGCGTCGGCCTTCGCCAACGCAAAGATCGCGCGGGTCAACGGCATTGGACAAACAGTTCAGGTGGTGCTCGGCCCGGATTTCAACTCGGTGACCGCCCCGCCGCCGAGCGGCTCGTCGATCAGTGTGCAGATCGACCGCAGCGCCAGTACCGCCGCCACCAAGCTGCCCGAAGACTTGACCGTCACCAATGCCGCCGACACCAGCTGCGAGTGACTCGGCGGCGGGGACCATCCCGGCCGACTTTCGCCACGGCGAGAACGTAGGCTAGATCACATGCGGGCCGCATACCATGAGCAACTCGCCGAATTATCGGAGCAGCTCGGCGAAATGTGCGGGCTGGCGGGCATGGCCATGGAACGGGCCACCCAAGCCCTGTTGCAGGCCGATCTGGTGCTGGCAGAACAGGTAATCTCCGATCACGAGGAGATTGCGACCCGCAGCGCGCGCGCCGAGGAGAGCGCCTTCGTCTTACTGGCCCTGCAGGCGCCGGTCGCTGGCGACCTCAGGGCGATCGTGAGCGCCATCCAGATGGTGGCCGACATCGATCGGATGGGCGCACTGGCACTGCATGTCGCCAAAATCGCCCGCCGCCGCCACCCCCAGCACGTGCTGCCCGAAGAGGTCAACGGGTACTTTGCCGAAATGGGCAGAGTCGCAGTCGAATTGGGCAATAGCGCGCAAGAGGTGGTGTTCTCCCGCGACCCGGAGAAGGCCGCCCGGATCCGCGAGGAAGACGACGCGATGGACGATCTGCACCGGCATTTGTTCTCGGTGCTGATGGACCGCGAATGGAAGCACGGCGTGGCGGCCGCCGTCGACGTGACGTTGCTCGGCCGGTTCTACGAACGCTTTGCCGACCACGCCGTCGAAGTGGCGCGGCGGGTCATCTTCCAGGCGACCGGCAAGTTCCCCGAGGACGAGACGAGTTCACCCGCGGGTTAGCCGAAGCGCCCGGAGATGTAGTCCTCGGTTGCTTTCTGGCTCGGGTTGGAAAAGATCTTCTCCGTGTCGTCGATCTCGACCAAGCGGCCCGGTTTCCCAACGGCTTCCAGGTTGAAGAACGCGGTCTGGTCGCTGACCCGCGCGGCCTGCTGCATGTTATGGGTGACGATGACGATGGTGTACGCCTGCTTCAATTCACCGATCAGGTCTTCGATGGCCATCGTCGAGATCGGGTCCAGCGACGAACACGGCTCGTCCATCAGCAACACATCGGGTTGCACGGCGATGGCGCGCGCGATACACAACCGCTGCTGCTGCCCGCCGGAGAGCCCCCCGCCGGGCCGGTCCAACCGATCCTTGACCTCGTCCCACAGGTTCGCGCCGCGCAGTGAGATTTCGGCGGTTTCATCGAGCAGCTTGCGGTTGCGCACGCCCTGCAATCGCAGGCCTGCGACCACGTTGTCGCGAATCGACATGGCGGGGAACGGGTTCGGTCGCTGAAAGACCATCCCAACCGCCCGGCGCACGCCGACCGGGTCGATGCCGGGAGCATAGATGTTTTCGTCGTCGAGCAACACGGTGCCTTCCACCCGGGCACCGGGGACGACCTCGTGCATCCGGTTCAAGGTGCGCAGCACGGTCGTCTTGCCGCAGCCCGACGCGCCAATGAACGCCGTAACGCTGCGCGGCAGGATGGACAATGTCACATCCGAAACCGCTTGAAAGGCACCGTAATAGATGTTGACACCCTTGAGATCCAACCGCTTAGCCACTAGTTTCCTGTCTACGACTTTTAGGTCTGCTTGGGAGCGAAGACTTTCACGACCACCCTGGCGCCCACGTTGATGATCGCGATCAGCAGGATCAGCGTCAGCGCGGCACCCCACAACCGATCCGTGGGAATCGGATTGGCGCCGGCGCCCACCGAGGTCTGGTCATACATCATGCCGGGCAGCGACCCCATGAACCCGGTGAAGATGTCGAAGTTGATTGCCTGCGAATAGCCGACCAGGATGAACAGTGGAGCCGTTTCGCCCATCACCCTGGCCAACGCCAGCATCACACCGGTGATGATGCCGGGCAATTCGGTCGGCATGACCACTCGGGCAATGGTTTTCCACTTCGGAATCCCCAACGCGTAACTGGCCTCGCGCAGATCTGCCGGAACGATCCGCAGCATCTCTTCGGTCGCGCGCACGATCACCGGCAGCATCAACAGCACCAGCGCCAGCGACACCGCGAATTGGGAACGGGGCAGCCCGAGCGTCGCCACCCACACCGCGTAAATGAACAACGCGGCGACGATCGAGGGCACACCGGCAAGGATATCCACCACGAAGCTGACTAGCCTGCCGAGCAGGGTGCCGCCGCCGTATTCCACCAGATACACCGCGACCATGAGACCAATCGGGACGGAGATCGCGGCGCATACGCACCCCTGCAGCAGCGTACCGACGATCGCGTGATACGCGCCGCCGCCGGCCACGAACGCCGTCATACCCGCCTGCGAATGTGTCCACCACGCGCTGGACACGATCGCCTTAAACCCCTTCGCGATCACCGAGTACAGGACCAAAACCAAAGGCGCCAAGGCGATCATTGTCGACAGCGCGACCAACAAGGTCGCTACGGTGTTTGCCATTCGACGACGCGAGCCAAGTCCGGAGAGCTTCCGTGGCTTCAGGGGCCGATCCAGGATTGAGGTCATCGGGCGCCCCATCGGACTCCGGTTCCGGAAAGCGCGGCGCGCGCCACCGAATCGACCACAAAGGTGAATAGGAAAAGCACCAGTCCGGCGGCGAGGTAGGCGCCGGCCTTATATATATCGTTGAATTCCGATGCGGTGCCCACGATTTGGGTCGCGAAGGTCGAGCCCCCGTCGAACAACGACCAGCCGAACGCCGTCTGTGTGCCGCGCAGAATGATCAGCAGCGCAACGGTCTCACCCAAGGCTCGGCCCAGACCCAGCATCGCGCCGCTGAAGTATCCGGATTTCCCGAATGGCAGCACGGTCGTCTTGACGACTTCCCATCGGGTGGCACCCAGCGCCAGCGCGGCCTCGATCTGGTCTTGCGGGGTCTGCATAAAGACTTCTCGGGTGACCGCGGTAATGATCGGCAGGATCATCACAGCCAACACGATCCCGCCGGTGAAGATGGTGCCACCGCCGGCCGTCGACGCGTTGCCATCGGCGAACAGAAAGCACCACCCCATGGTGTGGTTGAGCCAGGTTGCGACGGGCCGCAGCTGCGGTGCGAGAACGTACAGCCCCCATACGCCGTAGATGATCGAGGGGACCGCGGCGAGTAGATCGACCACGTACGCCAGCAACCCAGCGATACGCCGCGGTGCGTACTGCGTAATAAATATGGCAACACCCAGGGCGATCGGCATCGCGAGGACCAATGCAAAGGCCGACACCAGCACGGTCACCTGCAACAGATTGAAGATTCCGAATCGCATCGCCGTGGTGTTCGTGGTGACCCACTTGCCGCCGTAGGTGAAAAAATTCACTTGATTGCGCTGCAGCGCGGGTACCGCACGGTACAGCAAGAACGCACCGATCGCGGTGATCAGCACGATCATCAGGACACCGGAGCCCTCCGACAGCCTGCGAAATATGCGATCCCCCAGTCGCGGCCGGCTTGCCCCCCATGGGCTTAGGGGTACCACCGGCGGTTCCCGAAAGCGCGCGGCGACCGCACCCGAACCCGAGTCGGCTGGGTTTGACTTTGTCATTTTGCAGTCACTGGGATCCCGTCACTGTCGCGCTGGACCAAATCGGCTACCGCATTGCGTTGATCGCGCTCACCAAACGCCCCTTGACTTTATCGGGCAACGGAATGTAGCCGACCGATGCGACATCGGTCTGACCGTTATTGGTGGCCACGCTGAGGAAGGACTGCATCGCCGCGGAGGTGTCCGGGTCGTACCCCGCCGAACAGACGAGCTCGTAGGTGGCGGTCACCAACGGGTAGACATGCGGATCCCGGGAGCTATATACCGCGTTCAGATCCAGCACGAGATCGTTGCCGCCGGCCACGAAGTTGACCAGGCCGACAGCATTGCTCGTGGTGTCCTCGGTCAGCGGCACTCCTCCACTGCCGGTGTCGATCCGGGCGAAGGGCAGGTGGGCCTGATCCGCGAAGCCCTTCTCGACATATCCGATTGCTCCCGGCGTGGCGTGCACGGCCTGAGTCACACCGGCTGATTTGACTGCTCCTTCGCCGAAGCCGCCTTGAAACTCGGTGCCGGTCCCCTTGGTCCAGCTCTGTGGTGCGTCGGCGGTCAGATACCGCTGCAGGTTGTCAGTGGTACCAGCGGAATCCGTGCGGTAGATCGGCATGATCCTGGTGTCCGGCAGGGCAACGCCCGGGTTAAGCGCCACGAGCATCGGATCACTCCACGACGTGATCGCGCCGGTGAAGATTTTGGCCAACACGTCGCTGTTGACGACCAAGGTCGCGACGTTAGGCAGGTTATAGACCAATGCGATGGGTCCGAATACCAGTGGCAGGTCCCAGGCCGGGTTCCCGTGACAGCGGTTGGCGGCCAACGCGAGCTGGTCCGCCGCCAAAGGCGTTTCCGACCCGGCGAAATCGACGTGGCCGGCAACGAATTGCGCGCGGCCAGCCCCCGACCCGGTGGGGTTGTACGAGACGTTCTTGCCCGGGCAGGACTGTCCCCACAGGCGGTTGAACAATGCGATCGCGTTCTGTTGAGCGGTCGACCCCTCGGCCGTCAGTGCGGCTTTGCCGCCGCAGGGCACGGCGCCGGCCGGCATTCCCGAAACGGCCGCGGTGGAGGCGGCGCGGTTGTCGTCGCTGCCGCAGGCCGCCAGGACTCCGCTGGACACCGCGAAAGTGGTGATCACCGACACCACTGCGGCCGACGTCCTACCCACGCTGCGCCTCACCTAGCTCACTTTCTCGGCGCAGTCTCGGCGGATTGCCGCAACGTCCTCCTCGCTAGACGAGGTCCTGAACGACGGTTGCCAGCTCACCCGGCAAGTATGCTCCGGCGGCGATCACGAGCACGCCCATCCGGTGAACATGGTGTGAACAGCAGACCGCGGGCAAGTACGCGCGTCGGTCAGGTCTCGGCGCGGGCCGTCGCAGCACGCTGATAGGCGGTGTCGACGCTGAAGGTGGAGAAGCCGAGGCTCTCATAGGTCCGCACCGCGGCGACGTTGTCCGATTCCACGTAGAGCATCACGGTGGGTTCGTCGGCGCGTGCCAGCCGCTGCGCCAACGACGCGATACCCACCGCCGTCAACGCCTGCCCCAGGCCCCGGCCCTGCGCCGAGGGATCGACACCCACGACATACACCTCGCCCAAGCCTGCCTGGTCGGGATGCACCTTCGTCCAGTGGAAGCCCAGCAGCCGCTCGTCTTCGGCGCTCGCGTCGAACGCCATAAACAACCCCGCGGGGTCGAACCACGGTTCGGCGCGGCGCTCCTGCAGCTGGGCCGCGGTCCACCCGCCCTGTTCCGGGTGGTAGGCGAATGCCGCATTGTTGACCCGCAGCAGCTCGGCGTCATCGGTCGTCCCGGCGTAGGTCCGGATCCGCACGCCAGCGGGGATCCGGGGTTCGGGCACCCCGCGCAGCGAGCGCCGCATCTGGACCAGTTTCCGGACCGGGACCAGACCCAACGCGGACGCGGTCGCCTCGGCCGGCGGTAGCGTGCCGTGCGCCCAGAACCGGTTTTGTCCCGCGGTCTTGGCCAAAGCGGCGCGCGCCATCGCCGCGCCGATGCCGCCGCGGCGGGCGTGCGGATGCACCACCAACTCGGCCATGCGGGCATCCGGGTCACTGCTCAGATTGAGATAACCGGCGACTCCGTCGTCTCGTCCCGGATAGCCGACCAGTAGATGCTCGGTGCGTTCGTGGCCGAGTTCGCGCAGCACCTGCTCGCCGACGGGGGCTACCCCGTCGAATTCGGTTGCCGCAGAGATGAGTTCACGCACCTGCCGCTGCTCTTCGGTGGTCAGCGCGGAGCGCCAGACCGGAAGGTTCACTGACTGCGCAAAGGATCGACCAGCGGATCCCGAACCTCGTCGTGGCCGTCGGCTTCGGCGGCTTGGTCGGCTCGGTCGGCTCCTTCATCGTCGGACCCGGAGATCGGCGCTCGGCCGCGTGCCGGGCGGACCGCCTTGTAGCCCACGTTGCGCACCGTGCCGATCAACGCCTCGTGCTCGGGGCCGAGTTTTGCCCGCAGCCGTCGCACGTGCACATCCACCGTTCGGGTGCCGCCGAAGAAGTCATAACCCCACACCTCGTGCAGCAATTGCGCCCGGGTGAATACCCGACCGGCATGCTGGGCCAGGTACTTCAGCAGCTCGAACTCTTTGTAGGTGAGGTCGAGCGGGCGGCCCCGCAACCGCGCCGTGTAGGTGCCTTCGTCGATCACCAGCTCGCCCAGGCTGACCTTGCCCGCGCTCTCCTGGTCGGCCAGCCCGCCGCGGCGACCGACGACCAGCCGCAGCCGTGCGTCGACCTCGGCCGGCCCGGTAAAGGGCAGCAGGATCTCGTCCAGGCCCCAGTCGGCGCTGACCGCCACTAGCCCGCCCTCGCTCACCACCGCCAGGACCGGCACTGAACGCCCCGCCGTGCTCAACAGGCGGCACAGGCCGCGCGCGGACGATAGATCGTGGCGCGCGTCGACCAGCACCGCGTCCGCGGTTCCGGCCTCGAGCAACGAGGACGGCTCCGCCGGGGCCGTCCGGACCGTGTGCGGAAGCAGCGACAATGACGGCAAGACCGGATCGGGATGCAGCTCCGAGGTCAGCAGTAGTAGCTCCAACGACCCCCTCCAGCCTCCGGGGGAATCCCATTCCCCAATTTGCTCACGCCGCGTTGCGTTTGTTACCAGGACATCTAACGATAACTTGCCACCAGGCATTAGGCGCTGTGAGTCGAACAGTGTGAGCCCCGCCACCGGGCATCCGCGACGGACCACTCGCACCGCGGTGGGCCACAATGTGCGGATGCGCAGGGTGCTGATCGGTCTGGTCGCAGCGGTGATCGCCGTGGCCCTCACCGCTGTTGCCGTCGACTACGGAACCAGCATCTACGCCGAATACCGGTTGTCGTGCAACGTCCGCAAAGCGGCACGCCTGGGATCGGACCCGTTCGTCGCCATCCTGGCCTTCCCGTTCATCCCGCAGGCCCTGCGCGGCCGCTACAGCGAATTGGAAATCAAGGCCAACGCCGTCGAGCACGCGGAGGTGGGCAAGGCCACGCTGGAAGCCACCATGTATTCCATCGACCTGGCCTACGCGTCCTGGCTGATCAGGCCCGACGCCAAGCTTCCGGTCCGCAGGCTGGAGAGCCGCATCATCATCGATTCCATGCACCTGGGCCGCTACCTGGGCATCAGCGACCTGATGGTGGAGGCGCCGCCCGCCGAAACGAACAACGCCACCGGCGGCACCACCGAGTCGGGCATCTCCAGCAGCCACGGGCTGGTGTTCAGCGGCACACCGAAGTCGGCCCATTTCGACCACCGCGTGAGCGTCTCGGTGGACCTGGCCATCGCGCCCGATGACCAGGCCACCCTGGTGTTCACTCCGACCGCCGTCCTGACCGGACCCGACACCGCCAACCAGGCCGTCCCCGACGACAAGCGGGACGCGGTGCTGCGCGCGTTTACCGCCAGGCTGCCCAATCAGAGGCTGCCGTTCGGGGTAGCGCCGACCAGTGAGGGCGCGCGCGGCTCCGACGTCATCATCGAAGGCGTCACCGGGGGAGTAAGTATCGCGCTCGACGCGTTCAAGCAGTCGTGACTGCCGTACTGGTCGCGCTCGTCGTCGCGGGGGTGATAGCAGGCCTGCTCGGATGGTGGCTGACCCGCCGCTCCGGAAGCCTCCGGGCGATCGAGCCGGCGGGCCCCGACACCGGCCCCGACACCGGGGACCTAGGTCTTTCCCGCACCGGACCGACCGTCGTGCATTTCAGCGCCCCCTGGTGCGGACCGTGTGACCGGGTCCGCCGAGTGGTCGGCGAGGTGTGCGCGGACCTGGGCGACCCAGGATCTCCTGTCGCTCACGTCGAGATCGACCTGGATGCCAACCCGGCGGCCGCGCGCCGCTTCTCGGTGCTGTCGCTGCCCACCACGTTGATCTTCGACGTCAACGGACAACAGCGGTTCCGCGCCTCCGGCGTCCCCAAATCCGCGGACCTGCGATCGGCCCTGGAACCGCTGTTGGCTTGATCACCGTGTCGTTAGGTAAGCTGTCCGTCGTGTCAACCCGCATCGAGCCTCTGCTCGCCAGCCGCCGCACAGCCGAGCTGTGCCGCATCGCGGGTTGTTGTTGTTGCTGTAGCTGCTGAGTAGCCGCGCGCTTAGCGCAGGCCTCGGAGCAGCTTCGGTCCCTACCGTGGCGTGCCTCCACCCTTCCGTGCAGCAGGAATATCTAGGAGTAGCCCCGTGTCGAGCAGTAACACCGCAACCATCCGACCGGATGTTGTCGACGTTCGGGGACCCAGGTTCACCGCCTGGGTCACCACGGCCGTCTTGGTGATCACGCTGCTGGTGTCGGCGGTCAGCCCGCCGGCGGCCGCTGTCATCTTGGGCTTGCAAGCCGTGGTCTTTGCCGTCGGCGCCGCAGCCGGGCCGCGCCGGCATCCCTATGGCCGGGTGTTCGCCACCCTGGTGGCACCGCGGGTCGGGCCGGTCAAGGAGCGCGAACCGGTGCCGCCCCTGAAGTTCGCCCAACTGGTCGGCCTGCTCTTCGCCGTCGTCGGCACCGCGGGCTTCGCCGGCGGGGCGTTCTTGGTCGGCGTGATCGCCACCGCGGCCGCGCTGGTGGCCGCGTTCCTGAACGCGGCGTTCGGCATCTGCCTGGGCTGTCAGCTCTATCCGCTGGTCGCCCGCTTCCAGCGCGCCCCCGCTTAGAAATTCATCAGAAGCAACCGAAAGGATCCCCACCATGGCACGCTCGGACGTCCTGGTATCCGCCGACTGGGCTGAGAGCAATCTCGACGCCGCCAACGTCGTCTTTGTCGAAGTCGACGAGGACACCAGCGCTTACGACGACGGCCACATCGCCGGCGCGATCAAGCTGGACTGGCGCACTGATTTGCAGGACCCGGTCAAGCGCGACTTCGTCGACGCCCAACAGTTCTCCAAACTGCTGTCCGACAAGGGCGTCGCCAACGACGACACCGTGATTCTCTACGGGGGCAACAACAACTGGTTCGCCGCCTACGCGTACTGGTATTTCAAGCTGTACGGCCATGAAGACGTCAGGCTGCTCGACGGGGGCCGCAAGAAGTGGCTGCTCGACGGCCGCCCGCTGTCCACCGACTCGGTCACCAGGCCCGCGACTTCCTACACCGCGGCCCCGCCGGACAACAGGATCCGCGCGTTCCGCGACGAGGTCATCGCCGCGATCGGCGTCAAAAACCTGGTCGACGTGCGCTCCCCGGACGAGTTCTCCGGCAAGATCCTCGCGCCCGCCCACCTGCCGCAGGAACAGAGCCAGCGGCCCGGGCATATCCCCGGCGCGATCAATGTTCCGTGGAGCAAGGCCGCCAACGAGGACGGCACCTTCAAGTCGAACGAGGAGCTGGCCACGCTGTACGCAAACGCCGGCCTGGACGGCGAGAAAGAAACGATTGCCTATTGCCGAATCGGGGAACGTTCGTCGCACACCTGGTTCGTCCTGCAGGAACTCCTCGGACATCAAAACGTCAAGAACTACGACGGCAGTTGGACGGAATACGGCTCCCTGGTGGGTGCCCCGATCGAGTTGGGAAACTGATATGTGCTCAGGACCTAAGCAAGGACTGACGTTGCCCGCCAGCGTGGACCTGGAGAAGGAAACGGTGATCACCGGCCGGGTGGTGGACCGCGACGGCGAGGCCGTGGGGGGCGCGTTCGTCCGGCTGCTCGACTCGTCCGACGAGTTCACCGCGGAGGTCGTCGCGTCGGCCACCGGTGACTTTCGGTTCTTCGCCGCACCGGGGTCGTGGACGCTGCGCGCGTTGTCGGCGTCCGGCAACGGCGATGCGGTCGTGGCGCCTTCGGGTGCGGGCATCCACGAGGTCGACGTCAAGATCGCCTGACCCGCCAGCCGCCACCGGCGACCGAAGGCGAATAGACTTGCTGCCGTGGTGCTCTTCTTCGAGATCATGCTGGTCGTGTCGGTGGTGGTCATCTCGTGGTTTGCGCTGTACACGCTCTACAGGCTCATCACCGACGAATCGTGAGCTCTGAAACCGAAGACTCTGGCGACCGTGCGATGGCTGCCGCCGCCGAGCGGGCCAAGGTGACCGCGGGACGTAATATCCCGGCGTTCGACGATCTTCCAGTTCCCGCCGACACCGCGAACCTGCGCGAGGGCGCCAACCTCAACGACGCGCTGCTCGCGTTGCTGCCCCTGGTCGGCGTGTGGCGTGGCGAAGGCGAAGGCCGCGGCGCCGACGGCGACTACCGGTTCGGCCAGCAGATCGTGGTCTCGCACGACGGCAGCGACTACCTGAATTGGGAAGCCCGGTCCTGGCGACTCAGCGACACCGGCGACTACCGGCAACCCGGCCTGCGCGAGGCCGGCTTTTGGCGGTTCGTCAACGATCCGGACGATCCCACCGAGTCTCAGGCGATCGAGTTGCTGTTGGCGCACTCGGCCGGCTACGTCGAATTGTTCTATGGCCGGCCACGCACCCAGTCGTCGTGGGAGTTGGTCACGGATGCCTTGGCGCGCAGCAGATCTGGCGTGTTGGTCGGTGGCGCCAAGCGGCTCTACGGCATCGTGGAGGGCGATTTGGCCTACGTGGAGGAGCGCGTCGACGCCGACGGCGGGCTGGTGCCGCATCTGTCGGCGCGGCTGTCTCGATTCGCCGGCTAGCGGCGGGGTTTTCGCGCCGAGGCCCGTGACATGGAACGGCCCCCGAGCGTGGCTCCTGGTCGGACAAAACCGGAAGCTCGGGGGCCGGGTGGCTACGGGGAATTCGCCAGCGCACAATCGCTAGCTCTTCCGAGCCGGTGCAGCTAGCGCGTAGCCACCTCACATGTCCATGAAGCTAACAATTTCGCGGACCACCTCCTTCCTTGTGTACGGCCGAAAGTACCCGCAGTCACGCCGCATCACAACCGGATTACCCGCGCCCGTCGAGGCTCAGCGGTCGCTGACGATCGCTGCGTCGACCAGTTCGGCGAATTCCTTGGCGATTGGCGAGCGAGGCAGTCGCCGTCCGTCGAGGGTGTGTACGCGGGCGGCCAGCGTCATGCTCGAGACCAGCCAGATCCCTTGCGCGTCATAAAGATCGGCGACGCGCAAGGCGCGGTAGTCGCAGTCGTAGCCCTTGGTGCGGGCCACCTCGAAGAGCGCCTGTTGGGTGGTTCCGCGCAATATCGGATACCAGGGTGGCGGCGTCAGCAGGCAGAGATCGCTGTCGGCGTCGTGCGAGTCGGTGGCGATCACCACCGTCGAGCGTGGGCCCTCCAGAACGTAGCCGTCCGAGCTGACAAAGATGACGTCGCCGGCGCCGTGTCGCGCGGCGTGCCGCAGCGCGGCCATGTTGACCGCATACGACAGCGTCTTGGCGCCGGCCAGCAGCCAGGGCATCGCGTCCGCCCCGACGGCGGGCAGCCCGCGATCCAGCGTCACCGCCGCCAGTCCGTCTCGGCGGACCGCGGCGACGCGCTCGGGCACCGGGGTGACCATCACGTATGCCGTTGGCGCCGAGCCGCTTTCGCGCCCGCGACTGTAGATCAACCGCAGCGCGCCTTCGTCGCCGCTGCCCTCACACCACTGTTTCGCGGCCACTTCGATCGCGCGCCGCCAACTGGGCAGGTCCGGGGCGGGCAGCTCCATCGCCTTGGCCGACTGGGTCAGCCGCTGTAGGTGCGGCTCGACCAGACACGCCCCGCCGTCGCGAACCAACAGCGTCTCGAAGATGCCGTCGCCGCGAACCACGGCAAGGTCATCGGGGTGCACCAGCGGTGTCCCCGGCTCGTGTATGTCACCGTCCAGCGTGACGATCACCGTCGTCTGCGCAGCCATGGACGAGAAGCCTAGCCGCGCGGTCCGTAGAGTTGAGCTGTGAACCCCCACGCCGTCCCTGCACCTGAATCCGGACCCGACGCGGGTGCGATCTGGCATTTCGGCGACCCGCTGGGCGAGCAGCGCGCAGCCGAAACCGACGCGGTGCTGGTGGATCGTTCGTACCGCGCGGCGCTCACGCTCAGCGGCAACGACCGTCAGAGCTGGCTGCACAGCCTCTCCACTCAGCACGTCAGCGAGCTGCCCGAAGGCGCCAGCACGCAGAACCTCAGCCTCGACGGTCAGGGCCGGGTGGAAGACCACTGGATCCAAACCGAGCTGGGTGGCGCCACCCACCTCGACACCGAACCTTGGCGTGGTGAACCGCTGTTGGAATACCTGCGCAAGATGGTGTTCTGGGCCGACGTGGCCCCGAGCGCCGCCGACACCGCGGTGCTGTCCCTGCTGGGTCCGCGATTGGCGGACCGGGCGGTGCTCGATGCGTTGGGCCTGGATGCGCTGCCGACCGAGGCGACGGCGGTTCCGGTCGCCGGGGGCTTCCTCCGCCGGGCGCCCGGAGCCCGCGCCGGCCAACTGGAACTGGATTTGCTGGTGCCGCGCGCCGACTCGCCGGGATGGCGGGACCGATTGGCGCGGGCGGGCGTGCGGCCGGCCGGCGTGTGGGCCTATGAGGCGCACCGGGTGGCGGCGCTGCGCCCGCGGCTCGGCGTCGACACCGATGAGCGCACGATTCCGCACGAAGTCGGGTGGATCGGTGGGGCCGTCCACCTCGACAAAGGCTGCTACCGGGGGCAGGAGACGGTCGCGCGGGTGCACAACCTCGGTCGGCCGCCGCGCATGCTGGTGTTGCTGCACCTCGACGGCTCGGTGGAGCAGCCCTCGACCGGCGATGCGGTGCTGGCCGGCGGGCGTACCGTCGGACGCCTCGGGACCGTCGTCGAGCACGTGGACTTCGGGCCGATCGCGCTGGCGCTGCTCAAGCGCGGCCTGACGGCGGACACCGGCCTGGTAACGGGTCCGGAAGGCCAAGTTCCGGCGGCGATCGACGCCGACTCGCTGCCGCCCACCGACGAGGTCGGCGCGGGACGGCTGGCCGTCGAACGGCTGCGCGGACGTTAGCGTGGCTAGCTTCGCCGCGCTTTCGGCTCATAAGTTGTCCGTCACAGCGGCGGGGGGCGCCGACGCCCCGCCGCGAAGCACGGTAAACTGTCGGCAGGACAATAAACGACACCAAGAGATCGGAGCCGCCTACTCGTAGGCCGCTCCGTTATTGCGCGAGGGGGTCCCCCCATGGGCCGCGGCCGGGCAAAGGCAAAGCAGACCAAGGTTGCTCGGGAGCTTAAATACAGCTCTCCGCAGACCGACTTTCAGCGGCTTCAGCAGGAGCTGTCGGGTACGAGCGCCGACGACTCCGACGGGCTGGACGGTGAATACACCCCCGACGACTCTTGGAGCGATCAGGACGGCTGGCGCCGCCGCTAGCGTCTCCCACTCCCCGTGCCGATGCGCCTCGCATCGGCACGGTGCGCGTTGCGCCCAGCCTCGGTTTCTAGAATCTCGGGTGCTGCCCGACGAGCTTGGCTCGCGGAGCGTCCTTGCCGCCCTTGCGGACGGTTCCCAACACCCACGGGTCCAGGTGTCGCGCCATCAGTAGGGCCTCGGCCCGGACTTGGTCTTCGGGCGCGACGATGGCGACCATCCCGACGCCCATGTTGAACGTCTTCTCCATCTCCTCGCGCGTCACGCGGCCGCGCTGTTCGATCATTTTGAACACCGGGGCGGGTGTCCAGGTGCCGCGGTCGATCTCGGCCGTCAATCCGTGCGGGATGACCCGTTGCAGATTGCCGGCCAAACCGCCGCCGGTGATGTGGCAGAAGGTGCGGACCTGGGTCTCCGCGGCCAACGCGAGGCAGTCCTTGGCATAGATGCGGGTGGGTTCCAACAGTTCCTCGCCCAGCGTGCGTTCGAATTCCTCCACATAGCCGGCCAGGTTCATCCGGTCGATCTCCAGCAGGACCTTGCGCGCCAGCGAGTACCCGTTGGAATGCAGGCCGGACGAGCGCATCGCGATGATGACGTCGTCCGGTTTCACCCGGTCGGGGCCCAGCACGTCGTCGGCCTCCACCACACCGACGCCGGTGGCCGACAGGTCGTAGTGGTCGGGCTCCATCAGGCCGGGGTGCTCGGCCGTCTCACCGCCGAGCAGCGCGCAGCCCGCCCGCACGCAGCCCTCAGCGATGCCGCCGACGATCGCGCTCAGGCGCTCGGGCACGGTGCGGCCGACCGCGATGTAGTCCTGCAGGAACAGTGGCTCGGCGCCGCACACGACCAGATCGTCGACCACCATCGCCACCAGGTCCAGGCCGACGGTGTCGTGCTTGTCCATCGCCTGAGCGACCGCCAACTTGGTGCCGACCCCATCGGTGGACGCGGCGAGCAACGGTTCGCGGTAGCCGCCGCGCAGCGCGAACAAGCCGGCGAATCCGCCCAATCCGCCCCGCACCTCCGGTCGGGTGGCCTTGGTCGCCAACGGCTTGAACAAGTCGACGGCGCGGTCGCCTGCGTCAATATCCACCCCGGCGGACGCATACGTGATGCCCAGCGCGCCCAGCTCGTTTCCGTGGGATTTTCCCGAGTCCGTCATCGCGATAAAGGCTACCGGGCGGCGCTCACGGCCGGAATCAGTTGCCCAACCTGGTCAAAGGTAGCGGCGTCAGCGACCAACGGGGACTTCTGGGAAATCCTGGCCGGCCAGATCGCCCAGTTCGGACCCCCGGGCGGCAGTGGCGAGCATGTGCTCGACGACGTTCTTGCCCAGCACGGTCTCGCTGGGCAGCTCGATCGGGTACTTGCCGTCGAAGCATGCGGTACACAGCCGCGAAGCGGGTTGCTCGGAGGCGGCGACCAGGCCCCGCAGCGAGATGTAACCCAGCGTGTCGGCGCCGATGGCATGCCGCACCGCCTCGAGCATCTCCTCTTTGTCTTCGACCGCGTTGGCGATCAGCTCGGCCGGCGACGGAAAGTCGATGCCGTAGAAGCACGGCCACTTCACCGGCGGTGAGGCGATGCGCACGTGCACTTCCAGAGCGCCGGCCTCGCGCAGCATCCGCAGCAGCGCCCGCTGGGTGTTGCCCCGCACGATCGAGTCGTCGACGACGATCAGCCGCTTGCCCCGGATCACCTCTTTGAGGGGGTTGAGTTTCAACCGGATACCGAGCTGGCGGATCGTCTGCGACGGCTGGATGAAGGTCCGCCCGACGTAGGCGTTCTTCATCAGTCCCTGCCCATACGGGATGCCGGACTCCTGCGCGTAACCCACGGCGGCGGGGGTGCCCGACTCCGGAACGCCGATCACCAGGTCGGCCTCGACGGGGCATTCGCGGGCCAGTCGACGACCGATCTCCACCCGGGTGGCGTGCACAGAACGGCCGGCGAGCGTGCTGTCGGGCCGCGCCAGGTACACGTATTCGAAGACGCATCCCTTGGGCGTGGGGTTCGCGAACCGGGTGGAGCGCACACCGTCGGCGTCGATCGCCAGCAGTTCGCCGGGTTCGATGTCGCGGACGAAGGAGGCGCCGACGATGTCGAGCGCGGCCGTCTCCGACGCCACCACCCAGCCACGGTCCAGCCGCCCGAGCGACAGCGGCCGCACCCCGTGCGGGTCGCGGCACGCGTAGAGGGTGTTCTCGTCCATGAACGTCAGGCAGAACGCGCCGCGCACGGTCGGCAGCAGCTCCAGCGCCGCCTGCTCCAGCGTGGAATCGGCCGCGCCGTGGGCCAGTAGCGCGCCCAGGATGTCGGAGTCCGTGGTCGCCGGGGCCGGCGCGCGTGTGGCGATCAACCCTGCTTCGCGGGCGCGCGCGGCAAGGGCGGCGGTGTTGACCAGATTCCCGTTGTGCCCCAACGCAACTCCGGTGCCGGCCGCGGTGTTGCGGAACACCGGCTGGGCGTTTTCCCAGGTGGTATCGCCGGTGGTGGAGTAGCGGCAGTGGCCGATGGCGACGTGGCCCTCCATCGCCGCCAACGTCTGTTCGTCGAACACCTGGCTGACCAGTCCGAGGTCTTTGAACACCAACACCTGGGAGCCGTCGGCGACCGCGATCCCCGCGGCTTCCTGCCCGCGGTGCTGCAATGCGTAGAGGCCGTAGTAGGTGAGTTTGGCGACTTGTTCGCCCGGGGCCCAGACGCCGAATACGCCACACTCTTCGCGGGGTGAGTTCAGGTCCTGCTCGGGTGCTGCGTTTTCCTGTAAGGGTTCCTGGACGGTCACGGTTCGGCGGCTCCCCGGGGAACGGATGGTGACCTTCAGGAGTCTACGGGCACAACGTTGCCGCCGCCGAATCGACCGGGCGTGTCGAGGGGCGAAATATTTACTTCATCACCCTAAACCTGCAGTTCAGGGTTGCATTCAGCGCACGGCGATCAGGGGCAGCCAGTGCTCAATCTCACTGGCCCGGGAGCCCGACAGCGCCACCGCCCCGGTGGCGTTGGCCTCCGCCAGGGACAACAGCCCGGCCGCCAGCAGCAGCCAGGTCCGTGGATCGGTCTCGACGACGTTGGGGGGTGTTCCGCGCGTGTGCCGGGGCCCGGCAACGCATTGCACCGCGACGAACGGCGGTATCCGGACCTCGACGCTGGCGCCGGGGGCAAGGCCGGCAAGGGTGCGCGCGGTGAGGCGAACCGCCTTCGCGATCACGTCCCGGCCGGGCTCGGGATGTGATGGGTCGCGCAGCCAGTCGGCGACCGCCAGCATGGCCTGCCGGGTTTGCGCCGCGCTGTCTCGGGCTGGCATACCGACCTATCCGAAGAGTCGCGGCAGCACTGCCTCGGACGTCGCGCGCAGTTCCGCCAGGGGCACGGTGAACAGGCCCTGCACCTCGATGGCGTCCGAACCCTCGTCGACGACGCCGATGCGGACCGCGGGCAATCCCCGCGCCTCGCACATCGAAGCGAACCTGCTTTCCTCGGTGCGCGGGACCGCGACCAACACTCGGCCCGCCGATTCGGAAAACAGCATCACGAACGGATCCGTGTCCTCGGGAAGCACGATGCGGCAACCGGTTTCACCCGCCAGGGCCGATTCCACCACCGCCTGCGCGAGGCCGCCCTCGGACAGATCGTGGGCCGCGGATACCAGTCCGTCCCGCGAAGCCGCGCTCAGCACGTCGGCCAGTAGCTTCTCGCGCTCCAGATCCACGACGGGCGGGCGCCCGCCCAGATGGTCCGCCGTCACCTGCGCCCATACCGAGCCGTCGAACTCGTCGTGGGTGTCGCCCAACAGCATCAGGGTCTCACCGGGTTCGGTGCCCAAACCGGTGGGGATACGCCGGGCGACGTCGTCGATGACGCCGAGCACCCCGACTACCGGCGTGGGCAGGATCGCCGTCGAGCCGGTTTGGTTGTAGAAACTGACGTTGCCACCGGTGACCGGAATCCCCAGCGCCACACAGCCATCCGCGAGGCCATGCACCGCCTGCTCGAACTGCCACATCACCCCGGGATCCTCGGGCGAGCCGAAGTTGAGGCAGTTGGTCACCGCGACCGGTGTGGCACCGGTGACGGCCACGTTGCGGTACGCCTCGGCCAGCGCGAGTTGAGCACCGGCATAGGGGTCGAGCAGGGTGTAGCGTCCCGACGCGTCGGTGGACAGCGCGATACCGCGGCCGGTGGACTCGTCGATGCGCAGCACGCCGCCGTCGGCGTGCTCGGCGAGCACGGTGTTGCCACGCACGTAGCGGTCGTACTGTTCGGTGATGAAGGCGCGGCTGCACAGATGCGGACTGCCAAGCAGCGCAAGCAAAGTCGCGCGCAACTCGTCGCCGGTGCTCGGCCGTGGTAGCCGAGACGAACTGTCGGCGTTGAGGGCGTCCTGCGTTTCGGGTCGGGCGACCGGGCGCCGGTAGATCGGGCCTTCGTGGGCCACCGTGCGGGGTGGCACGTCGACGACCGTCTCGCCGTGCCAGGTGATGCGCAGCCGGTCGCCGTCGGTGACCTCACCGATCACGGTGGCCAACACCTCCCATTTGCGGCAGACCGCCAGGAAGGCGTCCACGTTTTCCGGCGCGACCACCGCGCACATCCGCTCCTGGGATTCGCTGCACAGCACCTCGGCGGGCGTCATCTCCTTGGCACGCAGCGGCACGGTGTCCAGTTGGATCGCCATGCCGCCGTCGCCGGCCGACGCCAATTCCGAAGTGGCGCAGGCTAATCCGGCTCCACCCAAGTCTTGGATGCCGATTACCAGGCCGCCCGCGTAGAGCTCCAGGCAGCACTCGATGAGCACCTTCTCCATGAACGGATCGCCCACCTGGACCGAGGGCAGCTTCTTGCGGGAGTTCTCGGCGTCAAACGTGTCCGACGCCAGCACCGAGACCCCGCCGATGCCGTCCAGGCCGGTCCGCGCGCCGAACAAAATGATCTTGTTGCCGGTGCCCGAGGCGAACGCCAAATGCAGGTCCTCCTCGCGCAATACGCCGACACACAGCGCGTTGATCAACGGGTTGCCGGCATAGCACGCGTCGAACACGGTCTCGCCGCCGATGTTGGGCAGGCCCAGCGAGTTGCCGTAGCCGCCGATGCCGCGGACCACGCCGTCGACGACGCGACGGGTATCGGGGGCGTCGGCCGCGCCGAAACGCAGCTGATCCATCACCGCGACCGGCCGCGCGCCCATGGCCATGATGTCGCGGACAATGCCGCCCACACCGGTGGCCGCGCCCTGGTACGGCTCGACGTAGGACGGGTGGTTGTGCGATTCCACCTTGAACGTGACGGCCCAGCCGTCGCCGATGCCGACCACGCCCGCGTTCTCCCCGATGCCGGCCAGCATGCCGGCCCGCATCGCCTCGGTGGTGGTCTCACCGAAGTAGCGCAGGTGCACCTTGGAGGATTTGTAGGAGCAGTGCTCGCTCCACATCACCGAGTACATCGCCAGCTCGGTGTCGGTGGGCCGGCGTCCCAGGATGTCGCGAATCCGCTGGTACTCGTCGTCTTTGAGGCCCAGCTCGTGGAACGGCTGCGGCTGGTCGGGGCTGGCGGCGGCGTGCTCGACCGTGTCAATCACGGACACAGTCTAGGGAGTCCGGTCGGCAATAGCTCACTGGCGATCCGGGCCGACCTGACATGGCACTCCGTTGACGACATGGGTGTTGCTGGGCACGTCAATGAGATCGGTGGGGTTGAGCAGGTTGGAGTTGACCCCGGGATGGCGATTGGCCGTTCCGAGTTGGGTGCCGGAAAGGCCGTGCCCCCAGCCGTGCGGCAGGGACACCACCCCGGGCATCACCTCGTCGGTGACCTCGGCCGTGACGGTGACGGCGCCTTCCGACGTGCTGACCCGCGCAGCGCCGCCGGTGATCACGCCGACCCGGGCGGCATCGATCGGGTGGATGAGCAATGTGCACCGGTCCCGGCCGCGCATCAGCGTCGGCACGTTGTGCAGCCAAGAATTGTTGGACCGCAAGTGCCGGCGGCTGGTCAGCACCAACTCGGGGTTGGGGGCATCCAGCCGGGCACGCAGCCGGGGGATGTCGTCGGTGATATGGGCATGGATCAGTTCGACCTGGCCCGACGGTGTGGTGACCGCTTCGCCTAGCCGGCCACCTTCCAGCTCGGCTAACCGCAAGCCGTCGGGATGGCGACGAACCTCGGCCAGCGTCAATCCGCCCCGGCGCGCGCCGAACCGGTCACCCCATGGACCGACCCGGATCCCTAGGTCCGCCAACCGTTCTGGGCCTCGCCCGTCCAGCGCACCCATCACGATGTCGGCGTCAATCCCGGTCAGCGGGTTGTCGGGGAGTGCGGACATGGTGGCGATCATTCCCGCGACATAAAGGTCGTCGAGTGCGGCCACGTCAACCTCGGGCACCGGGGTGCCGAATAGCGCGCCCCCCAGCCGCAGCAGCAGTTCCCACTCCTGCGGTCGGCCGGCCTCGGGTTCGAAGACTGGGTCCGACCACTTCACGCACGACGCCACCGAGTACATCCAGTACAGGTCGTCGATGTGCGACCTTTCCAGCGGCGACAGGCCGGGCAGGATCACGTGCGCATGTCGGGTGGTCTCGTTGAGATAGCTGTCGATGGCGATCATTGCGTCGAGTTTCGGCAGGGCGGCACTCAGGCGAGCGGCGCCCGGTGCCGAGACCGCGGGGTTGCCCGCCACGGTGATCAATGCCCGTATTCGGCCGTCGCCGGGCGTATCGATTTCCTCGGCCAGGCAACCGACGGGGAATTGGCCCAACACTTCGGGGGCGTGACGCACCCTGCTGTGGAAACGCCCGAAGCGCCAACCGTCGCCGTCCTGATCGGGTGGTTTGGAAAGCATCGGGGTCCACACGGCCGGCTTGGGGAAGAGCGCGCCGCCCACCCGATCGAGCGCGCCCAGGGCGATGTTGATGACGAACACCAGCCAGGTGGCCAGCGTCCCGAATTCCTGTGTGCACGCACCGATTCGGCTGTAGAGCACCGGATTTTCGGCGTGGGCGAGCTGTTCGGCCAGGCGGCGAATCGTGGTCGGCGCGATCCCGGTGGCGGGGCCGACGCGTTCCGGGGTGAACGGGTCGGCCAGCGCCAAGGCTTCGTCGAGACCGACGACACGGCCCCGCAGGTGCTCGGGTCGCCGCACCCAGCCGTGTTCGTCGAGCGTGCGCAGGATCGCGAAGAGCAGCAATGCGTCGGTGCCGGGTTGGATCGGCACCCATTCGCTCGCGCGTGCGGCGGTCTGGGTGCGGCGGGGATCGATGACGACCACCCGTCCACGCTTGGCGATCGACGCCAACAGGCCCATGATGTCGGGCGCCGAGAGCATCGAGCCCTGCGAGACTGCGGGATTGGCGCCCAGCATCATCAGATGGTCGGTGCGCAGAAGGTCGGGGATGGGTGCGCTCCACATCGCGCCGAACAGCAGCGATCCCACCACGTTCAGGGGCCACTGGTCGACGGTGCCCGGAGAGTAGTAGGCCTGCATCCCGGCCGCCTGCGCGAACCCGATCAGCGCGCCGATGTGGGTGCCCAGGCCGTGGTTGTGCGCCACCGGATTGCCGACATACACCGTCAAGGCGCGGGCGCCGTCGCTGGCCAGCACCGGCCGCAGCACGCGTTCGGCCTCGGCCAGCGCGTCGTCCCACGACACCGCGACATGGCTGCCGTCGGGCCGGCGAACCAACGGCCGGCGCAACCGATCCGGGTCGTCGTGCAGGTGACCCAGCGAGACGCCCTTCGGGCACACGTGCCCCCGCGACCAGACATCCTCGCCGTTGCCCCGGATCGACTCGACGCGGCCATCGACGACCTGCAATCGCAGGCCGCACATCGCTTCACACAACGGACAGGTCACCTTGAGTTCGGGCATGTCTAGACGTGCCCGTCGAGAAAGCCGGTTAGCCCACTCGGCTGGTGCGGCCCGAGTGCGATCTGTTCGACGACACCCACCCCGTGCCGGTCGCCCATTTTCGCGGTGACGACGTTCTGGATGTGGATCGATCCGAAATCGAGGGGGTCGAAGTCGTCGAGTCGTATTGATTCACGGCCGGTTTCGAGCTGCCCGTGGTTGCTGCCGTGGAGCCAATGCGGATGCCAGTAGCCGATGCCGCGCATGCGGAAGGTGAACTTCTTGTCGACCTCGATGTGGGTCTCGCCCTCGATCGGGTCGTGGAACCACAGCCTGGCCCGGCGCATCTCGCGCCGTCCGGGCTCCCACTCGATCTCGTAACCGATGTCGTGGCACTCGCGCACCCCGGCCGTGCTGCACGCGGATGCCCCGTCGGGAATGGGATCGAGAACAAGCGCGGTCTCCAGCCACCGCCGGCCGTCTTCGTGTTCATGAAAAGCCAAGTGGGTGAAGCGGTCCCCGAAATGCAGCGGCGCCCACAGCCAGAAGACTTGAAAATCCATGGGCTGGCGAAGCACCGGGAGCTGTTCGCCGACGGGCCGGATTCCCCACGAGCGGTCGCGGGTGCCGCACACGTCGACGGGGTCGATGCGCAGCTCGTCGTCGTCGACGACGACGGTGCCTTCCCAGGTTCCCCACTGGGTGAGCCGGGTGTGATCGGTCAGCAGGATCCCTTCCGGGCTGCGGCGTTGTTGTCGGGGTTCTTCGATGGCGACGGTGGTGGCCCGAAAGGTGAGATCGCAAGCGATTCCGTGATCGTTGGGTTCGACGACGTAGCGGATGGTCCGCATGGGTTCGGTTACTTCGACGCGGACCGGCCCAATCGCCGTCGACCGGTCGAGGGGCATGGCTCCGGAGGCGAAGATGGAATGCTCGACCCCGTCGTTGACCAGACTGAAGGCAGCGTCGATGACGCCGCGGACCGGATAATGGCCCATCGCGGCACCGAAGTAGAAGGCGCCGTCGCGTTGGTGGCCGTTGAACCAATAGCGGTCGTAGTGGTTGGGGTCGCTGCTGGCCGGTGTGGCGACCGGATCGGCAGAGGCATGGATGGGGAAGTCGTCAAACGGGCTGAGCATCAACGCTCCTTCACATCGTCCAGCAGCGCCAAGGCGTCAAGATCGTCGATCGCCGACGCCGACCGCTCCGCCATCACCGTGAACATTCGGTCGCCGCGCTCCGTCCGTTGCCCGACGAACGCGCCGAGGACGGTGATGAACGGGCCCTGAAACAGGGCGTAGCGATAGTCGTCCCAACACCGCTCGGCGGCGTAGCCCGTCACACCCAACTCGACAAGCCGGCGATGGTAGGCGGCGACGATCGCGCGTTCGCCCCTGCGACGGTCGTCGGGCGAAAGGCCAGTGGCGAGCAGAAAGGCGACATCACGCAACGGCAGACCGACGGTGACCACCTGCCAATCCACCGCAATCACCGCATCGCTCGCCCCGGCGGGCGCGAACAACAGATTGTCGAGCCGGTAGTCGCTGTGCAGCAGCGAATATGGTTCGGGCCGCCCCGTCGCCCATGCCGCAAATCGATCGGCGAAGCACCGCAAGACCGACGCCGTGTTCGCGTCAACCGGGTACCGCTGCAGGAACTGGTCGGTGGCATTGCCGAGAAGTTCCCGGGTGAACTCCGGCATCGCCGTGAGGTCCGGGATGAGCCATTCGAGGCCGCGGATCGACGGGTCGTTCCACGTCGCCGCATGCAGACCGGCGACGTTCACTGCCGCGGCGATCGCCTCGTCGACGGTGCAGCCCGCGATCTGGTCACCGGGTTCGGCCGGGGCAAGGTCCTCCAGCAGCAGCGTGAACCCGTTCGTCGCGGCGTCGGCGGCCGTGAAGAAGCAGCGCGGAATCCGGGCGCTGATCCGATCGGCGAACTCGCGGTAAAAGCTTGTCTCACACCGATAGCCCAATGTTCCAGCGGCGCGGCTGTCCGGCTCTGTCGCCGGCAGTTTCACGATCAGCCGGGCCGGCCCCTCGCCGTCGGCGTAGTCGATGCACAGCCGGAAGCACGAGCCCATCTGGCCGGTCCCGACCCGTTCGGCTGTCACGCTCCCAACTGTCGCGCCGACGCCGGCCTCGCCGAGCGCGGCCGTCAACCACTCGGCATCGATCTGCTCGACGGTCTCGATGACCGTCGGCTCCTTCGGCAAGGCGCCCTCCTTGAATTGAGACTTCAGTATCACTAGTTTGGATTTGGCGAGTCAAGCCTCAAACCGGGCAGGGGTGGCTTTCGTGACGCTCGAAGCGACGGAGACAACCGACGGTCGCTCGCTGCGCCGGCAGCGAAATGCCGCCCAGCTCTACGACGCCGCCAGCGACCTGCTGGCGTCGCGTTCCTTCGACGACCTCAGTGTCGAGGAGATCTGCGCGCATGCCGACATCGGCCGGGCCACCTTCTTCCGGATCTTTGGAACCAAGGCGGGCCTACTGCGAGAGTTCAATCGCCGCTTGGCGCAGGATGCTGCGATCCGTATCGCCAACGCCGGAACCGCCGACATTGCAACGAAACTCGGCCACGTCCGGGCCGCGATCTACGATGCCTGGCGCGAGGCCGGACCCGGCCATATCCGGATGGCCGAGGAGTTCGTCCGGGCGGCACCATCGAACGAGCCCCACGCGGGGCATCCGGAGTTGCTGGGAATCATCGTCGACGCCGTGTCCACGGCAATCGAGTCGGGCGAACTCACCGACTCGGTGCCGGTTGAGCTGGCGGCATCGCTGGCGCTGATCCAACTGGTGGCACCGATGTCCTACGTGCTGAGCGGCGAGGATGTCGATGTCGACCAACTGGCACAGCTACTGCTCGTCCAATGGCTGCGCGGGATGGGAGTCAGGAAACGACGCGGCTGAAGGCGCCCGATTACTGACCGACCACGCAGAACACATTGCCCTCGGGGTCGGCCATTACCACCCAGCGGAAGCTGTCGCTGATCGTGCGCCCGCCCACCTCGGTGGCGCCGGCGGACTTCAGCCGCGCCACCTCGGCATCCAGATCCGCAACACTGAAATCCAAATGCACGCGGTTCTTTCCGGGGGTCGGATCGGGCACCTTCTGGAATCCCAGCCGGGGCCCCTCGGGTCGGGTCACCGCGATGAATTCGCCGGGGAGTAGCTCCTGGGCCGTCCCCCCGAACTGCTTGGCCCACCAGTCGGCCAGCTTCGCGGGGTCGTCGCAGTCGAACGTGACCATTTCAACTTTGAGCGTCATATCGACTGACTCTAAACGCCAACCCCGACATGCCCGTAGCGGTATGAACTGTCTTTGCGCGCGATAGGATCAGCTTCCGCAGTTCTTGCTCTCTGATGGAGGCGCGAAGTGGAATTCGTCATCGCGGCACCGGAATTCGTCGCGGCAGCGGCGACAGACCTTGCGAGCATCGGCTCCACCATCAGCGCCGCGAATGCGGCGGCGGCGGTCCCCACTTCGGGGGTGCTGGCCGCGGGCGGCGATGAGGTCTCGGCGGTCATCGCGGCGTTGTTTGGCCAACACGCTCGTGCCTATCAGGCATTGAGCACCCAGGCGGCGGCGTTTCATGCCCGGTTCGTCGAGACCCTGCATGCGGGCGCGGGCTCCTACGCCAGCACCGAGGCCGCCAACGCCTCGCCGATGCAGGCCATCGAGCAGAAGGCTCTCAACGCGGTCAATGAGCCCACCTTGGCGCTGCTGAACCGGCCCCTCATCGGCAATGGGGCCAATGGCCTGGCGGGGACCGGACAGAACGGCGGCGACGGCGGGCTGCTGTGGGGCAACGGCGGCAACGGCGGATCCGGCGCGGCTGGTCAAGCCGGCGGTAGCGGCGGAAAAGCCGGGCTCTTCGGACGTGGCGGGACCGGCGGGGCCGGGGGGTCTTTCGGAGCACCCGGCGGCAACGGCGGCCAGGGCGGGGTGATCTTCGGCACCGGCGGGACCGGCGGCGCCGGCGGGGCCAACGACTCCGGAATCGGCGGCACCGGCGGGACCGGCGGCAACGCCGGGCTCTTCGGCGCCGGCGGGACCGGCGGGACCGGCGGGACCGGCACCTCAACCGGCACGACCGGCGGCACCGGCGGGCTCGGCGGGCTTGGCGGCCTGATCGGTGCCGGGGGCGCCGGCGGAACCGGCGGAGACGGCTTCGGCGCATCCTTGGGCGGGACCGGCGGATTGGGCGGCACCAGCAGGCTGGTTGGCCACGGCGGCGCCGGCGGCGACGGTGGCACCAGCATTGCCGCTGGTGGTCTGGGTGGCACGGGCGGCGACGGCGGGCCCGCCGGCATATTGGTGGGCAACGGCGGGAACGGTGGCACGGGCGGCTTCGGCAGCAACTTCACCAACCAGGGCGGCGGCGGCGTCGGAGGAGCGCACGGCGTGCTGTTCGGCAGGAACGGCAGAAGCGGCGTCTAAATCCTGTTGCCTCGCAACGCAATTCGCTGCTCAGGCGATTTGAGCCAGCGCTTTCGCACTTTCCAGGTCGGTGTAGGCGAACGAATACCGTTGCGCCAGTGCGACGGAGACCTCCGTGCGTTGCCATTCGCCGGCGCTGGCGGTCACCAGCCAGATGGCCAGCCCGTGGGCGACCGACGCGCGGTAGCGCAACCAGATCTCGTCCGTGCTGGGCAGTTCGTCGGCCGGCAGCCCCAGCGAGTCTCGGTATTCCGTAAGGAGGTCGCGCTCGCTGCGGCGCCGATCCTCGACGGTCAGGGCACCTTGCAGGAAATAGCCCAGATCCAGTGACCAGTTGCCCCGCCGGGCGACCTGCCAGTCCAGGAACCCCACCTCGCCGCTGGGCAGCAGGTAGGTGTTGCCCAGATGCGGGTCGCCGTGCAACAGCGTCTGCGGCGACGTGGTCAACGTGGCGACGTACGGCTTCCAGATCGAGTCGATCAGCCTGTCGATGGTTAACGACAGCACTTCCGCTGGCGCGTCGTCGCCCAGGCGGTCCAGCGCGGCGGGCAGCGGCGCCGCCTCCATACCCCGCCACGGCAGGAACGGCTCGAGCCATCCCAAGGCGGGTTCACGCAGCACGCGGTCGCCCCAGTATCGGCCGTGCATCCGGGCCAGGCCACGCACGCCGGTGGCGACCTGTTCGACGGTGAACGGTCGGGAGCCATCGCGAGGGTCGGCTCCCCGCGCCCTGAGGTCCTCCATGACCATGACGAAGTCGTAGTCGGCCTCGTCGATCAGCGCGGCGTGGATGGCGGGGTGCTCGAGCGGCAACCGCACCCCGCAGGTGAATAGGCGCGGCTCGTGGAACATGCCGCTGGTCAGGCGGATCATCGCCTTGTGCGCGGGGTCGGCGGCCTTGACGAAGACGGTGGCAGGCCCGTCCCCCGCTTGGTAGGTCAGACCCAGCCGGGCGCGACGGTTGGTGCCGTCGTCGCGAAGTTCGACATTCACCGTGTCGACCTGGACCCCGGGGAAGTCCGCGGCCAACGCGGCCGACATCCATGCGGGCGTGATCTCCTCCCAGGTCTTGGGAACCGACAACGAGGGAGCGCTCACCGATGGGTCCTCTCTTAGAAACGACACGTATCGTTTCCTAAATGGTCACGACGAACGTAGCCCAACCGACCGGCCCGCCGCCAGTCCCCGCTGAACTCGATGCCCGGGTCGGCCGGCCGCGTGACAGTCGGCTGCACCGCACGATCCTGGACGCCACCCGGGAGCTGCTGACGACCCGCAGCTATGCCGAACTTTCGATGGAAAGCGTCGCGGCGCGCGCGCAAGTGGGAAAGAAGACGCTCTACCGGCGGTGGTCATCGAAGGCGCCGCTGGTCGCCGAGGCGGTGCTGGACGCCTACGGCGGGTCGGGGTCGTTTCCCGTCGCCGACACCGGAGACATCCGCGCAGACCTGCGGACGTGGCTCGACGAACACGCCGAATTTTTGGCCGACCCGCCCAATGCCGCTTTGGTGCGGGCCCTCGTCGCCGCGGCGGCCGCTCGCCCGGGCGATGGCGAGGATCTGTATCGCCAGCTGAGCGCTCCGCAGCTCGCGGGTTTGACGACGCGGCTCCGCAACGCCGTCGAGGCCGGGGAGCTGCGCCCCGATACCGACACCGAGGCCGTCGCCACCGCGATCGTCGGGACCATGCTCTTGCATGCGCTCGCGCAGCCGGGTGGCGGCATGGGCCGACAGTTCGACGGTCTGCTCGACGCGATCCTCAACGGCGTGTCGAGCAGCGACTGTTAGTCGGGAGACAAGAAGGCTCGCATCGCCGCCGAGTACCTGGGCACGTCGTGGGCGCCCATCAGCTCGCGCGCGGAGTGCATCGCAAGCTGGGGCGCGCCGACGTCGACGGTGGGGATGCCGGTGCGCGCCGCGGCCAGCGGCCCGATCGTCGTACCGCACGGCAGGTCGGCCCGGTGCTCATAGCGCTGCAATCCGACCCCGGCCTGGCGGCAGGCCAACTCGAACGCCGCCGCCGTGCGTCCGTCGGTGGCGTAACGCAGATTGGGGTGCACCTTGAGCACCGGACCGGCGTTGACCTCGATCAGGTGGCCGGGCTCGTGGCGATCCGGGTAGTTGGGGTGGGTGGCGTGCGCCATGTCGGCGGAAGCCAGCAGCGAGACGGGCAGCCGGCGCAGGTAGTCCTCCCGCCCGCCACCGCCGCTGAGCACGATGCGCTCCAGCACGCTGGTCAGCAGGTTGGACTGCGCGCCGTGGTCGGACGTCGAGCCGACCTCCTCGTGGTCGAAGAGGGCCAGCACCGGCAGGTAGCCGCGCGGCTGGGCGGTCAGCAACGCCTCCATGCCCGCATAGCAACTGGCCAGGTTGTCCAGCCGGGGAGCGCTCAGCAGGCTGGAGTCGGCGCCGACCACCGTCGACGGGGTCAGGTCGTGCGTCATGAGATCGGCCGCCAGCACGTCGCCGGCGGCCACCCCGGCCCGCTCGGCGACATACGCGATAAACGAAGCCGCGTCGCCGGATCCCCAGACCGCGTTGACGTGTCGCTGCGGATCCAAGGTGAGCGACTTGCGATCCTCGGCCAGATGGATGGCCAGCTGCGGCACCCGCAGAATCGGATCGTCGATCCGGACCAGCCGGTGGGTGAGCCCGGAGCCGTCACGTATCGACAACCGCCCGCTGATACCCAGATCGCGGTCCAGCCAGGAGTTGAGCCACACTCCCCCGTACGGCTCCAGCGCCACCAGGCGCCAACCCGCGACCAGCCGGTCAGGGTGCTGCTTGACCCGAAAATTGGGGCTGTCGGTGTGCGCTCCGACGATCCGGAATGCGTCCGAAGGACCGTCGCTGTTCCAGGCGACCAAGGAGCCGGCGCGAACGGTGAAGTAGCGGCCCGGTAGGTCCGGCCAGCGGACGGCTTCATCGAGCTCGGTGTACCCGGCGTCGATCAGGCGTGCGGCGACCGTGGTGCAGGCGTGAAACGGCGACGGTGAAGCGTCGATGAATTCGCAGAGGCCCGCAGCATCGGCCGACATGTCCAACATCATGGCATTGGGCCTGAATGTCCGCGCCACGCTAGGGTCGCAGAGTGCCTCCGGTTCAGCCGCAGCCCATCCTCGAGCCGTTGACGCCTGCCGCGATTTTCGTCGTGGTCACGATCGACGACGGCGGAGAGGCGACCGTGCACGACGCGCTGGCGGACATCTCCGGACTCGTGCGTGCGATTGGTTTCCGCGAGCCGCCCAAACGGTTATCGGCGATCACCTCGATCGGTTCCGACGCCTGGGATCGCTTGTTCTCCGGACCGCGCCCCGCCGAGCTGCATCCGTTCGTCGCGTTGCAAGGGCCGCGACACAGCGCGCCGGCGACGCCGGGCGACCTGTTGTTCCACATCCGGGCCGAAAGTCTGGACGTCTGTTTCGAGCTCGCCGACCGAATTCTGCAAGCGATGGCCGGGGCGGTGACCGTGGTCGACGAGGTGCACGGGTTCCGCTACTTCGACAACCGCGACCTGCTGGGCTTTGTCGACGGAACCGAGAACCCCGACGGCCCAATCGCCGTCAGCGCCACCGTAATTGGCGATGAGGACTCCGATTTCGAGGGCGGGTGCTACGTCCATGTGCAGAAGTACCTACATGAATTAGCGGCCTGGAATTCACTGTCGGTCACGCAACAGGAACTGGTGATCGGCCGCACCAAGTTGGAGAACGTCGAACTCGGCGACGAGGTCAAGCCGGCGGACGCACACATCGCGCTCAACGTCATCACCGACGAGGACGGCATCGAACTCAAGATCGTGCGGCACAACATGCCGTTCGGCGAGCTCGGCAAGGGCGAGTACGGCACGTATTTCATCGGCTACTCTCGCACTCCGACGGTGACCGAGCAGATGCTGCGGAATATGTTTCTGGGCGATCCGCCGGGGAACACCGATCGCATACTTGACTTTTCCACCGCGGTCACCGGCGGCCTGTTCTTTTCTCCCACCGTCGACTTTCTCGACGATCCGCCACCGCTGCCCGGCCCGGCGGAGGCAGCGCAGCCGGCCGGGTCCCCAGCCGCTAATGGCTCACTTTCGATCGGCAGCCTGAAAGGAACCTCTCAATGACGAACAACCTGTACAGGAATCTGGCGCCCGTCACCGACGTCGCTTGGGCGGAAATCGAATTGGAGGCGACGCGGACGTTCAAGCGCCATATCGCCGGGCGACGGGTGGTCGACGTGAGCGATCCCGGTGGGCCGGTCACGGCTGCGGTCAGCACGGGCCGGCTCGTCAATGTCGAAGCACCCTCCGACGGGGTGGTGGCTCACCTACGAGAAAGCAAACCGCTTGTCCGCCTGCGGGTTCCGTTCACGCTGTCACGTGTTGAGATCGACAACGTCGAGCGTGGCGCGCAGGACTCCGATTGGGATCCGGTCAAGGCGGCCGCCAAGAAGCTGGCGTTCATCGAGGACCGGGCCATTTTCGAGGGCTACCCCGCCGCGTCGATCGAGGGCATCCGCGGCGCCAGTTCGAACAAGCCCCTGACATTGCCCGCCGATCCCCGCGGGATCCCCGACGTCATCACCCAGGCGATCTCCGAGCTGCGATTGGCCGGCGTCGACGGTCCCTACTCGGTGCTGCTGTCCGCCGAGGTCTACACCAAGGTCAGCGAGACCACCGAGCACGGGTACCCGATCCTCGAACACATCGACCGGCTGGTCCCCGGAGACATCATTTGGGCCCCGGCCATCGACGGCGCCTTCGTATTGACCACCCGCGGCGGCGATTTCGACCTGCAGCTGGGTACCGACGTCTCAATCGGTTACACCAGCCACGACGCCGAGACCGTGCAGCTCTATCTGCAGGAGACCCTGACGTTCCTGTGCTACACCGCCGAGGCGTCGGTTCCGCTGAGCCTCTAGGTGAAAATAAACACCGGCACGCCAACGCTTTGGGCAGGGAGTGCGAGTTGACGCGACCGCCGTTGGCGGTCCTACCTGCGACCGGTGACTACCGCGCGGGATTGCCGCCTAGCACACCACTTTTCGCTACAGATCCAGCACGAGGTCCGTCGTCGGTGCCGCCGAGCAGATCAGCACCGTTCCCTGCTCCGGCGGCTCCAGCGGCGTCTGGACATACCTGGTCTCCCCGGCGACCACCCCGGTGACACACACGTGGCAGACCCCGCTTCGGCAGGCGAATCGGGTTGGCACATCACAGGCTTCGGCCAGATCGAGAACGCTGAAGTAGTCCTCCGACCAGTTGACCGTGAGCCCGCTGCGTGAGAACGTGATCGGCGGCCCGCCGCCCGGTGCTCCGGGGGGCTGGTGCGGCGGCGCGTGCCGGGCCGCGTCGACGACGCCGGGGTTAATGGCCGGTAGCGCGCCAAACAGCTCGCTGTGAATGCGGGCGGGGTCGAATCCAAGCGACGTGAGCGCGTCGCGGGTATCGGTCATGAATTGCCTGGGGCCGCAAAGGTAAACCACGGCGTCGGTCGGCAAATTCAGGCTCGCGATGGCCCGTTGATTCATGCGGCCGTCGGTCTGAGTGTAGAACACCCGCTGCCGCGCATGGGGTAGGGCATCGATCAGCGCGGTGACTTCGGTTGCAAACGCCTGGGTTTCACGATTGCGGGTGGTGTGCAGCCACCAGATGTCGCGACCGCTGCCTGCCGCCGATAGCGCGTGCAGCATGGCCAGCACCGGGGTGACACCGATTCCTGCCGAGATCAGAACGACCGCCGGGCCGTCATCGGTGAGATAGAAGTCGCCGCGGGGAGCCGCCGCTTCGATCACCGACCCCGGTTGGATGTGAGCGTGCAGCCACTGGCTCACCAGGCCGTGCTCCTCGCGTTTGACGCTGATGCGGTAGCCGGCGGTGCCGGGATCACCCGACAGTGAATAGCTGCGTAGTGGCGTTGGGTGGCCGGCGCCGGGAATTCGCAAGGTCAGATACTGGCCGGGGAGCGCCCGCGGCAACACAGCCTGATCGTCGGCCTCCAGCCAGATCGACAGCACGTAATCGCTTTCGCGATGTACCGCGCTGACGCGCAACTGACGAAAACCGTTCCACCCCGGCTCAACTCCGACCGGCGGAGCGCTCGGCGCCGTCGGCGTGTCGTGCGCTGCCAGGAGTTCGTTGAACGACTGTTGCCAGCCGGGGCTCAGCGCGGGAATGTCGACGGCCTTGCGGAGTTGTTGGATGTCGCGGTCCGGAAGGTAAAGCAGCGCGTCGACGTCGACGACGCTGAGTTCGTGGCGGCCCCGCCGAGTCCGCACGATGTCGTCCCCGGCCCGGACCCGTCCCTCCGTGATGACGCGGAAATAGAAGCCCGGACGGTGGTGGGCCACAAGCAAGTTGGGCATCGCCGGCTCGTTCAGCCGAAGACCAACGCGGTAGCAGGTCACCCGAGGTTGGGTGACTTCAAATTCCGCGTCCCCGATGCGGTAGCGATCGCCGATGCAGACGTCGGCGTCCGCCAGCCCGGTAACGGTAAAGTTTTCCCCGAAGTGCCCCGGTTCCAGGTCGTCGCGACTCAGGTAGCTCTTCCAAAAGTCGTAGGACTCGGTCTGATACACCATGACGGCGCGTTGCTCACCGCCGTGGCCCGCGAGATCACCCTGGCCGTCGCCGTCAAGGTTGAGGCGCCGCGCCATGACCGGCCCGTCGACCGGGGTCTTCCATATCCCGGTGTGGACAGTCCTGCCCCGCCAGTCGACGTCCTTCGGCAAGCCCACGTTCACCGATAGAAGCCTGCCCACGATGTCGCTCCCTAGCTAGATTCGATCTCTGGCGTCATGCCAGTCATGAACGTACTGATCATCGCAAACAGCACGCTGCTCGCCCTCGTCCGCCGGCATTGCAAAATTGGGATGCTCAGCCCAGAATATTTCACGCCCTCCGCCGGCCGCAAGCCAGGCGGCGGACACTGTTGTGCAGCGCCCGTTTTGGTGCATACTGGGTCATACAACCCAGAACTGCGGAGGGGTGTTGCATGCCGGCTGTCCATCACCGCTACGCCACCATCGATGGCTATCGGCTGTTCTACCGTGAAGCGGGCGATCCCGATGCACCCGCCGTGGTCCTCTTGCACGGATTCCCTACCAGCTCCCACATGTTTCGCCACCTGGTCCCGGCGCTGGCCGACCGCTATCGCGTGATCGCGCCGGACCATCTCGGCTTTGGACTTTCCGACGCGCCGCCCGTCGAGGAGTTCGACTACACCTTCGACGCCCTGACCGGCCTGACCGCTGGCCTGCTGCACACGCTCGGTGTCACCAGGTACGCAATGTATGTGCAGGACTACGGCGCCCCGATTGGATGGCGACTGGCGCTGCGCGAGCCGACCGCGATCACGGCGATCGTCAGCCAGAACGGCAACGGCTACGAGGCGGGGTTTGTCGAGAGCTTCTGGAAGGTGGTCCGTGCGTATCAAGCGGAGCAAACATCCGACAACGAGGCTGCCGTCCGACAGTTCCTCACCCTGGACGCCACCCGGTGGCAGTATCTGACCGGCGTAGCCGACGAGACACTGGTGGATCCCGAGGCGTGGCATCACGACTACGCGCTGATTTCCCGGCCCGGAAACGACCTGGTGCAGCTAAAGCTGTTGCGCGACTACGCCACCAACGCCCCGCTGTATCCGCGCGTGCACGAATACTTCCGCGCCACTCGGGTGCCGCTGTTGGCGGTCTGGGGTCGCGGTGACGAGATATTCGGTCCGACCGGCGCCGAGGCGTTTGCCGACGACTTGCCCGATGCCGAGATCCACCTGCTCGACGGCGGGCACTTTCTGTTGGAGTCCGCTTTGGAGGAGGTCGCAGAGTTGATCCGGAACTTCCTCGCCAAGGTGCCCGCGTCCGCCTGACGCGGACCCGCGGGCGGCGCACTCCGACCCGCCCGCTTAATGGGCTGGATATCCCATATTCGGAGGCGGCCCCGGGTTAGCCTGACGCGATGGTCCATCCCGACGTTGCGGACGAACAACGGTTGAGCCCCAAGGGGCGGGCCACCCGGGACCGGATCGTGCAGGCAGCCGCCCAACTGATCGTCACCGACGGCCTGACCGCGTCCAATATGGAACGCGTCCGAAAAGCCGCCTCGGTCAGCGGGTCTCAGCTGGCACACTATTTCGCCGACAAGCGCGCGCTCCTCCGCGCCGTCGTCCGGCGCCAGATCAAGGTGGTGCTCGACTTTCATCGACAACCCAAGCTCGGCGACCTGGATTCCTTCGACGACTTCGAACGGTGGATCGACCTCAACATGCGCTACCTCCGGCGCATCGGAACGTCCGGTCGCACCCCAACCTTCCACGCCCTGACCGCGCAGTTGGCGAAATCCGATGACGCCACGCGCGCCACGCTGGCCGCGGGCTACTGGCAGTGGATCGCGTTGCTGGAAGCGGCGATTCAGCGGATGAAAAGCCGTGGCATCCTGGACGCCACCGCCGACCCGCGACGGTTGGCGATGGCCATCGTCAGCGCGCACCAGGGCGGCGGCACGTTGGCCTTCACCTATCGCGCGGAATGGCCGCACGCCGACGCCGTTCGGTTCGCCGTCAACTATCTGCGCATGTTCGCCACCGACCCCGCCGAACGAACTCCGCGCCCGCCGCGCCGCCCCCGGGGCCGGCGCGCCTCGGCCAACGCCAGCCGATGAACGACGACAGCACGGCTCGGTTCACCCGCAAGGGACTGGCCACCCGGGCGCGGATCATCGCCGCCGCCGCGAGGCTCATGTTCGAGCGCGGGGTCGCCAACACCAGCATCGACGAGGTGCGCAGCGCCGCCGGAGTGGGCGGGTCCCAGCTCTCGCATTACTTTCGCGACAAGCGCGATCTGACCCGCCAGGTCATCGCCGCACGGCGGAGCGACGTCGTGTCGTTCCACACCCAGCCCAGGTTCGGCGCGCTCGACAGCCTCGAGGCCCTGCAAGCGTGGGCCGATGCCTGCGTGGCCGATATCGACACCGTCTACCTGTTGGGCGGCTGCGTCTACGGTTCCCTGGCGGGTGAGCTCATCGACGCCGACGACGAAATCCGCGACGACCTCGCCCACGGGTACGACGCGTGGCTGGGGCTGTTCGAGTCGGGGCTCACCGCGATGCGGCAGCGTGGCGAGCTGCGCGACGACGCCGACCCGCGCCACCTCGCCGCGGCGTTGGTCATCGCCCACCAGGGTGGGGCGATGGTCACGCACGCCACCGGCGACGCCGAACCGCTGCGGGTCGCCGTCAACGCCGCCGTCGACTACGTGCGATCCTTCGCGCCGCGGCCCAGGGGCCGCCGATCGCGTCGCAGACCCGCGTCCTGAGCTTGCACCCTAGACAGGGCTTCGTCACAGCCCAATAATGGGTTGGTTAGCCCATTCTGTTAATGCGGACGGCGGGGGAGCGTCGCCAGGGCCGGCCTTCGCAATCCGACATCGTGCGGCCCTCTAGATGATTTGGAGAGAGCCAAGTTCATGGAAACCGCCGGCGCTGCTCCCAGCAGCACGCTTCCCACCTCGCCCGCCGTGGTACGAGAGCGGCCCGGAGGGGAAGCCATGCGCGCCATCATCTTGAAGGGCTTTGGCGGGCTCGACAGCCTGGTATACACCGACATCCCAAAGCCGCTACCCAAAGCCGGCGAAGTCGTGATCAAAGTGAAGGGATTCGGGATCAACCACGCCGAGCTGCACATGCGTCGAGGGGAGTGGGCCGAGGCCGCCGAAGTCAGCGGCATCGAGTGTGTCGGCATCGTCGACTCCTGCCCGCGCGGTGAATTTCCGCTCGGCGCCAAGGTGGCGGCGCTGATGGGCGGGCTGGGGCGAACCATCAACGGCAGCTACGCCGAATACACCCGGGTGCGCGCGGCCAACGTCGCCCTGATCGAGTCGGACCTGCCGTGGTCAGATCTGGCCGCGTTGCCCGAAACGTATGCGGTCGCGTGGACCTGTTTGTTCCGCAACCTCAACCTGACGGCGGGACAGACATTGGTGTTACGCGGCGCGACATCGGCGTTCGGCCAGGCCGCGCTGAAGATGGCCGTCGCCGCCGGCGCCCGCGTCATCGCCACCGCACGTAGTCCCAAGCGCTTCGCCCTGCTCGAAGAGTTGGGTGCGTCGCGCGTCGAGTTGGAAAGGCATGACCTGGCCGCCCACCTCCCCGAATCGAAAGTCGAGTCGAAGCAGATCGATGCGGTCCTCGACCTGGTGGGCAACAGCACCATCCTCGACTCGCTCGACATGCTCCGCCGAGGCGGCACGGCATGCTTGGCGGGCTGGTTGGGAGGACTGGATCCCATCGGCGATTTCAATCCGTTGCTGCGCATGGCCAGCGGTGTCAATTGGAACTTTTTCGGTAGCTTCGTGTTTGGCACCCCGGGCTTTCCGCTCTCCGATGTCCCGCTGCAAGACATCGCACGGCAGGTGGCCGAGGGCAAGCTCGATGCCAAGCCAGCGCGCGTCTTCTCGTTCGACCAGATTCACGAGGCCCATCGGGTAATGGAGTCCGGCAAAGCCGACGGCAAGATGGTTGTAGTTCTGGATTGATCTGCACTAGAAAAGGACTCGCAGTCGAAAGGACACGACGATGGGTTTGGCGTGGCAACAGGGCCCGCTCGCTACCGGGTCGGTGGGACACTTTCTCACCGAAACGCCGCTGCCACCGCGGCTGCTGTTCGCCGAGCCGTTGCGTCGCCGGATGCGGGTGCGTTTCGCTGATCGGTGGATCGCCGACAGCGAGGACGTCGTCCTGCTACACGAACCGGGCCGCTATCCGGTCGCCTACTTCCCACGGGATGACATCGAATCGGGGATTCTGATCGCCGAGGATCGGGTGACCCGGCACCAGGACCTCGGCGAATCACGCTGGTTCACGGTCAAGGCCGCCGGCGGCGAAGCCAACCATGCCGCGTGGCAGCACACCGCACTACCGCCGCACGCGGCGGTGCTGGCTGGGCGCGTCGCGTTTGCCTGGCGCGCCATGGACGCCTTCTACGAGGAAGACGAACGCATCGTCGGGCATGCCGCCGACGCCTACCATCGCATCGACATCCGTTCCACATCACGGCATCTCGTGGTACGAGACGGCGAACGCGTGGTCGCCGATACGCCCCGCCCGCTGGCGCTATACGAATCCGGCTTCGCGCCGCGCTGGTATGTGCCGCGCGAGGACGTCGACGAATCGGCGCTCAAACCCGTTGACGGGCAAACCTTCTGCCCGTACAAGGGCATCGCCTCCTACTACGACATCGGCGGCCACAAGCGTGCCGCCTGGTCCTACGTCAACGCCTGGACCGAGGTTGGGCGAGTCGGCAACCTGGTGTCCTTCGAGCCCGACAAGATCGACGTGTACCTCGACGGCAAACAGCTGAACCTCGAGCCGGGTCAAACCGTCATCCCGCACGGCGTTGACCGCGGGCTCGACACCGATGAGGTGCTGGGGAAAGCCTGAGCGGATGACAACGCGACAGACCAGCCCAGACCGGGCGAAGCTGTTCTCCGACGCCGTCTTTGCGGTGATCATCACGGTGTTGGTCCTCAAGCTGAATCCGCCTCACCCCGATACCTTCGGCGCCTTGCTGCCGCTGTGGCCCACCGGTCTGAGCTATGTGGTCAGCTACCTGTTCATCGCGATCGTCTGGGTGAACCATCATCATTTGTTCGGTTACGCCGATGAGGCGACTCCGCGGCTGATCTGGTCGAACTTCGCCCATCTGTTTTCCGTGTCGCTGATCCCGTTCACCACCGAATGGATCGCCGATTCCCGGCTGGCGGCCGCACCCGTGGCGTTGTATGCGTTGGTATTCGTGCTGGTGAACATCACGTACCTCGCGCTGTGCACGGAAGTCGTCGACCGGCCCACCCACGAGGATGTTTCGCACCGGCTGCAGCGACTGTTTCGAATGAGGTCATTCGTCACGATCGGCGGCTTCATGGCGGCGGCGATCATCGCGCTTTGGTGGCCGATCCCGGGGATGGCATTGATTTGCTCGTGCCTGATCGTGTATCTGCGACCGGATATTCCCGACGTGAAGAACGCTAGGAGCTAAACCGCATGTCCGCCCCCAGACCATCGGTGCTGGTCTTCGACGTGAACGAGACCCTGATCGACATCGATTCCATTGCAACGCTTTTCGGCGAGCTGTTCGGCGATCAGCGGGTACTGCGCGAATGGTTCGGCCAGCTCGTCATGTACTCGATGGCCGCCACCCTGTCGGAGCGTTATGTGGACTTCTTCACCCTCGGCCAGGGCGTGTTGCGCATGCTGGCCGACACCTATCGGGTCGACATCACCGACGACGACGTGCTTGCTCTGAAGGCCGCGATGCTCGCGATGCCGCCGCACCCCGACACCGTGGCCGGGTTAACCCGGCTGCGCGACGCTGGTTTTCGCTTGGTTACTCTGACGAATTCGCCACCCAATCCGGAGGGGCCGTCGCCGCTCGAAAACGCCGGACTAGCAGGACTTTTCGAGCGCACGCTGAGCGTCGATCCCTGCCGCGCCTTCAAGCCGGCACCGGCGGTCTATCGCTACGCGTGCCAAGAACTCAGGGTAACCCCCGGCGAGTGCATGATGGTCGCGGCGCACGTGTGGGACCTCCTCGGCGCCCAAAACGTCGGCTTCAGCACCGCTCTTATCACGAGCTGGGGCAACCCGCCACTGCCGGTCGATGGCCTGCCGCGGCCAGACCTGGTGGTGGCCGACCTGCACCAGCTCGTCGAGCGACTAACGTGACTCCGATGAACGTCGCCGTCGCCGAACGCCGACTCCTCGGAGGCGAATGTTCGTGACGCGCGTACCTACCCAGTTTGCGGCCCGTCATCGCACAAAGTTGACAAGGAGCGCTCATGGCAACTCCGGACGGATTTCACCCCGATTTCGATTCGAAGACAACGGATGTCACCCGCAACAGGGTGCACCACGTCAAGGCTTCGGACGTCACTTCCGACACCGCCCAGTCGGAGGGGATGCGGCGCTTCGCCGCGTTGAGTGGACGATCGGTGGGTACCGAGAAGCTATGGATGGGCGAGACGCACGTGTCCCCGGGAGCCGCGTCGGCCAACCATCATCACGGCGAAGCCGAGACGGCAATCTATGTGCGAAGTGGTAACCCGGACTTCGTCTTTCACGACGGCGTCCAGGAGGTGCGCATCTCAACGCAGCCCGGCGACTACATCTTTGTCCCGCCCTACCTGCCGCACCGTGAAGAAAACCCCGATCCGGACACGCCGGCGGAGGTCGTGATCGCGCGCAGCACCCAAGAGGCCATCGTCGTCAATATTCCGGCCCTCTATCCGCTGTGAGCGACGGGTTCAGTAGACGGCGATCTCGATGAGATTCCCGTCGATGTCGCGGCAATAGTGTGACGTCATCGGGCCCAATGCGCCGGTCTTGGTGACCGGTCCCGAGATGATGTCAACCCCGCAGGCGGCCAGGTGGGCGCGCACCTCCTCGGCGCTGCACCGCGTGATGAAGCACATGTCTTCGGAGCCGGCCGCTTCGACGGACCCGGTGACCCAATCCGGATCGTCGGCCTGCGCGCCAACCGGCCGCAGATTGATCTTCTGAGTTCCGAAGCACAGCGCGGTCCTGTTCGACGGCCCGAATGTCTCTCGCTTCATGCCCAGCACCCGCTGGTACCAGGCGGCGGTGGCGTCGACGTCACGGCAGTTCACGACGACGTGGTCGAACCGCTCGACGGCAATTGCCATTGTCAAGCCTCCTGATGCACGCCGAGCTGGATTGCGAGCACTGCGGCGAAATCGTCGGCAGTGTAGTGATCAAGCCGATGGTGCTGGAAAGTCATTCGATACCAAAGTAACCCGACGTTGGTCGATAACAATTTCGATCTTTGTCACGGCGATTTCGCCGCGCGCGTGCACGGTTTAGGACCCGGGACAACATATCGCGCCGCGTGGCGCTGAAGACCGCGATTTGTTCCAGCGTGGTCGGTCAACGCCTCCCCAAGCACCCCCAGCAAGCTGCGGTTGTCCGGGCCGTCGCGAAGATGGACCGCAGGAAACCACGCAGGTCATGGAGCAGATCGCCCGCTATCGGGTGCCGGCGCGAGCCGCGCGGCGGCCCAGGAAGGCGTTGTTCGGATTCGGTATAAGACGTTTTAATACGTCTTATGGATCATCGGTCGCTGGACCTCAAGGGTGCTGATCTGCGCGTGAGGCGCGGCAGTGTGCCTGCGAGCACGCAACTCGCCGAGGCCCTGAAGGCAGAGATCGTCAGGCAGCGTCTGCCGCGCGGGGGCCGTCTGCCCAGCGAGCGTGAGCTGATCGATCGCACCGGCTTGAGCCGGGTGACCGTGCGGGCGGCGGTGGGGATGCTTGAACGCCAGGGTTGGCTGATTCGCCGTCAAGGTCTGGGCACGTTCGTCGCCAATCCGGTGCGACAGGAACTGGGCTCCGGTGTGCGCACTATCACTGAAGTATTGGCGAACTCCGGCATCACCCCGCAAGTGGATGTGCTATCCCATCACGTGAGTGAGGCGCCACAGCGGATAGCCGAAATACTGGGCTTGTCAAAAGTTCTCGTGATAAACCGACGTTTTCGCGACGGGGATCAGCCCCTGGCCCTACTCACGGCCTACTTTCCGCCGGAGCTGAGCAAGGCTGCGGAGCCGCTGACATCGAAATCGCCTACCTACGTTAAGGAAAGCACCTACACGATGTGGGAGAAGCGACTTGGCGTTCGCATTGCAAAGGCAACCCACGAGATCCATGCGGCCGGCGCATCCCTGGAAGTCGCCGCGGCCCTCGATCTGCCAATGGGTTCACCGGTATTGGTGCTCGAGCGCACGAGCTATTCGGACGACGATAAGGCTCTCGAGGTGGTGGAATTCCACTATCGCCCGGAGCGGTATCGGTTTTCGGTCACCTTGCCCAGGCGGGTGCCTGAACCCGGTGCGGGAATTATCGAGAGATCCGACTAACCCCGCCGGGGCCGTTTCACTCAGCAAATTCTCAACATATTCTTTGGTCCTTGAAGGCTCGGCTCAAAGGATCCCTAAAGCCGCGGGCCGCAAGATCAACGGCATGAACACGTCCTGCGCGACCCTCATCGAACGCTACATGTCCACCTGCGGGCTGCGGTTCTTCCGAGGCCAGCACGACGGCGAGTACTTCTTCGTGGTCAACGCTAATCAGCGGCTGCACGTCCACCTCGAGGTCTCCCCGTCCTTCAGCGACGTGGTGACCATTCGGGTCACTCCGGCGACCTTCTACCCCGTGGCGAACCGGCCCTGGCTGACGCGCTTCGCCGACACGTGGAATCAGCAGAACCGCAGTGTCACCGCGATCGTGCACGGGTCCTCCGACCCCCAGCGCGTCGGGGTTGCGGCCCGCGGATCACAGTGGATCCGCGAGGGCATGTCTCTCGAGGACTTCGCCGCCTTCGTCGACCGCACCCTCACAGCCGCAATCGATTTCTTCGCTGAAGTGACGCCGATTATCGAGCTGCCCTGCCGGTCGCAGGTCGAGCAGCCGTTGCTGCGGAACGCCAGTTGAGCGGCCGCTGCGACGCCGGCATGCAGTCGTTGATGCCGGCGAGGACGCCGGAGAGGGGCACGCCCATCTCGGTCCGGATGGCGCCCCACGGGTTCGCGTAGCGAACCGGGGCGCTGCGGTAGGCGGCGCGACGTTTGAGCACCAATCGCACGAGGGGTGCCGCCAACCGCACCGGACCGGGCGCAGCAGCCGCTGCGAGGGGCCTCAGGCAGCCAAAACGGCGTCGAGCGCGGAGTAGAACAGGCCCAGCCCGTCGTCGGAGGGCCCGGTTAACGCTTCGGTGGCGTGCTCAGGGTGCGGCATCAGCCCGACGACGCGGCCGTTGGCGGAGCTGACCCCGGCGATGTCACGCAGCGAGCCATTGGGGTTGTCGTGGTAGCGGAACACCACCCGGCCCTCGCCCTCTAGCTCGTCGAGCACCTCCGTGGAGGCCACGTAGCGGCCCTCGCCAGACTTCAGCGGTACCAGCAGATCGGCGTCGGGCTCGAACCGTGATGTCCACGCCGTCGTGTTGGATGCCACCCGCAGCCACACGTCACGGCAGACGAAGTGCAAGCCCACGTTTCGGGTCAGCGCGCCGGGCAACAGCCGGGTCTCGCACAGCACCTGAAAACCGTTGCAAATACCCAACACCGGCATGCCGCGGCCCGCGGCCGCGACCACCTCGGACATCACCGGCGCGAACCTGGCGATCGCGCCGGCCCGCAGGTAGTCGCCGTAGGAAAATCCGCCGGGGACGATCACGGCGTCGACGCCCTTCAGGTCGGCATCGGCGTGCCACAGGCTGACGGCCTCCGCGCCCACCCGACGCGCCGCCCGGGCCGCGTCCACGTCGTCGAGTGTTCCGGGGAAGGTGATAACGCCGATCCGCGAGGTCACCGTGACTCCCTGCTGATCGTCCAGTCCTCGATCACGGTGTTCGCCAGCAGCGACTCCGCGATCTCGGCGAGCGCGGTGTCGTCGATGCTGTCGTCGACTTCAAGCTCAAACCTCTTGCCCTGCCGGACATCTGAGATTCCAGGGTGTCCGAGCCGCCCCAACGCACCGACAATCGCCTGGCCCTGCGGATCGAGAATCTCCGCTTTGGGCATCACGTGCACGACCACCCGCGCCACCGGCATTCCTCCTCAAATCGAGTTCGGCACCAACTTTACCGGCGACCCCCTCGGCGGGGCACAATCGTAGGCATGCAACTGACGCATTTCGGCCATTCCTGCCTACTGGCTGAGTTCGACGACACCCGCATTCTCTTCGACCCCGGCACCTTTGCTCACGGCTTCGAGGGCATCACCGGCTTGTCCGCCATTTTGGTCACGCACCAGCATCCCGATCATGTCGACCCCGCGCGTCTGCCGGCGCTCATCGAAGCCAATCCGCAGGCCGCCCTCTACACCGACTCGCAGACCGCGGCGCAACTGGACGCACCCTTCCAGGTGGTGCACGTCGGTGACGAGCTGTCAGTCGGCACGCTCACCATCCGGGCGCTCGGCGGGCGCCACGCCGTGATACACCCGGAAATCCCTGTGATAGAGAACCTTTCGTATCTGCTGGACGATGGTGATCATCGGGCCAGATTGATGCACCCCGGCGACGCGCTGTTCGTGCCCGACGAGCCGGTGGACGTGTTGGCCACCCCGGCATCGGCGCCGTGGATGCGAATCTCCGAGGCCGTCGACTATTTGCGGGCGGTCGCTCCGGCACGCGCGGTGCCCATCCATCAAGGCATCATCGCGCCCGACGCGCGTGGCATCTATTACGGCCGGCTCACCGAGATGACCAGCACCGATTTCCAGGTGCTGCCCGAAGAAGGCGCGGTCGCCTTCTAGAGCGAGCAGACGCAAAATCCCCCGCACGCTCGGCGCGTCGGGGGATCTTTTGTCTGCTCGCGGTTGCTACGCGGCGTCGAGGACGGCCCTGTCGGGCCGCCACTTGTACACCGTCGGCGTGCAACCGTGCAGCGCCGCCAGGTCGACGGCGTCCAGCATCGCCTGCAACGGCCCCGGCTTGCGCAGTTGGCGGGCGGCTACAGCGACGCGCACCACGCCGCCGCGGCGGGCGATGCGCTCGGCGGACAGCACCACCATCCGGCACCACCACGGCTCAGTCATAAAGCCTTCACCGATGCCCAGCACCCGGGCCCGCACGGTGGTGTTCCGGACCAAGTCGGTTACCCCGTGCAGATCAGCCACCAATCGAAAGCCGTTGCGCGGCAATGCCTTGACTACACCAGGCGACACCGCCCAGCCCGGAGCGGCGAACAGCCGGGTGCGCAACCCGAGGTGCTCGAGCACCCGGTCGGCGGCGGTCAGCCGCAGGTTTGCCTCGTGCGCGCGCAGCATCGCGAACTCACCGCGCCGCTTCTTGGTGGCCGCGGCGTCGTAGCCATGCAGGACGATGCTGTCCCCACCCGCGCGCCGATCGGTCAGCCACTCCACGGTGCGCGGGTCGCGGTCGAGGCGGTAATCGCCACTGAGCCGAGGAGCCACCAGCAGCGACACCGGCACCGAGCGGGCATCCATTTGCGCACAGAATGCATCGACGTCGGCCAGGGTCCGCTCCCCAATCCCCGAGACCGAGACGATCAATTTTCCAGACACGCTTGTAGTTTGCCGATCTCAGGTTTCCGGATGGTGAAGGACACGCAGACGCCAGGCGTATATACAGCGGTGCGAGAAGACTTTGAGGCCGTCGCGACAACACGAATCGCGGCCGCTCAACGGGCATCGACGTAGTTAGCTGTGGGCGAAACTCGCCATGCTCGCGGAGAGCGAACCGATACCGTCGGCGCTTCGGTAACCGGTTCGATATGCTTAGCTCCACTATGGAGAAGGCCCGTACCACGGCGGCCGACGCCCCGCGACCCGTCGCCCCTATCGGGCAGGTTGGCGCCCCGGAACGGGTTTATCCCGACAAAATCGACGCCCACCTTTTGCGCATCTCCGGCGTTTGCATCCTGGCCACGGTGATGTTGATCATCGACGTCACCGTTGTCAGCGTCGCCCAGCGCACGTTCATCGCCGAATTCGGCTCCAGCCAAGCCATCGTCGCGTGGACGATGACGGGCTACACGCTGGCCCTGGCGACCGTCATCCCACTCACCGGCTGGGCGGCCGACCGGTTCGGCACCAAACGGCTGTTCATGGGTACGGTTGTCGCGTTTGCGCTGAGCTCGGTGTTGTGCGCCGTGGCGTCAACCATATTGCAGCTCATCGTGTTTCGGGTTATTCAAGGTGTGGCCGGCGGAATGCTGTTGCCGCTGGGTTTCATGATCATGACCCGCGAGGCCGGACCCGGCCGGCTCGGGCGCCTCATGTCGATCATGAGCATTCCCATGCTGCTTGCCCCGATCGCCGGTCCGATCCTGGGCGGCTGGCTGATCGCCACCTCCAGCTGGCGATGGATATTTCTGATCAACCTGCCGATCGGGATCGTCACCGCGATCCTCGCGGCCATCGTGTTTCCACGGGATCACCCGGCCCGCTCGGAGACCTTCGACGTGCTTGGCGGCCTGCTGCTCTCCCCCGGGCTGGCCACGTTCCTGTTCGCCGTGTCGTCGATTCCGCGCTTCGGGACGGTGGCCGACCGCCACGTGTTGATACCGGCAGCCATCGGGTTGACGCTGATCGCTGGGTTCGTCATGCACGCGTGGCACCGCGATCACCCCCTCATCGATCTGCGGCTGTTCCAGAACCGGGTGATCACTCAGGCCAACGTGACGATGCTGGTTTTCGCCACGGCATTTTTCGGCGCCGGGCTGCTGGTGCCGAGCTACTTCCAGCAGGCACTGCACCACACGCCGATGCAGGCCGGGGTGCACATGATCCCCCAGGGGCTCGGAGCGATGCTGACCATGCGCCTGACCGGACCGCTGGTCGACAAACAGGGACCGGGCAAGATCGTGCTGGTCGGCATCGCGCTGATGACTGCCGGCCTGGGCACCTTCGCCTTCGGCGTGGCCAGGCAGGCGCACTACGTGCCCACGCAGTTGATCGGGCTGGCGATCATGGGTCTGGGTATGGGCTGCACCATGATGCCGCTCTCGGTCGCCTCCGTGCAGGCGCTGGCGCCGCACCAAATCGCGCGAGGCACGACGCTGATGAGCGTGACCCATCAGGTGGGCGGCTCGATGGGAACCGCGCTGATGTCGATGATCCTGACCAACCAGTTCAACCGAAGCGAAAACATCTCAGCGGCAAGGGCACTTGCAACGCTGCAACAAAACGCCGCCGCCAGAGGCGTGCCGGTCAACCCGGCGGCGATCCCGCGACAAACCCTGTCCCCCGACTTCGCCGAGCATCTGCTGCACGATCTTTCGCGCGCCTATACCGCCGTGTTCGTCTTGGCCGTCGCCTTGATCGCGCTCACCGTGATCCCGGCGTCTTTCCTGCCGAAGAAACCCGCCAGTCAGACCGTCGGCGAGCCGTAGCGCTCGCCATCGGCCGCGGCCAGCACCCAGGCGTATTGGTATGCGGTTTCCTGCCAGGCTTTGTAGCGACCGCTGACGCCACCGTGGCCGGCGGCCATTTGCGTCTTGAGCAGCACCGGATTTTCGTCGGTCTTGATGTGCCGCAGCGCCGCGACCCACTTCGCCGGCTCGACGTAGTAGACCCTGGTGTCGTTCAGAGACGTCATGGCCAGAATGGCCGGGTAGTGTTTGGCCTCGACGTTTTCGTAGGGCGAGTACGACTTCATGTACGAGTAGACATCGCTGTCGCTCAACGGGTTTCCCCATTCCTCCCACTCGGTGACGGTCAACGGCAGCGAGGGATCCAGGATGGTGGTCAGCGGATCGACGAAGGGCACTTGTGCCAGCACGCCGGCGAAAAGCTCGGGCGCCATGTTGGCCACCGCCCCCACCAACAAGCCCCCGGCGCTACCGCCGTAGGCCACCAATCCTTGCGGACGGGTCAGACCGGTATCCACCAGATGCCTTGCCACCGCAACAAAGTCGGTGAAGGTGTTCTTCTTCTCCAGCAGCTTGCCATGCTCGTACCACAACCGGCCCATCTCACCGCCACCGCGGACATGGGCGATGACGAACACCATGCCACGATCCAGCAGCGACAATCGCGCGATGGAAAAGCCTGGATCGGTGCAGATCTCATAGGCGCCGTAGCCGTAAAGTAATGCCGGAGCCGGGAATTCGATGCCAGCGCGGTGCACGAACGACAACGGGACAAGGGTGCCGTCGTCGGCGCGGGCCCAGTCCCGGTGCTCAACGTAGTCTTCGGGCCGATAGTCGCCGAGTACGGGTTGCTCACGCAGCAGCGTACGCTCGCCGGTGGCCAAATCGAGGTCGTAGACCCGCGGCGGGATGACGAAAGACCCAGCCCGGATCCGCAGTTTGGGCGAGTCCCAACTCGGGTTGGCACTCAGGCCCGAGGACATCAGCTCGGAATCGAACGAGATCTCCCCGGGCTCACCGTAATTGCCGCCAGAGTCGATGGGCCACAACTGAATCCGCGGCAGCGCCTCGCGTCGGTAGCTGACCACCAGATGACGGGCAAAGGCATCCACGAAGTCCAAGCGCACGTCATCGCGGTGGGCGATCAGGGTACGTTGCTGTGTCGGATCACTGACCGGCGCCTCGACAAGCGTGAAATTCACCGCGCCGTCGTTGTGCAGGATCAGGAAGCGGTCTTCGCCGCCGAGCACCGCGTGCTCCACCGAGTACTCGACGCCCTCGCGCCGTGGCAGCACGACGGTGAATTGCGCTGCCGGGTCGGACGCGTCGGCGTAGCGGAGCTCGGACGTGATTGCCGATCCCGATGCGATGACGACGTAGGCCTCGCTTCGGGTGAGCCCGACGCCGAGCCAGTAGCGTTCGTCGGCCTCGTGGTAGACCAGCTCGGACGCCTGGCCCGAGCCGAGCCGGTAGCGCCAGACCTTGTCGGGTCGACGCGCCTCGTCCAGGGTGGTGTAGTACACGGTGCGGTTGTCGGCGGCCCAGGTCACTCCGGCCGCGACCGGCGTGATCTCGTCCGCGAAGAGCTCTCCGGTGCGTAAGTCTTTGAACCGCATCGTGTATCGCTCGTCGCCGAGGGTGTCGACGGAATACGCCAGCAGGTGGCCGTCCAGGCTGACCAGGCTGGCGCCCAGCGCAAAAAAGTCATGCCCTTCTGCCTCGACGTTCGAGTCGAGCAGGATCTGCTCGTCGGGTATTTCGGTCTCTTCGTCCAAGACCGGCGGATTCCAGTCGTCGGGATCCTTGACCGGGCAACGGCATTGGACGCGGTACTGCTTACCCTCAAAGGTGCGGGCGTAGTACCACCAGTCGCCCTGCCGAACCGGCACCGAGAGGTCGGTTTCCTTGGTGCGCGCCTTGATCTCGTCGAAGATGCTCTGCCGCAACGGTTCCAGATGAGCGGTCGTTTGGTCGGCGTACTCGTTCTCGGCCTCGAGGTGGGCGATGACTTCGGGACTTTCCTTGTCTCGCAGCCATTTGTAGGGGTCGACGAAGACGTCGCCGTGATATTCGCGCCGAGTGTCGATGCGCTTGGCCACCGGCGGCACCGCGCCGGTCATGCGCCCGGACCGATCCAGTCACTGAAGCTCAGGCCGGAAATCCGTTCGTAGGCATCGATGTAACGACCACGGGTGGCGTCGATGATGTCGTCGGGTAGTGGCGGCGGCGGCGCGGTACCCCCGCGGTCCCAACCGGAGGCGGGGCTGGTGAGCCAATTGCGCACGAACTGCTTGTCGAAGCTGGTCTGCACCACACCGGGCCGGTATTCGTCGGCCGGCCAGTAGCGCGACGAATCCGGTGTGAAGATCTCGTCGGCCAACAGCACGTTCCCGTCCGGGTCAAGGCCGAATTCGAACTTGGTGTCGGCCACGATGATTCCCTTGCGCAGTGCATGATCGGCGGCCTGGACATAAATCTGCAGCGTGCGGTCGCGCAGCTGGTTGGCGTGGATCCCGCCGACCAACTCGATTACCCGCGCGAACGAAATGTTTTCGTCATGGTCTCCCAGCGCGGCTTTGGTCGCCGGAGTGAACAACGGCGTGGCGAACTTGCTGGCCTCCACCAGCCCCGGCGGCAACGGGATGCCGCACACCTTTCCGGTGGCCTGGTAGTCCAGCAGTCCCGAACCGGTCAGATACCCGCGGGCCACACATTCCACCGGGAACATCTCCAGTTGCCGAACCACCAGCGCGCGACCCAGGACATCGTCCGGAATTCGAGGGTCGTCGGGCGGGCCGGCCAGGTGGTTGGGCGCATCGACGAGGCCGAAGAAAAAGACGCTCATCGCGGTCAGGATGCGGCCCTTGTCCGGGATAATGCTGTCCAGGACGTAGTCGTAGGCCGAGATGCGGTCGGAGGCCACCAGCAGCAGGTGCTGGTCGTCGACGCGGTAAATCTCGCGGACCTTGCCGCTGGCCAAATGCTGGTAGTCGGACAATGCGGGGCGCATCGGGTCAGCCTATCCGGCAAGCGCACGGCAAAGTGTGCTGGTATCGGTGCCATGAGGTTCATGCCGTACTCCACCAAACCGCTGCGACTGTTCGCGCAATTGATGAGCGATATCACCGTCGCGGTGTGGACGACGATCTGGGTGTTCGTCGGTCTCGCCGTCTACAGCGCCATCTCGACGATCGCCGACGCCGGCCGGCAAGTGGAAAGCGGTTCGAAGGGCGTCGCCGACAACCTGGCATCGGCAGGCCATGGCGCACAGCACATTCCGCTGCTGGGCGACGCAGTCAGCAAGCCCTTGACGGCCGCCAGCGCGGCCGCCCTGGACATCGCGGGCGCCGGTCATGACCTGGACACCACGGCGAGCTGGCTCGCGGTGCTGCTGGCGATGGCCGTCGCCGCGGTGCCGATTCTGGTGGCGGTGGTGCCATGGCTGTTTTTGCGATTGCGGTTCTTCCGGCGGAAGTGGGTGGTGACCGCCCTGGCCGCCACCGCCGCGGGTCAGCAATTGCTCGCCTTGCGGGCGTTGACGAACCGGTCGCCGGCCAAGCTGGCCGCGATCAGCCCGGACCCGGTCGGCGCCTGGCGGCGCGAGGATCTTCTCACCATCGGGGCGTTGGCCGCCCTCGAACTGCGGGCCGCCGGGATCCGGGTGCCCGCGCGCTAACGGGCGATGCGATCGGCGCGCCAACACCACGTCCGCATGGGGATCTCGACGCTGTCGGCACCGGGGAATCGCTCCTTTAAGGCAACGCGCGCTTCGGCGAGCGCTCGTGCACGGTCACCGGGAGACGCAACGATGGCCCTGCTGTAGGTGCCGAGCATCGCGACGGCGTCTGCGACGGTCATGGTCTTGGTGAAAAGGAACACCTCGCGCGCGACGTTGGCGAAGATCTGCGGGTCGGGGAGATCGAAGTGCAGCCGCCGACGGAAGCGGTCAGCTAGTTGCGCGTCAACGTTGTCGCCCCCGGGCAGCCGGTCGAGGTTGCGCACCCAATCCACCTCGCGGTCGCGGCTCGTCCAGAGCAGGCCGAACCGACCGCCGTCGCGCACGACCCGACCGATTTCGGGAACGGCCACTTCGGGATCCATCCAGTGCCACGCCGAGGAGACGAACACCGCGTCCGCGACGGCGTCGGGAAGCGGGATCGACTCGCCGCGCCCCTCGACGACGCGCACTTCCGGCGATCGGGCCGTCAGCACGCTGCGCATCCGTGCGTCGGGTTCGACGGCGATGACCTGGGGCACCCTGCCCACCAGGGTGCGGGTGAACAGCCCGGTGCCCGCCCCGACGTCGACGGCCACCTGACAATCGGTTGGTACCAGCCAGTCCACCGCCTGCCGCGGGGGCTGCGGGCGCAGTTGGTCGTAGTCCTCGGCGATGGACCCAAAGGACATCGCGCGTTCTTGCCGATCGGTCACTCCGCCACGGTAGGCCGACAGGCTGTGCGTCGGCGCATACTTTGGTCGAGAGGACTGCATCATGCAAGTTTCCAAGCGCGCGCTGGCACCAACCGGATTCACCCGGATGCTGTTCCGAGCCCCGATCTACCTATATCGGGCCGGCCTCGGGACGAAGGTGCAGAGATCTTCGTCGGATACTCGTCCCTGTTCGCACGTAGCCATTGGCAACTAGCCACCCCGGCATATCAAGCTATGCGCGCGCGTTGCCTGCGAGCGCATGCCACACTCGCAGCAGCCCGGCGGCGACCACAATCAGCCACGCCGCCAACGCATCCCAGAAGAAGACCAGTGAAACCGTGATCATCGACGGCCGGCTCAACTCGGCCGCCATCGCGTAGCTGGCCACCGAGTACATGCCCAGCGGGAACACCAACGCCCACCAGACGCCGGCGAAATGCAACCTTTCGGGCCCTCGGCTGATCCGCAGCAACCCGAAGTAGATCAGCGGCGGTATCCACAACGTGGCCAGCACCCAGGCCACGACGGTGACCACCAGCACCGCACGCCCGAGCCAGCCGGCGGCCATGCCGTGGATCTTGTCGCCGGCCAGCGTCGCTATTGCCAGGCCGCCCATCAAGATCCAGGTATCGGGCTCGAACCCGGCGAAGCTTTGCCGCGCAGCCAGTGTGCGCCACACGATCAGCCAGGTCATCAGACCGTAGAGGCACAGCGCCGCCAACCACAGTGGCACGGCCACCGCGAGCAACCAACGCTCGGAGGTCAGATGGGCGATCCTGATGGCCACGATCGCCAGGCCGGAAGTGCCGACACTGGCCAATTCCCAAGCACCGTGCGCGCTGTCGCGCAACTGCGACCAACGACGCGCCGCCATGTCGCGGGCGGTGAACCCCATCAGCACCCCCCAGGACAACAGGGCGACCACGCCGAGGGCCACCACCACGATGCGCGGGGTTGCCAACCCGCTGTCCAGCACGGCGCACGCGGCAGCGAAGGTGAACAATCGAATCGTCGTGTCAGGATCCGCCAGATCCCACCTGCTGGCCGCCCCGGTCAGGACGACCAGCGCGACCAGAACCAGGAGGCCCGCCGCGGCGAGACCGGCTAGCAGCTCGCTGATTTCGGCGTAATGATGCCTTTCCGCGGCGATCGACAAGATTCCGGTCGCCATCACCGCGGCGAACACATCGGGTGAGGGTTCGATGTCGGCGAGCCGGATCCTCACTGGCCCTAGCGCAGTTCCACGACCAGATGCCGGATCCCGGTGTGCCGGTTGCTGCGGGTCCATTCGACCGGCCGAACGACCCGCACGACGCCGAACCGCGACAGCAGTTCCTCGTAGAGCACCCGCAATTCCAGCCGGGCCAGGTTGGCGCCCAGGCAATAGTGCACGCCCTGGCCGAAGCCCAAGTGCGGGTTGGGTTTACGTGTGATGTCGAATTCGTCGGCGCGGTCGAACGTGTTCGCGTCGCGATTGGCCGAGCCCTCCCAGACCTGGACCTTCTGCCCCGCCTGGATCGCGTGTCCGCCCAGCGTGACGTCGCGCGTGGCGGTGCGTCGCTTGGACGGCGACGGCGACGTCCACCGGATCATCTCCTCGATCGCCGTCGGGAGGGAGTCGAGATCACCACGCAGCGAATGCAATTGCTCGGGGTGCTCGGCCAGCGCCAGCAGCCCACCGGCCACCGCATTGCGCGTCGTCTCGGCGCCGGCACTGAACAACAGGCTGAAGAACAGGTAGAGCTCGAGATCCGACATCGCCGGCGCCTGCCCATCGTCAAGCGTCGCGTTTGCGACGACCGACAGCATGTCGTCGGTCGGCTCGGCACGCTTCGACGCGATCAACTCCTGGCCGTATTCGTACATCCGGGATGCGGCTGCTGTGTCTCTTTCTGAAACCGACAGCTGCGACAGGGACGCCTTGCGCGAGCCGCCGAAGTCGAACTGCGGCTCGATGGCCTCAAACAGCCAATGCCGTTCGGCCTCAGGCACTCCCAGCAGGATGCAGATCATCTGCATCGGCAGCTCGGCGGCGATGTCGACGAGGAAGTCGAACGGTTCGCCGGGCACCACAGCGTCCAGCAGCCCGCGCGCCCGGGCCCGCAAATCGTCCTCGACGCGAGCGATCATCCGCGGCGTCAGTCCGGAGCTGACCAGCCGGCGAATCTGCGAATGCCGTGGGTCGTCCATCATGTTGAGCACCTGACCCGCGATGGCCAGGTCCTGTAACAAGGTGCCACCGAAGGGCCGCGAACCACCGGTGACCGACGAGTACGTCACCGGATCACGAAGTACCTCAAGCGTTTCCGCGTATGTCGCGACCGACCAGAACCCTTCGCCGTCGGGAGTGTTGTCGGTGGGCGCGTGCCAGTACACCGGCGCCTCCCGCCGGTGCGCCGCGAACAACTCGTGCGGAAATCCGTTGGCGAAGTTGTCCAGATCGGTGAAGTCGATGTCCGAAAGCGCGCCGGCTTCAAAACGTAGTTGGCTCATAGGATCGCGCCCGGGGTGTATTTGGCCGCCTCGGGATAACGCCCGACCAGTTCGTCGACCTGGGCAACCACCTGGTCGACCTGATCGCCGGCGGCACCGGTGAACGCCTGCTTGTCGGCCAGCGCGGCGTCCAGCTCCGCGGCGTCCAGCGGCAGCCGCGGATCGTCGGCGAGGCGCTGCAGCAGGTCGGGTTCGGCACCGCGTTCCCGCATGTCCAGCGCCGTGGCGACGGCATGCTCCCGGATGACGTGGTGCGCGGCCTCGCGCCCCATGCCGGCGCGCACCGCCGCGATCAACACCTTGGTGGTGGCCAGGAAGGGCAGATAGCGGTCCAACTCGCGGCCGATCACCGCCGGGTAGGCACCGAACTCCTCGAGCACCGTCAAAAACGTCTCGATCTGCCCGTCGATGGCAAAGAAGCTGTCCGGCAACGCAACCCGGCGCACCACGGAGCAGAAGACGTCACCCTCGTTCCACTGCGCGCCGGCCAATTCGGCCGTCATCGAGGCGTATCCACGCAGCACCACCTGCAGCCCGTTGACGCGTTCGCAACTGCGGGTGTTCATCTTGTGCGGCATCGCCGACGAGCCGACTTGCCCCGGCGCAAAGCCCTCGGTGACGAGCTCGTGCCCGGCCATCAACCGGATGGTGTGCGCCATCGAGGATGGCCCGGCGCCCAGCTGCACCAGCGCGGAGACCACATCGTGGTCCAGCGAACGCGGATACACCTGCCCGACACTGGTGAAAACCGTTGCGAAACCCAGGAAGTCGGCGATGCGGCGCTCGAGTTGGGCGAGCTTACCCGTGTCGCCGTCGAGCAGGTCGAGCATGTCCTGCGCGGTGCCCATCGGTCCCTTGATGCCGCGCAGCGGGTAGCGATCGATCAGCTCCCGCAGCCGGGTCAGCGCGATCAGCGTCTCCTGCGCCGCGGAGGCGAAGCGCTTGCCCAATGTGGTGGCTTGGGCGGCGACATTGTGACTGCGCCCGGCCATCACCAGGTCGCGATAGGCCACCGCCCGCTCGGCGAGCCGCGCCACCACCGCAACCCCGTGTGCAAACACCAATTCCAGCGATCGCCGGATCTGTAGCTGCTCCACGTTTTCGGTCAGGTCGCGGCTAGTCATTCCCTTGTGCACGTGCTGGTGGCCGGCCAGCGCGTTGAATTCCTCGATGCGGGCCTTGACGTCGTGGCGCAGCGACCGTTCGCGGGCCGCGATGGAGGCCAGGTCGACATCGCCGAGCACTCGCTCGTAGTCGGCGATCGCCTCTTCGGGAACGGGCACACCCAATTCGGCCTGTGCCCGCAGCACGGCGAGCCACAACCGCCGTTCGGCGACGATCTTGGCCTCCGGCGCCCAGATCCCGACCATGTCCGCGCTGGCGTAGCGATTGGCCAACACGTTCGGGATGCTCACAGACACACAGCTTACGGTTTCCTCGTTGATTCCCCGTTGATTCCTTGTCGTCGCGGAGGCGATCCAACGGCTCAGCAGTCACTTGCGTCTCTCGGCGGGGAGATAATGCCTTCTCAATCTTGATGGCGCATGCGATATCAATCCACCGGCCTAACCTGAGTCGGTGTACTTCGTCGGCGTCGACCTCGCCTGGGGTGTGCGCAATCCGACCGGTGTCGCGGTCGTCGACGCAGACGGCCGTTTGGGTCATGTCGGCGCCTTCCACGAAGACGGCGAGGTGCTCGCCGCCATGCGGCCATACGTACAGGACGCCTGCCTGGTCGCCTTCGATGCACCGTTGGTGGTGACCAACCGCACCGGCCAGCGACCCGCCGAGACGGCATTCAACCGCGACTTCCGCAGGTTCGAAGCCGGTGCGCACCCGGTCAACACGGGAAAACCCGAGTTCGCAAACGGTTCGCGGGCCGGGCGGTTGGCCCGCGCACTGGGGCTCGAGACGGACCCGCGGGCCACCGCGACGCGGCGCGCCATCGAGGTCTACCCCCATTCGGCGACGGTGGCGCTGTTCCGCTTGCCGCGCACGCTGAAGTACAAGGCCAAGCCCGGCCGCGACCTCGACCAGCTCAAATCCGAGCTGCTGCGGCTGATGGACGGCGTCGAGGGGCTGGCACACGCCCCGGTGCCGCTGCGGGTCGCCGGTCCGGAGTGGGCCGGGCTGCGCCGGCAGGTGCTGACCGCGCGGCGCAAGTGCGACCTGCGCCGCGTTGAGGATCCGATCGACGCCGTCGTCTGCGCCTACGTCGCCCTGTATGCCGTGCGCCGCCCGGACGACGTGACGATCTACGGAGACTCCGCCACCGGGTGCATCGTGACGCCGGCGCTGCCCGCCGATCTGGTGGCGTCGGTCAGATCCGCACCGGCCGCTGGTCGATCGGTGCGAGCACGTCGATCAAATCCACGACCGTCGAAAGCGCTGCCGTGAGGGGATCGCGCCCTTCGACCAGCGCGGAAACCACCGAACCGTCGACCGCACAGATCAGCGTGCACACCAGCTCGATGTGCACGGATCGGCCCGATTTCTCGATGGCTTCGGCGACGGCCTCGGCGCGCTGCCGCAGGCTGCGCCGCATGGTTTCTTGCAACGCGGGCAGCCGAGTACAGGCGATGTGACGCTCGTATCGCGATATCAGCTGTTCGGCCAGCCCCGGACCCGACACGTCCCCCACCAGCAAGTCGACCAGCATTTCCGCGGTGGTCTCGGGGCCCCGTCGCCGTCGAGACAGCGCGGTGACCCGCGCCCGTAGCTGAGCGATCTCGATCATCCCGATGTGCTCGACGGCCCGCGCGATCAAATCGTCGAGCGATGAGAAGTAGTACGTGGTTGATGCCAATGGCAGACCGGCGCGCCGGGCGACCGCCCGGTGACGCACCGCTTCGAATCCGCCCTCGCCGAGCAGCTCGGCGGCTGCGCTCACCAACGCATACCGTCGACGTTCTCCCTTGGGAGTAACTGCTGCAGTCACGGTTGATCATGCTGCCAGGCAAAGTGGTACTGCGATGCCATTTTCGCCAAACGCACATGGCATGATGGCCCGATGCCCGACTTTAGCCGTCGCGCAATGCTTCGCCTGGGTGCCGGCGTGGCCCTCGGCGCGACCGGCGGATACGCGTTCGACATGCTGATTCAGCCCCGCCAGTCGCAGGCCGTACCACTATCTGCGCCCGGGACACCGGCTCCGTTGGCACCACCGGCGCCGCTGGAACCCAACCCCCCTGCTGGTCCCGCGCCGACCATGACGACGGGCGCTTTCGCGTCGGCGGCGCGTGGCGGGATAACGACCAACTGGGCGATCGCGCGCCCGCCGGGCCAAATCAAGCCGCTGCGCCCGGTAATCGCGCTGCACGGAAAGGGCAGTGACGCGGCCACCGTGATGGCAGGCGGCGTCGAGCAGGGCCTGGCGCAGGCCGTCAACGCCGGATTGCCGCCGTTCGCGGTGGTCGCCGTCGACGGTGGCGGCAGCTACTGGCACAAGCGGGCATCAGGCGAGGATTCCGGTGCCATGGTGCTGAACGAACTGATCCCCATGCTGGACAAGCAGAACCTGGACACTTCGCGGATCGCGTTTTTGGGCTGGTCGATGGGCGGCTACGGGGCACTGCTGCTCGGCGGCCGGTTGGGGCCGGCCCGCACCGCGGCGATCTGCGCCGTGAGCCCGGCGCTGTGGCTGTCTTCCGGGGCCGCCGCGCCCGGCGCATTCGACGGGCCCGACGACTTCGCGGCCAACTCCGTATTCGGAATGCCGGCGCTGGCGTCCATCCCGATCCGGGTGGACTGCGGCGACAGCGATCCGTTCTACGACGCGACAAAGCAATTCATCGCTCAACTACCCAATCCGCCCGCGGGCGGCTTCTCCCCCGGCGGACACAACCCGGGATTCTGGAGCGCGCAACTGCCGGCCGAATTGACCTGGATGGCGCCGCTGCTGACCGCGTGAGTGATTGGCGCGTCGAGCGGAACCGCACTGCGAAAAAATTCGCCTGATTTCGCAGTGGCGTTACGCTCGCGAGAGTGAGTACGCCGTTCGATTGGAACTTTCGGTACGCCTGGCCGCGCAAACCCGTGTTGGCGGCCAACGTCGTGTGCACCTCGCAACCGCTTGCCGCCCAAGCGGGTCTGCGGATGCTCGCCGAAGGCGGGAGCGCCGTCGACGCGGCCATCGCCACCGCCGTCACGTTGACCTTGGTGGAACCGGTGTCCAACGGCATCGGCTCGGACGCCTTCGCCATCGTCTGGGACGGCCGAGAATTGCACGGCCTCAACGCGTCTGGCCGCTCGCCGGCCGCGTGGACACCAGAGTACTTCGGCGGCAGGGAAGTTCCCGCGCTCGGCTGGAACGCGGTGACTGTGCCCGGGGCGGTGTCGGCGTGGGTCGAATTGCACGCCAAGTTCGGCAAGCTCCCTTTTGCGCGGCTCTTCGAGCCCGCAATTTCCTATGGCCGCAAGGGCTTCCTGGTCTCGCCCACGGTCGCCGAGCAGTGGGCGGCGCAGGTGCCACTGTTCAAGGATCAGCCCGGCTTCGCCGAGGCGTTCATGCCCGGCGGCCGAGCGCCGAAACCGGGCGAATTGTTCGTTCTTCCCGATCACGCGGCCACCCTCGAGAAGATTGCGACGACCAACGGCAACGCGTTTTACCGCGGCGAATTGGCGGCCATGCTCGAGGAACACGCGACTGCCAACGGCGGGGCCATGCGTGCCGGCGATCTGGCCGCCCATCGCGCCGACTGGGTCGGCACCATCAGCCGAACCTACCGCGGCTACACCATCCACGAAATACCACCCAACGGCCAAGGGATCGTGGCCCTGATCGCCCTGGGAATCCTGGAACACTTCGATATGTCCGCGCTGCCAGCCGATTCCGCCGACAGCGTGCATCTACAGATCGAAGCCCTCAAGCTCGCCTTCGCCGACGCGCGAGCCTACGTGGCCGACATCGATCACATGGCGCTGCGACCAGAACACCTGCTGGACGACGAATATCTCACGTACCGCGCGAAGCTGATCGACCCGAACCGGGCAAAGCCGGCCACCGCCGGAACCCCCACGGGGGGCACCGTGTACCTCACCGCCGCCGACGCTTCCGGGATGATGGTGTCGATGATCCAGTCGAACTACATGGGATTCGGGTCGGGCGTGGTGGTCGGCGGCACCGGCATCTCGTTGCAGAACCGGGGCGCGGATTTCACGGTGACGCAAAGGCATCCGAACCAGGTCGGGCCCAACAAGCGGCCCTACCACACGATCATTCCGAGCTTTGTCACCAAGGACGGAGCGCCGGTTATGAGCTTCGGCGTGATGGGTGGCACCATGCAACCCCAGGGGCATGTCCAGGTGCTCGCGCGCATCGCCGATCACGGCCAGAATCCACAATCAGCATGTGACGGCCCGCGATTCCGGTGGGTGGACGGCCTGCAGGTCAGCTGCGAGAGGGGTTTCCCGTCATCGACGCTCGACGAACTCCGGCGCCGCGGTCACGACTTGGTGGCCGTGGACGACTACAACCAGTTCGGCAGCTGCCAGGCGATTTGGCGACTTGACGGCGGGTACCTCGCGGCGAGCGATCCGCGTCGCGACGGGCAGGCGGCGGGTTTTTAAAGGCTGATCTTTCCCTCGGCCGCCACCAAGCCGATATCGCTGCGGAAATGGCTGCCTGGCAATTTAATTGAACGCAAGATTTCGTAGACCTGCGCGCGTGCCGCGGGTAGGTCGGCGCCGGTGCCTACCACGGACAGCACCCGTCCGCCCGACGAGACGACCGAGCCGTCGTCGCGGCGGGCCGTCCCCGCGTGCAGCACGCCCTCGGCTTCGGAGCCGACGACGACGTCCCCGACGCGGGGGCGGCCCGGATAGTTCTCGGCCGCCAGCACCACGGTCACCGCGGCGCCGTCGCTCCAGCGCAACTCGCCGGAGTCGGCAATGAAGTCGGCCAGCGTGCCGGTGGCCGCGGCATGCAGTAACTGACCCAACGGCGACTCCAGCAGGGCCAGCACGGCCTGCGTCTCCGGATCGCCGAAGCGACAGTTGAATTCGACCACCGCCGGCCCCTTCGAGGTGATGGCGAGACCCACATAGAGCAACCCGCTGAAGGGGCTGCCCCGCCGAACCATTTCGGCCGCAACGGGTTCGGCCACCTGGGTCACGATCTGTCGGTAGACGTCGTCGGAGAGCCACGGCAGCGGTGCGTAAGCGCCCATGCCGCCGGTGTTGGGTCCGGTGTCGCCCTCGCCGACCCGCTTGAAGTCCTGAGCCGGCAACAGCGGCACCACGGTTTCGCCGTCGACGACACAGAACAGCGACACCTCGGGCCCGTCCAGGAAGGATTCCAGCAGCACCGGGTGCCCGGATTCGAGCAGACCGGCGGCGTGGGCCCGCGCGACGTCACGGTCGGCCGTCACCACCACGCCCTTGCCGGCGGCGAGTTGATCGTCTTTCACCACCCATGCCGGGTCGCCGGCGGGCGGCCCGAAACGCTCCAGGGCGGCATCCAAATTCGCTGGGTTGTCGATGATTTCGCTTGCGGCGGTACGCACGCCGGCGGCCGCCATGACCTCCTTGGCGAACGCCTTGGAACCCTCGATCTGCGCGGCGTCTTTGCTCGGCCCGAAACAGGCGATGCCGGCGGCGCGCACCGCGTCGGCCACCCCGAGCACCAGCGGCACCTCGGGACCGATGACCACCAGGTCGGCCCGAACCTCGCGGGCCAGGGCGACGACCGCGTCGCCGGAGGTGATGTCGACGTCGTGCTGCTCGGCGACCCGGGCCGTGCCCGCATTGCCGGGAGCGACGATGAGCCCCGTGACCTGCGGGTCTCTGCCAAGCGCCAGCAGCAGGGCGTGTTCACGGGCTCCGGAACCGATCACCAGGACGCGCACGACGGTCACTTTAGCGGGCCGGAGCGCCGCCGCACCTTACGGACGGCGCGCGGTCGGCACGCCTAGTCGGCGGACTTGCCCGCGTTCATCCTGATCGCGGCTTCGACGTTGGCCTTCTTGTCCTCGCCCTCGCCCTTGGCCGCGGCCTTCTTGCGCTTTGCCACGACGGCGCCGACCGCGCCGTTGAGGACAGAACCCAGCGGGAAGCCGAGGTAGTGCGTGAGGAAGATGGCCATCTCCTTCAGTTCGTCCTCGGTGAGTTCCCCGTTGAGCAGGGCCGCGTTGATCTGAATCTCGGCCAGGTCGCGGTTGCCGACCGCGGTCACCGCCGTCAGCGTCATGATCCGCTTGTCGCGCATCGATAAGCCCGGGCGGTTCCAGATGTCGCCGAACAGGTGGTCGACGGTGAGGTCGAAGTACGCGTCGCCCTCGATGTTGGGCATCTCCCAGCCGTAGACCTCGTTCATCTTCTGCAGGCCCTTGCGGCGCAGTTCGTCGTTGGACATGCTGGGTCACTCCTTCTCGTGTGGAACCCCGAGCCCATCGGCGAGGTTCTGCAATGCCAGCTGCGCCAGCGGCAGCTCGACGCCGACCGTTTCACCCAGCGCCAGCGCCAAATTCAGATCCTTTTCCCCGAGCCCCCGGGTGTGTGTGAAGGGCTGGAAGAGGAAGTGGTCCGGCTCCAGCGGGGCCATGTTCTCGCGGATCATGATGTTCCCGCCGCCCGTGGACGCCTCGGTGTGCCGCACCACCCGCCCCAGCGCCTGCAGATCCAGCCCTGCCGCCTCGGCCAATCGCATCGCCTCGCAGGCCGCCGCGTAGTAGGTGAACGTCAACATGTTGCGCGCCAGCTTCATTCGCGTGCCCGCGCCGGGCTCGCCGGCGTGGATGATCAGCGACGCCCACTGCTTGAACACCGGCTTGATCTGCTCGTACACTTCGCGCTCGGCGCCGATCATGGTGGCCAGTTCACCCTTCGCCGCGACCGCGGCCCCGCCGCTGACCGGCGCGTCGGCGATGTGGATGCCCTGCGGCTTGAGCGCCTCGGCCAGTTCGACGGCGGTGGTGTCGCTGATCGTCGAATGGATCGCGATGACGGTGCCCGGCTTGGCGTGCTGCGCCAACTGCCCGACGACGTCACGCACCTGTTCGTCGTTGAGCACGGTGACGCTGATGATGTCGGCCTCGGCGACCTCGGCCACGCTGGCCGCCGCGGTGGCCCCGCCCTCGACGAACGGGGCCATTGCCTCGTCGCGGATATCGAAAACCGTTAGCCCGCCGGGCCAGTCGAGGTAGCGCTTGGCCATCGGCGCGCCCTGGTTGCCGAGTCCGATGTAGCCCAGCTTCGGATGGTCGCTCATGATCGGATTATCTGCCCGCCGTCAACATTGAAGATCTGCCCGGTGATCCAGCGCGCCTCGTCGGACAGCAGGAACAGGCACATGCCCACCAGGTCCTCGGGCTGCCCCATGCGCGACAACGGAATTGCCTTGACCAGGTCGGCCACGATTTCCTGCGGCGTGGTGGTCCGGTTGGCCTCGGTGTCGATGGGGCCGGGCGCGATCGCGTTGATCCGGATGTTCTGGCCACCTAGCTCGCGCGAAAGCTGTTGAGTCAGACCGTTGATCCCGACCTTGGCCAGCCCGTAGAAGTTCGCGTAAAGCCATGCCGCGGTGGAGGATTGGTTGACGATCGCCCCGCCGCCTCGCTTGGCCATCTTCTTGTACACCGCGCGGGTGCACCACAGCGCGCCGTCGAGGTTCACGCTCATGAACTTCTTGTAGTACTCCGGATCGACGGTGATCAGGAAGTCCAGCTTCATGCCGCCAAAGATCGCCGCGTTGTTCACCAGGTAGTCGATGCCGCCGAACTCGGCCAGGGTGCGGTCGGCCATCTCCTTGGCCGACGCCGGATCGGACACGTCGACGGGCAGCGCCAGCGCCCGACCGCCCTCGCCGTTGATCCCGTCGGCCACCTTCTCGGCGCCCTGCAAATTGATGTCAGCGACGACGACGGCCGCGCCCTCACGGGCCAACGCCTCGGCGTAGGCCTGCCCGATGCCGCCACCCGACCCGGTGACGATGGCCACTTTGTTTTCGAATCGCATGCCGCTCCCCTAACTCGCCGCTGTAGCAATGGTTTTGACTTCCAGGTACTCCTCGAAGCCGGCCAGCCCCATCTCGCGGCCATTGCCGGATTGCTTGTAGCCGCCGAACGGCGCGTCGGCCGAATACCAGACGCCGCCGTTGACGTTGATGGTGCCCGCCCGGACCCGGGCGGCGACTCCGGCGGCCCGGTCGGGGTCGGCGCCAAAGACGGTGCCCGACAACCCGTATGGCGAGTCGTTGGCGATGCGGACGGCGTCGTCGTCGCCGTCGTAGGGGATCACGGTGAGCACCGGCCCGAAGATCTCCTCCTGCGCGACGCGGGCGTCATTGCCCAGGCCGGCGATCACGGTGGGCTCGATGAAGAAACCGACCTCGCGGTCCGCCGGGCGACCACCACCGCAGGCGAACGTGCCGCCCTCGGCGATCGCCGAGTCCAGGTAGCCCTGCACCCGTTCCCGCTGCCGCGCCGAAATCAGCGGCCCGCAGATGGTTTTCGCGTCGTTGGGGTCTCCAGGCTTGATTCCGCCCATGGTGGCGGCCGCGATGGAGACCGCTTCGTCGTAGCGTGCCCGCGGCACCAGCAGCCGGGTAGTGATCGCGCACCCCTGCCCGGCGTGCATGCACACCGAGAACCCCGCCACGCCGGCCGCACCGCCCAGGTCGGCGTCATCGAGCACGATGAAGGCCGACTTGCCGCCCAGCTCCAGGAAGACCTTCTTGATGGTGGCGGCCCCGTCGGCCATCACGCTGCGACCGGTGGCAGTGGAGCCGGTGAACGAAATCATGTCGACGCGAGGGTCTTTGGCCAGCATGGCGCCGACGGCGTGGTCGCTGGAGGTGACGATGTTGATCACGCCGGGCGGAAAATCGGTGTGCTCGGCGATGAGCTCCCCGAGCACCGCCGCACACCACGGCGTGTCGGGCGCGGGCTTCAGGACGACCGTGTTACCGGCGGCGAGCGCCGGGCCGATTTTGGCCAGGTTGATCTGATGCGGAAAGTTCCACGGGGTGATGGCGCCGACGACCCCGACCGCTTCCCGGGCGATGGTGCGCCGGGTGGGGATCCCCATCGGCGACGCGTCCCCGAGATCCTGGTTCCACACGTAGGACTCGGCCGTGTCGGCCGCGAAGGTCAGGTCGTTGACCGGGGCCTCCAGCTGGGCGATGGCCGTCAGCATCCGCGGCGCGCCCACCTCGGCGATGGTGATCTCGCGCAGCTCCTCGAGATGCTCCTTCATCGCATCGCGCAATTGGCGGACGCAGCGGACGCGCAGCTCGGTGTTGCGCGACCAGTCGGTCTCGTCGAAGGCACGCCGCGCGGCGTCGATGGCGCGGGACATGTCGCTGGCGTCGGCGTCTGCGGCGACGCCTAGCACCTCCTCGGTCGCCGGGTTGATCGTCGGGAAGGTGCCCGCGCTGCCCGGGCACGGTTTGCCGTCGATGAACAGTGCACTAACGCCGTCGGCGATCAACGCCATCTTCCCGCTCCCATCGAGTGGACACTTGTCCGGTATGGATTCTCCGAACCATAGCCTTCGTGGTATCCACGGTGCAAGAGGCCGCCCCCCGAAAGCCCCGCCTCGCGCGAATAAGCAGCGTCTTTATCGCACGGGCTTGCTTCGCATCCCGAATGCCTCTAGCTTGGACATGTGTCCAGCGATGCACTGGCCGTGTCCGGCTCCGAGGTCACCCCTCAGGCCACGCCGGCACGCAACCGCCGCCAGGAGGAAACCTTCCGCAAGGTGCTGGCGGCCGGCCTGGAGACGCTGCGCGAGAACTCCTACGCCGATTTGACGGTGCGCATGGTGGCGGCGCGCGCCAAAGTCGCCCCGGCCACCGCCTACACCTACTTCTCGTCGAAGAACCACCTGATCGCCGAGGTTTATCTCGACCTGGTCCGCCAGGTTCCCTACTTCACCGACGTCAACGACCCGATGCCCACCCGGGTGCAGAACGTGTTGCACCACCTGGCGCTGGTGGCCGCCGACGAGCCCGAGGTTGCTGCGGCTTGTACGACGGCGTTGCTGGGCGGCGGCGCCGACCCAGCGGTGCGTGCCGCGCGCGACCGGATCGGCTCGGAGATTCACCGACGCATCGCGTCTGCCATCGGCCCCGGCGCGGAGCCCGGGACGGTGTCGGCACTCGAGATGGCCTTCTTCGGCGCACTGGTACAGGCGGGCAGCGGCGAATACACCTATCGCAAGATCGCGGACCGGCTGGATGACGTGGTGCGCCTCATCCTGGCCGGGAGCGAAGCCGGGAGCACGGAATGACAGTTCACGTCGGCGGGCCCGAATTGGGGCTCGATCCCTACGACTACGACTTCCACGAGGATCCGTACCCGTATTACAAACGGCTGCGCGACGAGGCCCCGCTGTACCACAACGAGGAACTCGGCTTCTGGGCTCTCTCGCGGCACTCCGACGTGCATCAGGGCTTCCGCAACAGCGTCACCCTGTCCAACCGCGACGGCGTCTCACTCGACCCGGCGTCGCGGGGACCGCACGCCGCCAAGACCATGTCGTTCTTGGCGATGGACGATCCAGACCACCTGCGGCTGCGTACCTTGGTGTCAAAGGGGTTCACCCCCAGGAGGATTCGCGAGCTAGAACCGCGCGTGACCGAGATTGCGGTGCAGCACCTCGACACCATGTTGGAGAAGGCCAGCTCGGGTGGTTCGGAAACCGTCGACTACGTCGATGAGTTCGCTGGCAAGCTACCCATGGACGTCATCTCCGAGCTGATGGGGGTGCCGGAGCCGGACCGCGCCCAGGTGCGGGGCTGGGCCGACGCCGTGATGCACCGCGAGGACGGCGTCACCGACGTGCCGCCGGCGGCCGTCGAGGCGTCGATCAACCTGATCGTCTACTACCAGGGCATGATCGCCGAGCGCCGCAAGAAGGCCACCGAGGATCTCACCACCGCACTGCTGGAAGCCGAGATCGACGGCGACCGGCTTAACGACGAGGAAATCCTCGGGTTCATGTTCCTGATGGTGATCGCCGGCAACGAGACCACCACCAAACTCCTTGCCAATGCCGCATTCTGGGGCCACCAGAACCCCGACCAACTGACGCCCGTCTACGCCGACCTGTCCCAGGTGCCGTTGTGGGTCGAGGAGACGCTGCGCTACGACACATCCAGCCAGATCCTGGCGCGCACCGTGTCCGGCGAACTCACCCTCTACGACACCACCATCCCCGCAGGGGACATCCTGCTGCTGCTGCCGGGTTCGGCGCACCGCGACGAGCGGGTGTTCGACAACCCCGATGAATACCTGATTGGGCGCGAAATCGGGCCCAAGCTACTGAGTTTCGGCAGTGGCGCGCACTTCTGTCTGGGGGCCCATCTGGCCCGGATGGAAGCCCGGGTCGCGCTCACCGAACTGTTCAAGCGAATCCGCGGATATCGGGTCGACGAGGCCAACGCCGTCCGCGTCCACTCGAGTAATGTCCGCGGATTCGCTCACCTACCCATCACCGTGGAGGCCAGGTAGATGCCCCGCTTCGAGCCCCTTCCGGCCCGTCGGCCCGCGATCGTCGCGGGCGCGTCGTCGGGAATCGGCGAAGCCACCGCCATTGAGCTTGCGGCACATGGCTTTCCGGTGGCGCTGGGTGCCCGGCGTGTCGAGAAGTGCCAGGAGATCGCCGACAAGATCCGCGCCGACGGGGGTGAGGCGATTGCCCTGCACCTCGACGTCACCGACCCGCAGTCGGTCAAGGGTTTCGTGCATCAGGCCACCGAGCAGCTCGGCGACATCGAGGTCCTGGTTACCGGCGCGGGCGACACGTATTTCGGCAAGCTGCACGAAATCGACACCGACGCCTTCGAATCGCAACTCCAGATCCACCTGGTCGGGGCCAATCGACTGGCCACCGCGGTGCTTCCCGGGATGCTCAAGCGTCAGCGCGGCGACCTGATCTTCGTCGGTTCCGATGTCGCGCTGCGGCAACGCCCGCACATGGGCGCCTACGGCGCCGCCAAGGCCGGGCTGACCGCAATGGTCACCAACCTGCAGATGGAACTCGAAGGCACCGGCGTGCGCGCGTCGATCGTGCACCCGGGCCCGACGAAGACCGGCATGGGCTGGAGCCTGCCGGCCGAGCTGATCGGCCCGGCGCTGGAAGACTGGGCCAAGTGGGGCCAGGCGCGCCACGACTATTTCCTGCGCGCCGCCGATCTGGCCCGGGCCATCACGTTCGTCGCGGAGACGCCCCGGGGCGGCTTCGTGGTCAACATGGAGCTTCAGCCCGAAGCGCCGTTGGCCGACAACAAGGAACGTCAAAAGCTCGCACTCGGTGAAGAGGGGATGCCAGGACAGTGACTACCACAGCGATCGTGCCGCGGGTGTCCGGCGGCGAAGAAGAACACGGCCACCTCGAGGAGTTCCGCACCGACCCGATCGGGCTGATGCAGCGGGTCCGCGACGAGTGCGGTGATGTCGGGTGGTTCCAGCTGGCCGACAAGCACGTCACCCTGCTCTCCGGCGCTAAGGCGAACGAGTTCTTCTTCCGTTCGGCCGACGAGGATCTCGACCAGGCCGCGGCGTACCCGTTCATGGCGCCGATCTTCGGCAAGGGTGTGGTGTTCGACGCCAGCCCGGAGCGGCGCGCCGAGATGCTGCACAACACCGCACTACGTGGCGAGCACATGAAGGGTCATGCGACCACGATCGAGGCACAGGTCAGGGGGATGGTCGCCGACTGGGGCGACGAAGGCGAGATCGACCTGCTCGACTTTTTCGCCGAGTTGACCATCTACACCTCGACGGCCTGCCTGATCGGGGTGAAGTTTCGCAATCAGCTCGACTCCCGGTTCGCGCACTTCTACCACGAGTTGGAGCGTGGCACCGACCCTCTTTGCTACGTCGACCCATACCTGCCGATCGAGAGCTTTAGGCGCCGCGACGAGGCGCGGGTGGGCCTGGTGGCGCTGGTGCAGGAGATCATGCATCAGCGAATGGCCAACCCGCCCAAGGACAAAGCCGACCGCGACATGCTTGACGTGCTGGTGTCGATCAAGGACGAGGAGGGCAATCCGCGGTTCACTGCCGACGAGATCACCGGGATGTTCATCTCGCTGATGTTCGCCGGGCACCACACCAGTTCGGGCACCTCGGCGTGGACGTTGATCGAGCTGATCCGCCACCCGGAGATCTACGCCGAAGTCGTCAAGGAGCTCGACGAGCTGTACGCCGACGGGCAGGAGGTGAGTTTCCATGCGCTGCGCCAGATTCCGAAGTTGGACAACGTGGTCAAGGAGACGCTGCGCCTGCACCCGCCGCTGATCATCCTGATGCGGGTGGCCCGAGGCGAGTTCGAGGTCGAGGGATTCCCGATCCACGACGGCGACTTCGTCGCCGCCTCGCCGGCGATCTCGAACCGGATCCCCGAAGACTTCCCCGATCCCGACGCCTTCAACCCGGACCGTTACAACAAGCCCGAGCAGGCCGACGTCGTCAACCGGTGGACCTGGATTCCCTTCGGCGCCGGCCGGCACCGGTGCGTCGGTGCGGCGTTCGCCCAGATGCAGATCAAGGCGATCTTCTCGGTCCTGTTGCGCGAGTACGAGTTCGAGATGGCGCAGCCCGCCGACAGCTACCACAACGACCACTCCAAGATGGTCGTTCAGCTCGCCCGGCCGGCGAAGGCCCGCTACCGGAAACGCGGCGCGTAAGGAGCAGGGCTGATGGGCTCATTCCGAATCGAGGCGGACCTTGATCTGTGCCAGGGCCACGCCATGTGCGAGCTCGAGGCACCGGACTACTTTCGCGTACCCAATCGGGGCAAGGTCGAGATCCTCGACTCCGAGCCGCCGGAAGACGCCCGCGACGAGATCGAGCGGGCCGTCGAAATGTGCCCTACCCGAGCACTATTCATCAAAGAGAAAGAGGGCTAAGACGATGTCATCCAGGGCGTCTTTTCAACGCGCCGAACTCGACGAGTGGGTGCAGAAGTGGCTGCAGGCCAACAAGGACTGCGAGAAGGCGGGCGATTGGCGGCCGCTGGCCGACTTCTACACCGCCGACGCCACCTACGGCTGGAACATCGGGCCCAAGGAGGACGTGATGTGCGTGGGCATCGACGAGATCCGCGACATCGCGTTGGGCCTCGAGATGGAGGGCCTGGAGAACTGGGTCTACGAGTACCAGAAGGTGCTCGTCGATGAGAAACAGGGCGAGATCGTCGGGTTCTGGAAGCAGATCGTCAACAAGGCCGACGGCACCCGCGACGAGATCTACGGCATCGGCGGCAGCTGGTTCCGGCTGACCGACGTCGACGGGTCGCTACTGATCGAGTGGCAGCGCGACTTCTTCGACTTCGGTCACGTGGCCAAGATGTTCGGCAAGCTGATCGAGTCTGGCGACCTCAGCGAGGGCATGCAGCGGCGGATCGAGCGCAGCGTGGCGGGAGAGAAGCTGCCCGGCTACTACCCGCTCGGGCAGGCTCCGTCGCCGATCTGGTGACTAGACCAACGGCGCCAACCGGTTGGTGGGGCCCCGCTTGTCTTGAGCCTGGTGATGCAGGTCATAATGGTCTGCGAATGAGAACACGTTCTAATTGCCATCCGGCCTCGGCCGGCCCCTTTCACCGACCCTCGGGGTCAGGGGATGCTAGTGGAGGTCCTTCATGAAGACAAAAGGCGCGCTGATCTGGGAATTCAACCAGCCATGGTCGATCGAGGAAATCGAGATCGGCGACCCGGCCAAGGACGAAGTCAAGATCCAGATGGAAGCGTCCGGGATGTGCCACTCGGATCACCATCTAGTTACCGGTGGCATCCCGATGGCCGGCTTCCCGGTCCTGGGCGGCCACGAGGGTGCGGGCATCGTCACCGAGGTCGGCCCCGGCGTGGAGGACCTCGAACCGGGCGACCACGTGGTGCTGTCGTTCATCCCGTCCTGCGGGACGTGTCCAACCTGTCAGGCCGGCATGCGCAACCTGTGCGACCTCGGCGCGGGGCTGCTGGGCGGGCAGGCGGTCAGTGACGGCACCTTCCGCATCCAGGCCCGCGGCCAGAACGTGTACCCCATGACGCTGCTGGGGACGTTCTCGCCGTACATGGTGGTGCACCGCGCCTCGGTGGTGAAGATCGACCCGTCCATCCCGTTCGAGGTCGCCGCGCTGGTCGGCTGCGGCGTCACCACGGGCTACGGCTCGGCGGTCCGCACCGCCGACATCCGGCCCGGCCAGGACGTCGCGATCGTCGGCGTCGGCGGCGTCGGCATGGCCGCCCTGCAGGGCGCGGTGAACGCCGGCGCGCGCTACATCTTCGCGATCGACCCGGTGGAGTGGAAGCGCGATCAGGCCCTCAAGTTCGGCGCCACCCACGTCTACCCCGACATCGAGGCCGCGCTGCTGGGCATCATGGAGGTCACCTACGGCCTGATGGCGCACAAGGTCGTCGTCACGGTCGGCGAGCTGCACGGCTCCGACATCGACAACTACCTGAACATCACCCAAAAGGGCGGCACCTGCGTGGTCACCGCCATCGGCAGCCTGCTGGACACCAACGTGAACCTGAACCTGGCGATGCTGACCCTGATGCAGAAGAACCTGCAGGGCACCATCTTCGGCGGCGGCAACCCACAGTTCGACATCCCGCAGCTGCTGTCGATGTACAAGGCCGGCAAGCTGAACCTGGACGACATGGTCACCACCCAGTACCGCCTCGAGCAGATCAACGAGGGCTACCAGGACATGCTGGACGGCAAGAACATTCGCGGCGTCATCCGCTACACGGACGCGGACCGGTAACCAGACCGGTCCTGAGTGGCCGCCTTTTCGCACCTGTTGGCGCCGGGGCGCATCGGCGCCATGACGCTGCGCAACCGGCTGGTCATGTCTCCGATGGAGACGATGTACGGCACGCCCGACGGCCTGCCGTCGGAACGCACGCGTGATTATTTCGCCGCCCGCGCCAAGGGCGGCGTTGGCCTGATCACGTTGGGTGCCACCGGAATCGACCATCGGCACCCCGAGACTCCCGGTGGCCTGCATCTGGGCACCGACGCCGCCGTCAACGCGCATCGCGCACTGGCGGAGGCGGTGCACGAACACGGCGCCAAGATTCAGCCGCAGCTCGTGCACGCCGGGCCGGACGGCCTCGGTCCGGAGCTGTTCGGCGTCGATTCCATTGGGCCGTCGGTCATTCCGTCCTATCTCACCGGCCGCCCGTCAACCGAGATCACCAAGCAGCAACTGGCCGAGGTGTTCGACCTGTTCAAGGCCGCGGCGCGGCGTGCGGCAGAGGCCGGGTACGACGGCATCGAGTTGCACGCGGCGCACGGCTATATGCTGCTGGGTTCCTTTCTTGCGCCGCAACGCAATCGCCGCACCGACGACTACTCTGGCCAGTCGGCACGCGGCCGGGTGCGGGTGGTGCTGGAGACACTGGCCGCGATCCGGTCCGAGATCGGTGACGCGCTGCCGATAACGCTGCGCATCTCCGGGTACGAACGGGTGGCCGGTGGTCGGCCGATCTACGAAACAGCGCGGATGGCACCCGAACTGGTCGCCGCCGGCGTCGACGCATTCCATGTCAGCGGAGGCGTGATCGACCGCCTGGTCACCGGGATGGTGAACGCCGCCGACGACGGCGACGAACTCAACGTCGGTGCCGCGGCGGCGGTGAAACAGGTCGTCGACGTGCCGGTGATCGCGGTCGGCCGGATCCACGATCCCGCGCGGGCGGAGCAGATCCTGGCTGACGGACGCGCCGATTTCGTCGCCATGGGGCGACCCCTGCTGGCCGACCCCGAGCTGGCGCGCAAGCTGCAGTCCGGGCAGGCGCACCGGGTGCGCAAATGCATCTCCTGCGAAAACTGCATCGACGCAATGGAACAACGATTCTCGGTGGACTGCGCGGTCAATCCCCGCACCGGCAAGGAGCGAGAGTTAGCCGCGCCGCGCGCCGGGCGCGCCAAACGGGTGCTGGTCATCGGCGGCGGCCCGGCCGGGCTGGAGGCGGCCCGCGTCGCGGCCGAACGGGGGCACCGCGTCACGCTTTTCGAGCGCGCCGGCCAACTCGGCGGCGCCCTGCGCTGGGCGTGCGTTCTGCATCCGGAGAACCAGCCGTTCCTGCGTTACCTGCGCGATGAGATCCGCACCAGCACCGTGAAAGTGGAACTGCGTCAGACTGTTTCGGTCCGCGACGTGGTGCGCACGGCTCCCGACGCGGTGGTGGTGGCCACCGGGGGCCGTGTCGCGGTACCAGCAATAGCGGGCGCCGACCTGCCGCACGTGCTGACCGGGCCGGGCTTGCGCGAATTGCTGGGCGGGCACGCCGATTCCGCCGATCCGGCGTGGCAGCGCCTGGGGGCTCGGATGCTCGGCGGCTGGCGGCAGCGGCTGATGCGCCCGGCCGCGGTTCGGCTGGCCACCCGCGCCTGGATGCCGTTCGGCCGGCGAGTCACGATCATCGGCGCTGACCTGGTGGCCCTCGAGCTTGCCGAGTTTGTCGCCAGCCGCGGCCGGTTGGTGTCGATACTCGAGTCCGGCAAGGACATCGCTCCGGAAGTGGGCAACAAGCGCAAGACCGAACACATGGATCGGCTCGATCGCCTCGGTGTCACCGTCCACGTCCGCGCCGCCGTGGAGCGCATCACCAGCGACGGTGTGGTTTTCACACCCGCCGGCGGGACGCGCCGGCAGCTGCCCAGCGACAGCGTCGTGCTGGCCGGAACGGTCGAAGCGGACACCGGATTGTTCGACGATCTGGTCGCCGCCCTGCCCGATGCCGCCGTGCACGCCGCCGGAGACTGCAGCGGCCTCGGCCTGATCCGCAAAGCCACCGAAGAGGGTGCCCGCGCCGCATGTTCCATCTAGCGAAGGAGAAACAGCAATGACCCAAACAGTGCAAACCCCCGCATTGACCGCGTCGCAGGCGTCGTGGCGCTGCGTGCAGGCCCACGATCGCGAGGGGTGGCTGGCGCTGATGGCCGACGACGTCGTCGTCGAAGACCCCATCGGCAAGTCGGTGACCAACCCCGATGGCACCGGCGTCAAGGGCAAGGACGGCGTCGCCGCCTTCTACGACAACAACATCGCGGCCAACCAGTTGACCATCACATGCGAGGAGACGTTCCCGTCCAGCTCACCCGACGAGGTCGCGCATATCTTGGTGCTGCGCAGCAAATTTGAGGGCGGCGTCACCAGTGAGGTGCGCGGTGTGTTCACCTACCGCGTCAACGAAGCCGGCTTGATCGCCAGCATGCGCGGGTACTGGAACCTGGACATGATGAAATTCGGCCAGGAAGAGTGAGCCTAGTTCAGGCCCAACCCGATACGCCCGATCCCGGTGATGTTGCCCTGCATGATTTTGTTGTCCATCAGGACCATGGTCGGAATTTCTATCGGATCGCTGAGAATGGTGGCCGATTTCGGCTGCTGAATGATGAGTCCCCCCGAGTTCGGATCGACGACGGCGTAGGCGAACAGGTCAAGCGGTGTCGTCCTGTCGGCTCCGATGCGAGTGATGGTGTAGATCAGGCTGTCCGCGGTGGACAGGTGTGGTAGCGCCGCGCTGCGAACCTTGTTCTCCCACACCGTGTGACAGCCTGGATTATCCAGGTCGACTCGGGTCATCCCACCGACGAACGGCGCGGTCGGCGGCATCGCCGGCGGAGCGCCCGCCGGGACGGTCGGGTAGGGATATCCGTAGGTGCTGGTGACGAACACCGATCGGCCGATCCCAATCGGTGCGTTCTCACTGCCCGGCCCGCCTTCGGTCAAAACCGTTTGCTGACAAGCGAGTTGGCCCGTGCCGGACCGGAACATCAGCACATGCACCTGCGGGCTGGCGTTGTCGACGATGGTCAGGTAATCCGCCCCGGTGGTGGGACCGAAATACACGGGCGTGGACCCGGTCCCCCAGCTCAGTTGCCCTGGCTTGCGGCCGGGCCCGCGATCATAGGGTGCGCGCCAAAGGATTTGCGGATTTCCGGCACCGTCGAGGTTCAGCTCGTAGAGGGCGAAGGTGGTCGCGACCGCGACCCGGCCGCTCGGCGCCGACGAAATGCTGTTGGCCACTTGCTCACCCGCGGGTAGCTGCAGGCTGGTCACGCCGCCGCCCAGCTTGGCCACTCCCACCACGCCGTCGCCGGTGGCGAACCAGACATTGCCGGCATAGTCGGGGACCAGGCCGACGGAGCCGTCGCCGGCCGGGATCAGGCTGGACACGTCGGTGGATTCGGTGACGGTCAGCTTCCAGCTGCCCAGCGCACCATCGCGGGCATGGGCCACGCGCAGCAGATGGTTGTTGCCGTCGATCATCACCACCCGGTTCTCGTTGTCCAGGTAGGCATAGACGCCGCCGAGCAGGGTGCCCTTGGCGACTTTCAGGCTGGCCAGCGGCACGACGCGCGGGATGACACCGCCGGGATCGATCAAATAGATGGTCGGGATTTGTCTGAGGTCGCTGGTGCACAGCGCCAGCACCAAACCGTCGGTGCCCTGCATGATCGTCGGGCACGCCGCCAGCAGCGGGTACCCGAACACGGCCGTCGGCAGGTTGGTGCCCGGCCCGGGAAGGGGACCGGCGTCCGAGGATTCGGCGTCGTTGTGCAAGGACGCCAGGCCCTGCGGCGCCATGAACGGGTTGGGCGGCGCCAGCGGCCCCCACATCGCCGCTGCGGTGGCGGGCGAAGGGGGAAGAAAAAGAACAGTAGCGGCGCAGGCCGTGAGCACAGCCAACACCGCCGCAGCTAAGCGCACGCAGGGGATTTTCCCGGTCGTGCAGTACGAGCGAGCAACGACACGTTAACGATTCGGCGCCGAGATTGCCGTGGCGGTCGTGCACTTGACGACAACCACAGCCATGACGGCAATTTCGATCACCCTATGCTGGGGGCCATGGCGTCGATCTTCACCAAGATCATCAACCGTGAACTCCCCGGCCGTTTCGTCTACGAGGACGACGACATCGTCGCGTTCCTGACGATTGAGCCGATGACACAGGGCCACACGCTGGTGGTGCCGCGCGCCGAGATCGATCAGTGGCAGGGCGTGGAACCCGCGGTGTTCAACCGCATCATGGAAGTGAGCCAGCTGATCGGTAAGGCGGTGTGCAAAGCGTTCCGGGCCGAGCGCGCCGGGTTGATCATCGCCGGGCTGGAAGTGCCCCACCTGCACGTGCATGTGTTCCCGGCCCGCAACCTGAGCGACTTCGGGTTCGCCAACGTCGACCGCAACCCGTCCGCCGAGTCGCTGGACCAAGCGCAGGCCAAGATCAAGGCGGCGCTGGCTCAGCTGACCTGAACGGGCTCCGCCGCCGGCATTTCGCTGACCCGCGGCAGGGTGACCCGGAAGCAGCAACCCTCACCCGGTGCGGTGGTCACGCTGACCCGGCCGCCGTGGGCGTGGACCAAGGAGTTGACGATCGACAGCCCGAGTCCGGTGCCGCCGCTGGCCCGCGCCCGCGACGAGTCGGTGCGATAGAACCGCTCGAACACGCGCGACGCATCCTCCTGACTCATGCCCGGACCCTTGTCGACCACTTCGATCACCGCGTCGTCGCCATCGGTGCCGACCCGCACGATGACGTCGGCGCTGGTTGGCGTGTGCTGCAACGCATTCACGACGAGGTTGCTCAGCACCTGGCGCATGCGGGGTTCGTCACCGACCACCTCCGGGGTGCCGGGCCCGTCGAGCACCTCCATGGTGATCGTGCGCTTGGGATCGATCGCCTGGGCGTCGTGCACGGCGTCGCTGGCCAGCGCCAGCAAGTCCAGGCGATGCTGTTCGAGCGGCCGCTGCACGTCGAGCCGGGCCAGCAGCAGCAAGTCGTCCACCAACAAGCCCATCCGGCTCGCTTCACTCTCGATGCGCGACAGCAGCATGGCGACGTCGCGGGCAGCGCCCTGGCGATACAACTCGGCGAATCCGCGAATGGTGGTCAGCGGTGTGCGCAGTTCGTGGCTGGCGTCGGTGATGAACCGCCGCATCCGGTCCTCGGAACCGCGGGCAGTCTCCGCCGACGACTCCGAAGCCGCCACGGCTTGCTGGATCTGGGCAAGCATTCCGTTGAGCGCCAAGGAAAGTCGGCCCACCTCGGTGCGTGGGTCGCGTTCCGGCACCCGGCGATCCAACTGACCAGATGCGATCGCCGCGGCGGTTTGCTCGACCTCGGACAGCGGGCGCAGGCTGCGCTGCACCACGGCAAAGCTGACGATCCCAACGACAACCAGCACCGCCACACCGATGCCGAATTGCAGCCAGACCAGAGACCGCACCGTGTGCTGAACATCAGATAGGTCGATGGCCACCGTGGTCAGGCCGTGCGGCCCCCGCACGGACACCGCCCGCCACAGAATGTCGGAGCCGTTGACCGACGGCAGCGTCACCGGATTGGGGCCGACGTCGTTGTCGCGCGGTAGGGCCGGCTCGGCGTTGCGGTCGTTGATGGCGGTGAAGGTACTGCCATCGGAGCCGATGCCGCGCACGTAGAACTTCGACGGCGGGCGGCCCGGGTCCGGGCCCACATAGGGCGGCGCCGATTGCCGCCGCGGCGCCTGCGCCCAGCTGTGGGATGCCTCGAGCAGGTTCGTATCGATGCGGCTGATCAGGCTGTGCCGCAGGATCGAGGTGACCGCGATCCCGGAGGCGGCCAGGCCGCAGGTCACCAGCAGCAACATGGCGGCCACCAGGCCGATCCGCATCGGCAATCCGCGTGGAGGATTTCTGGCCATACCCGTAGTCTTCGCTCTCGCCGGGCGCTTAGCGCGGCTCCCGCAACACATAGCCCACGCCGCGCAAGGTGTGCAGCAGTCGCTTTTCGCCGGTATCGATCTTGCGGCGCAGATATGACACATAGGATTCCACGACGTTCACGTCGCCGCCAAAGTCGTAGCGCCAGACGTGGTCAAGGATCTTCGGCTTGCTCAGCACCGTGCCCGCGTTGATCACGAAATAGCGCAGCAGGGTGAATTCGGTGGGTGAAAGCGAGACCGGCTCGCCGGCCTTCCACACCTCGTGGGTCTCCTCGTCGAGCTCGATGTCGGCGAATGTCAGTCGGGCACTGCGCGGTTCCGCGCCGCCCTTGCCGGCGCGCCGCAGGATCACCCTCAACCGGGCGACGACCTCCTCCAAGCTGAAGGGCTTCGTCACATAGTCGTCACCGCCCAGGGTCAGTCCGGCGATCTTGTCCTGCAAGGAGTCTCGCGCCGTGAGGAACAGCGCCGGCGCGTCGATGCCGTCGGCGCGCAACCGTCGCAGCACGCCGAAGCCGTCCATGCCCGGCATCATCACGTCGAGGATCACCGCGTCCGGTCGGGCTTCACGGGCCCGGTCGAGCGCTGCGGCTCCGTTGGTCGCGGTATGGACCTCGAAGCCCTGGAACTTGAGGCTCACGGAGAGCAGTTCGACGATGTTGGCCTCGTCGTCGACGACGAGGACGCGCGCTTCCGGGGTCGTTTCGGTTGAGCTTGCCGAGGATGCCGCGGTCATAAGGACAGTCCACTGGAGGCTTGGTTGAACATTAGCTTTGCAATCATTGTGTAGTTCCTGAGAGGCAGTTGCCAACGGTCTGATAATAGTCTGCCAGGAAGCGCCGCCGTGACCGGGCACGCCGCGAATACACTCGCGGTATGAACCTCGGCAAAAGCATCGTGGCTCTGGCAACCGCCCCAGCGCGAATCGGCCTGGCCGCCACCGAGGCGAGCTTGAACGTCGCTTCCGCGGGACTCGGCCTGGCCAAGCAGACCTTGGGTGAGGGCGGCGGCTCGAACGCGATGACCAACATGCTGGGGATCGATGATGCACTCGCACGGGCCAACCGGCTAGCCAGGCTGCTGGACGACGACGCCCCGTTGGGACGCGCGCTCGCACCGGAGGGTCCGCTCGACCGGTTGCTGCGCCCGGGTGGGCTGGTCGATCTGGTGACAGCGCCCGGCGGTTTGCTTGATCGCCTGACCGCGGAGGGTGGCGGGTTGCAGCGCGCGCTGCAACCGGGCGGTCTGGCCGATCGGCTGCTGGCCGAGGACGGAATGATCGAGCGGCTGCTGTCCGAAGACGGCGTGGCCGAGCGGCTGCTGTCCGAGGGTGGCCTGATCGACAAGATCACCGCCAAGGACGGGCCCCTCGAGCAGCTCACCGAGCTCGCCGACACCCTGAGCCGGCTGGCGCCCGGGATGGAGGCGCTCGAGCCGGCCATCGCCACGCTGCAAGACGCCGTCACGGCGCTCACCCTGGTGGTCAATCCGCTGAGCAACATCGCCGAGCGCATCCCGCTGCCCGGGCTGCGCACGACGCGACGGCCGTCGTCGCGGCCAGTGCGCTCGCAGCGCATCGTCGACGCGGAGGGCTGAGCCGCTAGGCTTGCACCCGATTCGGCCCCAGCGCAGTGGTGGAGCGCTTGCCTTAGCAAACGGGCGGGCCGAACGTTCGCTGGATGCTCAGGGGGGCGGAAGCATCAATAGGACCGGCCGTCGGCGTACCGCAGTCGGCGATAGTAGCGACCGCCGCCGCGATTCCTTGCTTTGAACGTCGGCAGCTGGCTGTCGCAGTTGGGACAAATGAGCCGAAGATTTTCACGACGATTGTTGCTCGCGTCTCCGTTGATGTGGTCGACGATCAGCGCCAGGATCGCGCCGTTCCACTGGTCCGCGATGCCGCAGATCGCACAACGACCTTCCTGCTGCTCATAGAGATAGTCCCGGACGTAGTGGCCCTGGTAGGACGTGCGACCACATACTCCGCTTTCGAGCCAGTCCTCCAAGAGCAAACGTCGGCGGTATGACTGTTGGCATGCATTGGTGCAGAACACTTTTGGCCGTCGGTCTGTGAAGTCGACGCCGCACCCACGACAGGTCCTTGGCATAAAGACGACGCTATCCGTCACTGCCGACAGGGATGGAGCCGCGTGAGAGACTCGAACTCTCGACATCCGCTTTACAAGAGCGACGCTCTACCAACTGAGCTAACGCGGCCGGGGCCGGCTCGATGAGCCATGGCGATTGTACGACGAGCCGATGCCGTCGGAGCTGCGCGCCGACCCGAGCCGGCGGAGGTACGAGGCTCAATAGTCGTGTACTAGCTCGAACCCCGCCGCTGCGGCCCCCTGCCCCAGACTTTGCCCACGTGTGTTGTCCAAAGCGGTCTAGTGGCCGTTGGCCCCTTGTTGGCCGAACAGAACTCCGCCAGACCCGCCGTCTCCGGGCTTCCCGTGAGTCTGGCCGCCGTGTCCACCGTCACCACCGTTGCCGCCGTTGCCGATTAGCCCGGCGTCGCCTCCGTCGCCTCCGGCGCCCCCAGTCTCTTCACCTTCACCGCCGGCGCCACCCGTGCCCCCGTGGCCAAACAGCCGAGCGTCGCCTCCATCGCCTCCGGGGCCCCCGAGGAATTCACCGTCACCACCGCCACCACCGGCACCTCCGTTGCCGATCAACCCGGCTATGCCACCGTGACCGCCGGCGCTGCCGCCTGCTCCTCCAGTTCCCATACCCCCCGCACCGCCATTGCCGAATAGGAAGCCGGCGTTGCCGCCGGCGCCGCCGTCGCCGGGACCGATTGCGGGGCCCCCGTTTCCACCGTGACCACCATTACCGCCGAGGATCCCGCCGTTGCCGCCAGCCCCGCCGTCGCCGCCGTTTTCTGTAGCACTTCCGCCGTCTCCGCCGGCGCCGCCGGAGCCCCATAGTCTGCCAGCGCCGCCATGACCGCCGTCACCGCCGCCGCTGCCGCCGTTGCCGCCTGCGCCGCCGACACCCCCAAACGTGCCCGCGCTGCCACCGTTGCCGCCATGCCCACCACCGGTGTCCCCGTCGCCGCCCGCGCCGCCCTTGCCGCCGTTGCCGAACAGCCCGGCCGAACCGCCGTCGCCGCCCACGTGGCCGTCGCCCCCCGGGGTAACGTTGGCGGCCCCGCCATTACCGCCGTTGCCGAAAAGGGTCCCTCCCGCCCCGCCGCGGCCGCCGTCGGCGGCCAAGCCGCCCATGCCGCCGTTGCCGCCGTTGCCGATCAGGCCGGCGTCCCCGCCGTTACCGCCAGCCTGGCCGGCGTGGCCTCCGGCGCCGTTGCCGCCGTTGCCCCAAATCAATCCGCCGTCGCCGCCATCAGCGCCGAATTCCGTTGCGTTGACGCCGTTGCCGAACAGCGCGCGCCCCGTCAGCAACAGGAACGGCGAGAACGGAGCGCCCCCGACATCCGTCATGGACGCCGCCGTCGCGGCCATCGACGCATTGACCGCCTCCGCGGCCGAATACAGATGGCCACCCGCGCCCAGCGCCTGCACGAACGAACCATGAAAAAGCCCCGCCTGAGCGCTCAACGCCTGAAACGTCCGGGCGTGGTTAGAAAGCAGTCCGGCAATCGCCTCCGACACCTCGTCAGCACCGGCGGCCAGCACCTGCGTCGTGGGCAATGCCGCGCCCGCGTTAGCCGCGCTGATGGTCGATCCGATCCTCGCCAAGTCCGTTGCCGCTGCCGACACCCAGTCCGGCGCCGCGATCACAAATGACATTTCTCTGCCTCCAATCATCATTTGCGCCACCACAACGACGGCCCCGCGAGCAACGCTATTGCCGAGGGCCCCGCTCACGCATCAGGGTTTTCACTACACTTTCGGCCTCTCCGGCTACTCACAGCGCTGCTCGCCCGCCTGCGGACCCTGCTGGACCCATTGCAGTAGGCCACTACTGCATCCGTCGCAGCTTGCGCGAGTAACGATCGATCGGTCACATAACCAAGCGGTGGAGGCCTGATTCGATGTTTGTTGATGACGGGACACTGGCGGTTGCTTCGACAACTGATGTGGCTTCCCGGTGACGCCGGTCCTGCAGCTCAGCGGCGTCGGCAAGACCTACCGCCGCGGTGACGAGCAGGTGCAGGTGCTGGTCGACTTCGACTTCACTTTGGAAGCGGGCGAGTTCGTCGTCGTGACGGGGCCGTCGGGAGCCGGCAAATCCACCCTCCTGCACGTCGCCGGCGGATTGGACGCACCGGATTGCGGCACCGTCGCGGTAAACGGTCACGACCTGTGGTCGATGAGCAGCGGTGCGCGCGCGGCGTTTCGGCGGCGCAACCTTGGCTTCGTCTTCCAGTTCTTCAACCTGGTGCCGATGCTGACCGCCGTGCAGAACGTGTCGCTGCCGCTGGTCCTCGACGGCGTGGCGGCCCGAACGGCCGACGAACGCGCAATCGAGCTGCTGGAACGGATCGGGCTCGGCGATCGCGCGCGGCACCGGCCGGCCGAACTGTCGGGCGGACAAATGCAACGGGTGGCGGTGGCGCGCGCCCTGGTGGCCCGGCCGTCCATCATCCTGGCCGATGAGCCGACCGGAAACCTGGACAGCCATTCCTCGACCGAGGTGTTGGATCTTTTGCGGTCGTTGTCGGACGAAGACGGCGCCGCGGTCGTCATGGTGACCCACGACCGGACCGCGGCAAGCTACGGCTCCCGCGAGCTGCACCTCGTCGACGGGCGGGCACACGCAGTCCCTAACGCTCTGGGCGCCGCGCCCACGGCGCAACGGTGATGAAAACTCTTCGCGCGGAATGGATGTCGTTTCGGCGCGTCCACCTCGCCGCGTTGGTGGCCGACTGGCGCCGGACCCTGCTCAGCGTGATCGGCGTCGGGATCGGAGTGACGGTCGTGCTCGGGGTGCTGATACTCAAAGCCGAAGTCGCCCAACCGTTCAACGCCTTCGGCCCGTCGCTCACCCACGCCGCCGACGTCGGGGTCATTGAGGTGACCCCGAACGTAAGTGACCGGCTGCCGATCGAGACAATCAACCGGCTGCGCGCCGAGGTGACCGGCGCGGAGGCGATCATCCCGATCGTCGCCGGCTTGACGCCCGTGGAAATCGCGGGCGGCAGTCACGGGTTCTTTCTGCTCGGTGGTTCGTGCCAGATCGAGCTGCTGGTTGGGTCGTTCAACTGCGAGCAGCGCGGCCGCGACGTCAAGCCCGCCGACGGGCCCGGCGTACCGCTACTGGTTCCCGCGGTGATCGCCGAGCGGCACGGCCTAAAGCTCGGTCAGGAATTACGCCTGCCGGGCCTGCCCCCGGCTGCTGCGCACCTGGGTTGGACGTTTCCCGAATTCGACCGCGTGGCAGGCATCAACGGCGGCTACGTGCTGTTAGCCCCGTCGGCGGACGTCGCCGCGAACCTGCTCGGCTCGCCCGGTTACGCCACGGCTGCGTTCGTCCTGCCCAAGCACGGCACCTCCGTCACGCCCGCCGTCGATCGCGTAATCGCCGGTGTCGCAACGGCTGGGCCACCCCGACCGCATCTGCCGGCGGTGTTCGAGGCCGCCTCGCAGAGTTTCAACCTGGTCGCGCTGGCCGGCATCATCGTCGGCATCCTCATCGCCGTGAACACCATGCTGCTTGCCATCGAAGATCGACGCGCCGTGATGGGGACCATCGGCGCCATCGGCGCCAAACCGGTCGGGTTGTTGGGCGGGATGCTGGGCGAAGGCGCCCTAGTGGGCGTCTTGGGCGGGCTGTTGGGGGTGCCGAGCGGCTTCCTGTTCGGGACGTATCTGGTGAACAGCTTCGGGCGATCCCTGTTGGCCGGCTCCGGCGGCACCATCGTGGCGCACTTCACGCCGAGGTTGATCGGCATCGCGGCCGCCGCGGGGATACTCTGCGGGCTGCTCGCGATGATCGGGCCGGCCGCCAGGTTGCTTCGCGACGGGCCGTTGGCGTCGATGGCGACGGCCGGCGGCGTGCAGCGGCCGAAGACGATCTCGATTTGGCCGCTGCTCGTCGGAGCGGCCCTGCTGGTGGGCAGCGTCGTGGTGTCGAAGATATTCGAGCGCGGGTCACTGCCGCTCAGCGCAGGCATGAACACCTTGACGGTGGCGTTGTGCGGGCTGGTGTTGGTGACGGTGTGGGCCGCGCCGCGCGCCGCTGGGCCGCTGATCGAGTTGCTCACCGTCGCACGCCCCTCCGTCGGGCGTCTGCTGGGCGCCGACTTTCGGCGCTACACACTGCTTTTCGCTTTCTCGACCGCACTGCTCGCCGAGGGCACCAGCTTCGCCATCGGCTCATACAGCATGCAGCTGCTCGGCACCGGTCAGATCGCCCAGGAGAAGGCCGCCCGAATGCCCGCCACCTTGTTGATCGCGGCGCAATCGGTGCTCGATCAGCGTGACAGCGGGCTGTCCGATGGCACATTCGAGTTGGTGGCCCGCGCCGCCGACGGGCACAGTGTGTCTTCGCGGTGGCGATCGAAGATCTCGTCGGGGGCGTCGTCGCGGTTGGTTTTTGGTGTCACGCCTGGTGATTGGTACAGCCAGGCGCTGTACGAGCCGACCGGTGGGCGTGACGGGTTCTGGCAGGGTCTGCAGTCCGGAGAGATCGGTCTGAGCGAAATTGCCGCCAGCCGGCTCCGCGTCGCCGCCGGCGGCACGGTCGCGCTGCCCACCGTCACGGGGCCGAAGCGTTTCCGGGTGGCCGGCACTTTTCACCCACGGATGGTCAATGACGCCGCCGTGGGCGACATCGTCGTGGTGTCGGAAAAATTGGCCCGTTCCGATTGGGCCGCGGTCCGCGACCAGGTCGCGGTGGCGTATCCGTCGGCCGCTGACGCGACCGCCCAACGCAACGCCTTCCTTGACCTCGGCGCCGGGTTGTGGGTGTACGACAACGAGCAGTGGCGAGCGGTGGCGACCGCCGGGATCACCCGCTTCTTGCAGCCGCTCACGCTCGCGGGCTACGTGGTGATGACGGCGGCCGGCTTGAGCGTGCTCAACGTGTTCGTGCTTGGACTGGTGCAGCGCAAGCGGGAGCGGGCCGTCTTGCGGGCGATCGGGGCGACCTGCGGGCAGGAACAGGCCGTGATCATCGCGAACGCCGGCTTGCTCGGCTTGCTGGCCGCGAGCGTGGCCGTGCTAGGGGGTTTGGGCCTGACCTATCTCTGGTCGCTGGGCTCACCGGTGTATTACGGCATCAAGATCGACTGGGGCGTGCTGCAACTGCCGTTGCAAACCGGGGTGACGGCCCTGCTGGCCCTAATCCTGGCCGCCGCGGTGTATCCCGTGCTCCACGCGCGGCGGCTGGAGACGGTCGAGGTGCTCCGAACCACTTGAGCGTGACGCCGTCCGTGTTAGCAGTGGACCTCACGCTGCAGTCGTGGAATGTCGTCGACCCCGCGCCGAAACCGGTGCAAATATTCTCGCATCGCGGGGCTGGACGCGGCCTCGAATTCTTTGGGCGGCAAGGAAATCTGAAAGGCCAGTCCCCCGCCGCCTGCCCCGTCGAGCAGGGCCCCGAGTCCGGCAACGGGGAATTTCATCACCGGTGTGTAGTAGGACACGCAGGTGTCTTCGAAGCGGATGCGATACGCGCCGAAACCGGTCCAGTTCGAGACACACACGTTCCACCGGGACGGATTGAAGGCAGTGGATACGCAGCGAGCGGCGAGCCACGCGGGCGCAGCGTCGAAGAACCGTTGGTTGATGCGCATGTCGCAGTGTTCCTCGGCAAAGTGGTCCACACAATGCCGCAGGCGCGCGGCGATGGAACTAGCGGCCTCGCCGCGGCGCAGGTCCAGATTCAGCGTGGTGATGATATTGCCGACCAGCATGGGGTCGAGACCACAACGATTGCGCGCGTTCACCGCGACCGCGAGAATGCGACGATCCACCGCGGGATCGACGGTCATGAGCGCTTGCGAAACATGCGCGCACACAACGTCATTCGCCGACAGTCGCATCCGCGTTCCGTAGGCGGTCCGCATGCGCGCGATTTCGTCTGCTCCGAAGTAGAGGTTCAGGGTCCGCTGCCTGCGGGCGTCCTTTGCCAGGTACAGCACGCTGCGGGCAGTTTCCGCCAGCCCGAGGCAACGCACGCCGGGCTCTCGCGCGCCATCGTCAGGAAGATGCTCGTCGAGGTAGGCGGCGCGGTCTTCGACGATCAGCGGCTCAGCGATCGGCCTGCCGGCCGCCGCGGCCGCCCACGCGTTCATGAAGTGCATCATGGTCTGCATGTCGCCGATCGAGTGGTGAAACGAGAAACCGATCGCGGTCGCGCCATCCGCGAGCTGCGTGACGCGCACCTTGCACAAGGGGCCCCATCCCCATCGGGCCGTCGCGCCGTTCACTGCGTTGACAAGCCACAGGCCGGTGTCCTCCGACGCCGAACGGATCGCCTCTGGCAGCGTGCGGTCGGACGACACCACCGTGAAGGGCACCCCCTGCCCCTCGCAACGGATTCGCATCGTCCCGGCAACCATGGCCATTCGGCCCGCAAAGATCGGCAGACTCGTGAGCGCGTGGGCAAATGCGCGGGCGAGCGCCGTCGTGTCGAGACGCCTTTCGAAGAAGAAGGCGATGTGGATCGCCAGGTTGGCGATCATGACATCTGTTACATTGCAACGGATTTCGAGCCGTTGCGGATCAGTTGGTTTGATCAGCTGGGTCGGCACGGTGTTCGTTCAGTGTGCAGCGTTCGACGGATCACATCGGTAGTCCCCCACAGCCGCGGCGGATTAGTCATGCCAGTCCCCTGCTCGACGAGTGCTAGGAGAATCGTCACTCGCGCGCAGTCGAACGATCTCGGTAGTGCGCTACTGCAATCTCACCGGTTTCGGCGCAGTGATACTGAGGCGCTTCGCGCTGTCAGGTGCAAAGGGTGGGGGCGTCGCAGTCGTTACCGGGGCAATAGATCGAGTGTGCGGCGTCGACCATGGTGCCGACGTCCAACAACGTGACGCCCCTCTTGTTCAAGTGCTCGTGGATGTCGTCGGCGATCGTTTGGGGCGCCCAGCCCCAACTGAGGTCGTAGCAGATGAGGTGCGCCTCCCCGATGAGCGCCTCTTCCGAATTGGGCGGCCAGGTGAGGCCGACGGCGCGCAGTTTTGCCAGGTACGCGTCATCGGCGGGGGTGTTTGCATTCGCAGTCGCAGCGCCACTAACTAGGGCGGCGCCAGCCAGCAGCGGAAGGGCGAGCGTGGCCAACCAACGGGGTGAGGGCATTTGATACGCCTCCTGAATTCGGGCGGCCGCGTTACGAGCCCGTCACCGCGTCGATCAGGCTCTGGGCGACCGCGAAGGGGAATTCGATCGTAGCCGTACCCACGTCCGCCACGCCGTATCGAATCGCGTCGACGATGGTCGCCGGATCGCCGGTGAGGGCGGCCTGCAGAATGCCGTAGGCCGCGACTTGGGGCGCCTCGAACAGGTTACGCACGTCGACGAACAGCGAGATCGGCAAGTTCGCCGGACCGACGGGTATCCCGTCCCAGCTTTCCATCGTCCAGCCGTCCTCGGGGTTGCCGTCGACCACCACGACGCCGGTGTTGGGCAGCGAGTGCGTGAGCATGAGCAACGGATGGGGGTTGTCCACGGTCATCAGCGTTCCCGTCTCGATCGCCAATGCGCTCGAGTAGGCGACGTCGGTGATGTGGCCATTGGCGGCCACGATCGGATGCGCCAGCGCCGCGTCGTACATCGTGTCTAGCGCACCGTCGAAGCTCTGTAAGAAAACCAGCCCGTTCGGGTTAGTGGAGCCGGGGATCGGCATCGCCACGATGGGAAGTGCGTGAGTCCATGCGATCGGGCCCAGGATGTAGAGGATCCCCCCGGGGATCTGCCCCATGCCCTCGAAAATGCCGGCGTTAATCTCGTTCAGCCCCGCCAGCGGCTGCGCGGTCAGCCCCGTGAGCATTTCCAACGGCAGGGCCGTCTGCTGCGTCCTGATCAATTGCGAATCGAAGATCCCGGCGAAGGGCCCCTGCGCGAACAACGTATTGGCAATGGTGTTCGCCTGCTGCAACCCCACCGTGTTCAGGGGGGCGCCGGGTATCGCCGTGTCGATAATCTCGTGCGCGTTGCTATTGGTCTCGCCGTGCCGCACGAAATCGATCTGGATCGACTGGTGTTCACCCCCGGTGCCGGTGAGGGCTGCGGTGCCGGCGCCGATGACCAGCCCGCGGTACCCGGTGGTGCCCGCGACACCGCCGGCACCGGCCGCCCCGCCCGCACCGCCGTTGCCGAACAGCAACGCTTGGCCGCCGTTGCCGCCGTTCGCGCCGGCACTGCCCGCGCCACCCACGCCGCCGTTGCCCATCAGACCGCCGCCGTTGCCGCCGACGCCGCCCGCCCCGCCGCCGAACCCGGCCCCACCGGGGCCGCCATTGCCGATCAGTCCGGCATTGCCGCCGTTGCCGCCCGCCGCCGTACCGGTGGTCTGGTTGTAGCCGGCCCCGCCGTCACCGAACAGGAGCCCGCCGGCACCGCCGTTGGGGGACGTCGCCGTTCCGGGCGCCCCATTCCCGATCAGATCGCGCCCCAACAGTGCTTTGGTGGGCGCATTGATGATCGGGTCGAGCGCTTGACCGATCGAGCTGTTGATCCACGCTTCGCCGACGGCGTGTACCGGGCCGTAGACCAACGTCTGAAATCCGTTGGAAGCAACCGCGTTAGCGGCGACGACCACGTCCTGCAGCGCGGCATTGATGTTGGCTTCCGCGGCGGCATAGGAGGTCGCCGCGGCGCTCAGCTCGCGAATAAACTGCTCGTGATACGTCGCTGCCAGCGTTGCCGCCGACTGAAAGTCCTTGGCGTGCGCGCCGAACACCGCCGCGATGGCCGCTGAAACCTCGTCGGCCGCCGCGGCCGCTATCTGCGTCGTCGGAACCGCTGCGGCCAGCTTGTCGGCCCCCAGGGTCGCACCGATCTGGTTGATATCGGCCGCCGCCGAATCCAGGAATTCCGGCACCACGAGCAACCCAGACATCTGCGACATCCGCGTCCCCTTCTCGTCGGCCGGTCAGCTAGCCATGATGCGCCGCGGTGCCCGAAAAGGAGGGCCGTTTCGAGAAATTGACTGAGCCGAAATTCCACCGCGCGGCCATTCGATTGGCAGGAACTTTTAAGGTCTCGTTCACACCCCGGCAACTAGTATTTGAGCTGGTGGGCGCGATGATTGCCGGGGCTCGGATGCGGAAATCAACAGCAATATCAACAGCCGTCGCGTGGGCGATCCTCAGCGGAGCGGGCGCTCACGCCGAGACGCGGGCGCCGGCTCCCTCGCCGCCGCCCGGTACACCGAAGTGCCTCTCATTCGAGGGTCAACCGCCGCACTGGAATTACCTGCCGTGCGGATGGACGACGGATGGCAAGCGGTGGACTCCGCCGCCGCCCCCGCCGGACCCCTAACCCGATTACTGGTGCCCCGGGAGGGCCGGCAGCCCATCTCGGATGCCCTGCAGGTCCCCCTGGATGCCTTGCAGATCGCGTTGGATCGTTTGCATGTCGGTGAGGGTGTGCTGGAGGCCCGGCTGCAGCTGTTGCAGGCTTGAGGGCTCGTACTGAGGGCAATACGAGACGACGGCGCCGGCGGTGAAGTTGGCGCTTTGGTCGGCATCCCATACCGACGATTGCTGCACGAAGCGGACGGCGTCGGCGAAGTTCGGTTGGCGGGTCAGGAAATCGCAGACCGCGTGCCCCTGGGTCGTCACGTAATCGTGGCTGGGAACGGGAACGCCCTCTTGTTTCAACACGTCGATCAGCGCCCTGTCGACGATGTCCACCGGCGGCACCTGCGGTGGCGGCGCCGTCGGGTGGGGTTGCACGCTCACCGGCGGGGGAGCCGCCGCCGGCTCCGCCGGATCCGCCTGCCGCGGTTTGGGCAGCGCGAACATCACGACGACGGCGGCGACGACGGCGATCAGGGACAGCGGCAGCACCGCGAGGGGCCCCATGCGGAGCAGCGCACTCTTGCGGCGCGGCCGCGCGGCCACCCGGGGCGGGCGCGCGTCGACCGCTTCGGTTGCTGGCGGCTCCGGGCGGTGGCCCAGGCGCTCGTCGAGCAGTTCGTCGAGCTGTCGGGACGACAGCTGACCGCCCTGCTCACGGAGGCGTTGAGCGATGAGCCGCAATTCGGAGTCGATCGTCTCGCGATCGCGCATATCAACCAGTCTGCTGGTGTGGCGGCGTTGTTACAAGTGGTCACAAGCGCCGGCATGCGTCGGGGGAGCCGCCGGTGGATCGCCGCGGCAGTGTCACTCGAGAACGCGCAGGCCCCACTTGCCGAGCAGTGGCTCCACGGGCATGAAGTACGTCGTGTAGTCGTCGCCGTCCGGGGATGACATCAGCAGGCCGACCGCACTGACTGTGCCGTCCGGGTTCTTCACGAAACCGGGACTGCCGCTGTCGCCCGTCAGGCTGAACACGCTGGCTTCGACGACGCCATTCGCGGTGCTTTTGACTTGCCCGCAAGTCTCACCGGTGACCGCACCGATCTTGCAAAACGGCATACCAACCCGAACCTGGGCGAGGCTCAACACATCTCGCACCGAGTACCGGCCACCGACGTGACCCAGTGGCGCACCGACGCTGGGCTCGAGCAGGATGATCGCGGCGTCGCGCTTGCCGCCATCTTCCTCGCTCTCCGTGATTGTGCCGAGCGGAATTTCGTCCCCGTACGTCCACGGCGAACCGTCGTGCTTGTCGCAGTGGCCACTCGTCATGAGGTAGTAGCTGCCGTCGCCGCCTTGGGCCGCGAAACCGGCTGTGCAGCGGGTGCTTTCGTCCTCCACCAGGATGCCCGGCGTCACCGGATCGGCGGCGTGCGCCGAGCCCGCCAACGCCGGCGCCACCGTGACCGTGGCACACACCAGCGCCAGCGCGCGCAACCAACCCATGGTCATATCTCCGATCGTGGCTAAAGCTTGCAGACTAACGCGGCGGCGCGAACGTCGTCGTCGACACAAAACCATATGTGCAGGGCGTCATCTCGGGTTACCGAGCGAATCGTCACCGATTCATCGAGTGTGATCGGCTTGCGGTATTCCACGATCGCGCGGTAGGGCGGCTCGAATAGGTCGGGCGCGTGTGCGAGCACTTCATGCACCCCATGCCAGTAGACGGTGTTATTGACATGTTCGAAAAGATCACCATCAGTGTAGCGCAAGGCAAACGGTATTTCCGTGGCCGCCGAATCCGTGGACTCGGCGGGACCGGGAAGCCACTCACGCCACTTGATGCGATGGATCTCCGTCGTGGTGGCCAGCCGGTTGAAAAAGCCGTCGGCCATCAGCGAGGGCGTCAACGTGTCCTTGTTCACGTTGATCCAGAACGCCTCGGTCTCGATGCGGCCACCATCGGAACCGTCGAGTCGAACCCGCATGCTGCACCATCGCAACGAGATTCCCGAACACCAGCGCCGGAAGGTGATGTCACTCGGCCACTCGATCGGCTCGATCACATCGATGACCGTGCGCTGAACGATCCAATGCGGATGAATTTCGGCGTAACCGGCGTCGATCAGGTGCTCGGCGCCGACCTCCTGGATGTAGCGCGCGACCCCGTCGAGACGGGCCAAAAGCCGGTGATCGATGTCGCTGGTCGCCAGCTTCCAGCCGGTGCGAAACACATACCCGCGGTCGGGCAGATCGCTCAGTGGTTGACGCACATCAACCGGGGCTTTCGGCTTCGCTCGCGGCACCGGCGCCTCCCCTGGTCCGTATCCCGCCGATCGGCAGGGCGTACGTATGGTAGCGGCCGACCCTGAGCGGTCGAGTATTCGATATCGTTCCCGATCGAATGATCAAGACCGACTACCTGATCGTCGGCGCGGGCGCCATGGGGATGGCCTTCGCCGACACCATGGTGTCCGAATGCGACGCGCAGGTGGTGATCGTCGACCGAGGGCATCAACCCGGCGGACACTGGACGCGCGCTTACCCCTTCGTGCGTCTGCACCAGCCGTCGGCGTATTACGGCGTCAATTCACGCAAGCTCGAGACCGGCTCGATCGACGAGATCGGATGGAACGCGGGACTGCACGAGTTGGCGTCCGGCAGCGATGTGTGTGCGTACTTCGACCGCGTGATGCAGCGCGAACTCCTGCCGACCGGCCGGGTGACCTACTTCCCGATGAGTGAGTACCTGGGTGACGGCCGCATAGAAACCCCCGCCGGGGAACGGTTCTCCGTCGACGTGGGCCAACGTGTCGTCGACGCGACGTATCTGCAGACGGTGGTTCCGTCGATGCGTCCGCCGCCGTACCACGTCGCCGAGGGCGTCGATTGCGTAGCGCCCAACGCGCTGCCCCGGGCCGCGCCCGGCCACCGCCGCTTCGTCATCGTAGGAGCGGGTAAGACCGGGATCGACGCCTGTCTTTGGCTGTTGCGCAACGGAATTGACGCCGACCACCTCACCTGGGTGATGCCCCGGGATGCCTGGCTCCTCGATCGCGCCAACGTGCAGCCGGGTTTAGAGTTCGCCGACCGTTTCAAGGCCAATTTCGCCGCGCGGCTGGACTCCATCGCCGCGGCCACCTCGGTCGAGAACCTGTTCGAGCGGCTCGAAGCCGGCGGCGTGCTGTTGCGACTCGATCCCAACGTCCGACCCACGATGTATCGGTGTGCGACCGTGTCACGTGCGGAGCTGGATCAGCTGCGCCGCATCCAGCACGTCGTCCGGATGGGCCGCGTGCAGCGGATCGAACCCGGCGCAATAGTGCTTGCGGACGGGACCTTTGACGTCGACGGGTCCGCGCTTTACGTCGACTGCAGCGCCGACGGGCTGGAAAGACGTCCGGGCACACCGGTATTCGACGGCGATCGCATCGTGCTGCAGAGTGTGCGCGGCTGCCAGCAGGTGTTCAGCGCCGGGCTCATCGCTCACGTCGAGGGCAGCTACGACGACGATTTGGTCAGGAATTCGCTGTGCCTGCCGGTGCCCCACCCGAATACCGACCTGCACTGGCTGGACATGACGCTGGCCGAGCAACGAAATGAAGTCGCGTGGATCCAGCGGCCCGAGCTGATGGACTGGCTGGCGACGTCGCGGCTCAACCTCATGCGCGGCCTGTATGCCCCGATGCTGGAGCGGAAACGCGCGCGTGAACGGCTGCTGGGCATCGTGAAATCGTCGCTGCAGAAGGCCAACGACAAACTCGAAGAGCTGATCGAGGCTAGTCGCTCCGAGCGCGCTCGTTATGCCTGACTTGGTTGAAGGGCACCCCGCGATCGGCGGCGTACTCGCGCGGGAAGCCCAGTACCCGTTCGCCGATCACGTTGCGCGCCATCTCATTGCTGCCGCCGCCCAGCGCGACGGTCTGCCGAGACAGGTAACGCTGCCCCACCTTAAACAGGTCCCGATCGTCGTCGACCACACCGCTGCCGCCGGTGATGTCCATGGCAGTATCCACTTCCAGGAAGGTGACATCCGAGTGGAACAGCCGAATGATCGACCCGGCCGCCGCGGGCAGCGAACCGTCGCGCATGGCGCGCGACACGTGATCCACCAACCGGTCGCGCACCAGTCGGCGCGCCAGCACCCGTCCCACCTTGTCCTGGGTCGCCTCGTCGCCGGCTAGGCCGGCGGCCTCGGCGAGGGCGAAAAAATCGGTCAGCACGGTTTGGGAGGCTTCCTGGCCGCGGCCACTGGCGAATTCCGATCCATGACCGACCGCTCGCCGTTCGTGATACAGCAACCGCGACGCGACCTCCCAGCCCTTGTTGACCTCACCGACGACCGCGTCGTCGCCGAGCCGCACGCCGTCGAAAAATTCCTCACAGAACTCGGTGGATCCGTCGACTTGCCGAATGCGGCGCAGGGTGACCCCGGGCGCATCGATCGGAACCAGGAACATCGTCAGGCCGTCGTGCTTGGGCACCGTCGGATCGGTACGAGCCAGCAGCAGGCCGTAGTCGGCCGCGAACGCGCTGGTACTCCAGGTCTTGGCGCCATTGATGACCCAGTGGTCCCCATCGCGGTCGGCGCGGGTGACCAGCCCGGCCAGGTCGGAGCCGCCGCTGGGTTCGGACAGCAGCTGCACCAGCACCTCTTCGCCGCGCAACGCTGCCGAAATGTGTTGGCGTTTCTGCTCTTCGCTGCCGGAATCGAGCAGGCTCGCGCAACAGATCGTGAAGGTGGGCACGTTGAGGATCAACGGCATCTCGTAGCCAACGGTTTCGGCGTCGAACGCCTTCTGGTAGGCGACGTCCAGCCCAAGACCACCGTATTCGTGCGGGAAGCAGATTCCGGCGAATCCGCCCGCATAGAGCCGCTTTTGAAGCTCACGAACGCGCTGCCACGCGGCGTCATCGCCGCGGGCACCGACCGGCGGGCCCGCGGGATCGAGCCGCGGCATGTTCTCGGCGAGCCACGCCCGGGCCCGCGCCGCGAAGGCCTCCACGGATTCGGTCATGCCACCGCCCCCGCGTTGCGCAGCCGCGCGTAGATGGCCCGATGATGTTCGGCGGGTGTGCCGAACATGGAGCGGTACAACGTGATCCGCCGCAGGAACATGTGCAAGTCGTGCTCCCAGGTGACCCCGATTCCGCCGTGGAGCTGCACGCAGTCCTGGGCGAGTGGGCCGGCGTGCTCACCGAGGTAGGACTTGGCGGCACTGACGGTCAGCGCCGCGTCGGGGCTTCGGGCACCGACGTCGGCCACCGCGCCGGCGGTGATCGCCCGGCTGGCTTCGAGCCACATTTTCATATCCGCGAGGCGGTGTTTGAGCGCCTGGTAGGAGGCCAAGGGCCGTCCGAAGCTGTGCCGGTCCAGCGCCCATCGGATGGTCATGCCCAGCACGGTGTCGAGAATGCCGACGAGTTCGGCGCACTGCAGCACGACGGCGATCTGCGTCTGGCGGTCGATCAGTGCGCACGCTTGCGCTGCCGTCCCCACCTCCGCCGCCGTCTCGACCGTCACGCCGTCGAAAGTGATTCGCGCGTAACGCTTTACCAAATCCAAGGACCGCTGTGGAGTGACGGTGATCCCGGGCGCGTCGGTGGATACCAGGAACTGACGGGGCCCCTCGTCGGTGCGCGCCACCACCAGCACCACCGCGGACTCGGCGCCGGCCTCCACCCGGTGCTTGACACCGTCGATCCGGTAACCCGAGCCGGTGGGCGTCGCGGTGACGTTCGGCTGCTGCGGAACGAACGGCCGGTCGGGTTCATCGACCGCCCACGCGGCCACTGTCTCGCCCGCCATCAAAGATTCGATCGTGGTGGCGTGCTGATCGCGGTTTTCCGCGTCGGCCAAGCCGGCCAATACGACGCTGACCGGGTGTAACGGTCCGGGAGCCACGGTATGTCCGAAGTTCTCGGCGACCAGTGCCAGATCCCTGACCCCGTCGCCGGACACGCTGCCGCCGCCGAACTGCTCGGGTACCAGCAGGCTGGTCCAGCCGAGCTCGGCGGCCCGGGCCCACCATTCGGGGTCGAACGACAGATCCTTGTCGTGCAACGCGCGCACCTGGTCCAGCGATGCATGTTTGTCCAGAAATGCGCGCGCGGTGGAGACGAACAACGCTGTCTCGGGAGTGGCGGCGTCAGCCATCTGGATGTTCGTCCTCGATTCCGAAGGTGTTCACGGCCAGGGCCAGCGATAGGTAGCAGCCCACGGTGAACACTAGATCCATCCGCTGCCGGTCATCGAAGTGCCTGCCGAGTTCGGCCCAGGTGAGATCGGAAATCGTGTTGTGTTCGTCGAGTTCGTCGACCGCGCGCACCACCAGGCGGTCCAGGTCATCGGTGGCCGTGCCCTCGCGGATCCCGTCGATTTCCGCCGTCGTCAGCCCCGCCCGCTGGGCGATCGGGAAATGATGTGACCACAGATAGCCGCAGTCGCGCAGGTGCACGATGCGCAGCAACGCGATCTCCCGAACCCGCGCGGACAAGGTGGAATTCATCAGCAGGTATGCGTTGAACTTCAGGTAGGCGCGGGTCAAGTCGGGGTGGCGCACCAGGGTCCCCAACAGATTGCCGGCGTCGCGCGCATTGGCACGCCCCGCCGGCAGCAGGGCGGCTACCGCGGTGCGCGCCTGATCGTCCCATTCCTCGTCGGCCAGCGGTGCCAGCCGCAACGGGCGATGTGTCACCGTCACTCGATCGGTTCGTTGCCGAGCACGGTGGTGCGCAGCATCTCCCGAGGCGAGTTGGGATCGTAGGGTGCCGCGCGGTGCAGCACGCCCTGGTTGTCCCAGATGACGGTGTCGCCGACCGACCAGTTATGCCGGTAGACCTTGTCGGGACCGGTTGCGCGGTCCAGCAATTCGGCCAACAGGGCGCGGCCCTCGTCGAGATCCATGTCGAGGATGTAGTCGGCGGAGGCGCCCAGGACAAGCGACTTGCGGCCGCTGCGGTGCGTCCATACCAGGGGATGTTCATGCGTGCGCCGTTGCCGCCAGCGCGCCACCTGCTCCGGAGTCGGGTCGGGGGTGATGCGCCGCTGTGAGGCTTCCAGGGAGTGCACCACGCGCAGGGAGCCGAATCTCTGCTTCTCGTCGTCGGTCAAGTCTTCATATGCCGCATAAGAATTCGCGAACTCGGTCTCACCGCCGGTTTCGGCGACCGCAACCGCGGAGAGCAGCGTGGCTTTCTGCGGGCACTCCTCGCCCAGCGGAGTGCACCCGTCGATGTGCCAGTCGAAGGTCGCCCGCAGATAGGCGGCCGACGAGTTCTTCGAAGTGTCCAGCGTGATGGGATAGATGCCCGCGACCGGATGGTGGCCGTCCGAGGAGTAGTCGACCTCGCCTAACCGGCTGCAGAACTCCACTTGCGCCTGGGGATTCAAACCCAGTTCGCGGAATACCAACACCCCGTTGTCTTCGAGCGCCTGCATCACCGCCTCGCCGAGCAGGTCATCGGAGGCCAGCCGGTCGGCGTCGACGCCGAGCACCTCGGCGCCGACCGATGAGGTGAGCTTGTTGATGGTGAGCAGACTCATGCTTTGTCCCTTTCTGGAAAACGTCCGGTCACGGCACTGGTTCGCCGACGCGGTTGAGCACGGCATCCGCGGCGTCGGTGGGCTTGGGCTGGCCGAAGACTTCGACCGCCATCGCGACCATGACCAGCGAATAGATGAGGTGCAGCAGGTTCAGCGCGTCGTCGGGCAGCTCGTCGAGGGAGAACTTGTCGCAGTACTCGATGGCCTCCTCGACGCGCGGGAAGAAGGCGTCGTAGAACTGTCGCATCTCGACCATGCTGCTGGCCATGCGTTGATTCCACCGCTCGGCTTCGGTTGGCAGACACCAGGTTTGCGCGAACCCTTCGAGTTCTGCGAACGCGCTCGGCAACCGGATCTCGGTCATCGCTTACACCCCCACCGGCTGCGTCTCGCGCTGGTAGGCCGACACCCAATCCACCACCTCTTTGTGAAGATGGCGCACCAGGATCTCCTGGTCGTTGAGGGGGAATTCGTCGACGACGCCGGTTTCCAAGGCCGCCTGGGTGCCGCCGAGCATGCCGGCGTCCTGCAGGGCGAACTCCTTGAGCACCACCGCGGCCACTTCGTGCTCGATGCGTTCCCGCACCGTCCGGGCCGGGTGGAACGCGGTGTACGCCTCGAATTTGTGCGTGTTGTGCGACGTCGGCCAATACCGGTACAGCAGATACCAGCCGCCGTAGATGAGGATCTCCAGGTTGGGGAAGATCTGAAAATTGCTGATGCCCCAGGGCTCGATCCCACCCGGGTTGAGCCCGGCGGGCAGCTCGCCGATGTCCGGAGTACGCCATGGTCCGACAAGCCCACTGCGCGTTGCGCGTTCGATCGGGTACATGAACTCCGGCGCCAGCAGCCAACGTCGGGTGCCCGCCGTCGACACCACGCGGTGCGGCCCGTCGATCTGGAAATGCGCGCACTCGAAGCCGGCGTTGGGGTCGCGCACCGCCGATGGCACCTGCTGGGGATGCAGCGACGGAACGTGGTAGTACTCCTGGAACGCATCGGCGAAGATCTTCCAGTTGCTGTTGTTGTGAGCCAGGAAGTCATAGCGTTCCGTGAGCTTGCCGAACGGGTAGTCGTCCAACCCGGTGACCATGGGGCCGAGGAACTCGCGCAAGCCTTGTCGCGGCTGCTCGTCGAGGTTGATGAAGATGAAGCCGTTCCACACGTCGCAGTGCACCGGGCGCAGCCCGTAGTCGGCGGCATCGAGGTCGAAGAACTCCTGCGGTTGCTGCACGAAGGTCAGCGCGCCCTCGAGGTTGTATCGCCACCCGTGGTACTTGCAGGTGAATTGCCGGCATGTCCCGCTGGTTTCCTCGTGCGGAAAGTCGTTCCACACCAACTTGTTACCGCGGTGGCGGCACACGTTGTAGAAGGCCCGAATCGCCTCGTCTTTGCCCTTGACCACGACCACCGACGTGCGGGCGGCCTCGATCTCTTTGGTGAAGTAACTGCCCACCCGTGGCAGCTCCTCGACGCGGCCGACGTTGAGCCACGCGCGTTTGAAGATCGCTTCCCGTTCGAGCTCGTAGAACTCCGGTGACGTCGAATCGCGGAAGGAGATTGGGCCGGTACCCAGCTCCGGGTAATGCTCGGTCCAACTGCCTTCTGCCGGTTTAGGCCATCGCCCCATCAGAAACCGCCTCTCGCTCTTGGCATTTCACATCACGGCCCCGCCGTTGACGCCGAGCACCTGGCCGGTGATGAAGCCGGCCTCGTCCGAACACAGGAACCCCACTGCCGCCGCGATGTCGTCGCCGGTGCCCAAGTGCCCCACCGGAATCCGGCTGGCAATCTCCGCATTGGACTTCAGGTGCCCCTCGGCCTGCGACTGACGTTGCATCGGCGTCTCAATGCCCGACGGCGGGATGTTGTTGACGGTGATGCCCATCGACGCATATTCGTTGGCCAGCGATTTGGTGAGCGTGATCACCGCTCCCTTGGACGCGGCGTAATGCGCCATCCGCGGCGAGCCTCGTTGTGCGCTCGACGACGAGATCATCACGATGCGGCCCCACTTCGCCGCGATCATGTCCGGCAGTGCGACCTGGCAACAATGGAATGTGCCGTTGAGGTTGACATCGATGATGCGCGACCAGTCCTGCGGCGTGAGATCGAGAAAGTCGCCGAACCCGACCATCCCGGCGCTGGTCACCAGGATGCCGACCGGCCCGAGTTCGGTGCGGACCTTCGCGAAAGCCTCCTCCACCGCGGGGCGATCGGCGACATCGGCCGCCACCCCGAGTGCCTCGACACCCTCGGCGCGAAGCTCTTCGGAAACTCGTTGCGCCGCTTGCTCATTGATGTCGAGGACCGCGACCTTGTGCCCGCGCCGGCCTAGCTCGTGGCAGGTTGACTCGCCCATGCCCGACGCACCGCCGGTCACCACCGCGACCCGTGTCATCGCCTGTACCTCCTTGCGGTCGTCACGCTCGCCTCACGCTCGCCTCACGCTTGTCTCACTCGTACACCACCGTGACCGACTCACTGGTCGGCAACGACTGGCAGGTCAAGACCCAGCCCTCGGCGACCTCGTCCTCGGTCAGCGCTTCGTTGTTGATCATCCGCGCGCTGCCCTCGGTGAGCCGGGCCATACATGTTCCGCAGGAGCCAATTTCGCACGACGACGGCGGATTCAGTCCCGCCGAGCGCGCCGTTTCCAGCAGGGTGTGGCCATCGCGGTAGCTCGCCACCGTGGTCCGCCGATCGAGATGAAACGTCACCTTCTCGGTGGTCGGGCACGCGGCATCGCGCCATGCCGTGTCGATCTCTTCACTTGCACCAGCGTGTCCCATCCCTGCGAGAGTATCAACTACTTGTCATATATATCAAGTACTTGAGATTACTCGGGGTGGTCTTTGAACAGCGCGTGACCGGTGCCCTGCTCGACGACGCGGGCCAGCAGGTCGTGCAGTAGCTGCTGCTCGTCGTTCGTCAGCACACCGAACACGCGTTCATGGGCGGCGATCGCATCGGCAAGGACCGCCGCGGTCTTCGCGCGTCCCTCGTCGGTGAGGTAGGCCTGCATGATCCGGCCGTGCTGCGGATCCTGCTTGCGCTCCACCAGACCGCGACGCTCGAGGGCGGCCAGCGCCAGCTGGGCGCCCTGCGGGGTGATCAACAGTCGGCGGGCCAACTCGGCGCCGGACAAGCCGGGTTCGTTGGCCAGCCGATTCATCAGACCGATCTGAGCGGTCGTTACGCCATGGCCGCTGATGGCTTCGTTGAGGCTGGTCAACGAGAAGTGGAAGGCCTGCTTGAGCAGCCACAGGATGTTGTCAGTGAGATCCACGCTCGGCTCCCGCAAGCGTTGGGTCGATCCGGTGAATCTTGCCGTCTTTCATGACGAATCGAACGTCGAGGGTCGTCGAAATATCTTGGGACGGATCGCCCGGCACCGCGATGACGTCGGCTAGGTAGCCGGGCGCGAGGCGGCCGAGTTCGTGGTCGGCTTCGATCAATTCGGCGCTGGTCACCGTCGCCGCGCGGAGCGCCTGCATGGGTGTCATGCCGCGCCGCACCAACGCGCAGAGCTCCTCGGCGTTGCGCCCGTGCGGGACTGCCGGCGCGTCGGTGCCGCAGGCGATGCGCACACCGGCGGCAATCGCTTTGGGCAACATCGACTTTGCCTGTGGGAACACCACATCGGCCTTTTTGCGCAATTCGGGTGCGATGCGGTCGACAGCCATCGCCTCGGTCAGATACGTCGTCGAAACCAGGAAGGTGCCGTGGTCCACCATCATCTGGATGGTCTCGTCGGTGGCCAGAAATCCGTGTTCGATGCAATCGATGCCCGCCTTGATGCAGGCGCGGATCGCGCTGTCACCGATCGCGTGGGCGGCGACGCGAACCCCGGCGCGATGCGCCTCGTCGGCGATGGCGGCGAACTCCTCGTCGGAATACTGCTGCGCGCCCGGCGCGGTGCTGTGCGACATCACCCCGCCCGACGCTGACACCTTGATCACCTTGGCGCCGTGGCGAATTTGGTAGCGCACGCAGGCGCGGACATCAGGTACCCCGTTGGCGATACCCTCGGCGACGCTCAACGGCATGATGCCGGGCGCCAGTCGCTGGAACACCGTCGGGTCCAGATGCCCACCGTAGGGCGTGACGGCGTGGCCGGCGGGCACGATCCGCGGCCCGGCATGCCAGCCCTGGTCGATCGCGCGCTGCAGGTCGACGTCCAGGAGGTACCCGCCGGTTTTCACCATCAGGCCCAGATTGCGCACCGTGGTGAAGCCCGCATCCAGCGTGGTGCGCGCGTTCACGGCGCCCCGCAGGGTGCGGTACACCGGGTCGTCTTGCACACCGTGCAGCGGGTTCGGCAGACCCTCCGGTCCGCCGGGCCCGCCGATCAGCAGGTTGAGCTCCATGTCCATCAGGCCCGGCAGCAGAGTGACATCGCCCAGGTTGATCTCGGTCGCCGAATCAGGAAGCGGATCAACGGGATTGACGGCGCTGATGCGCTCGTCCTCAATCAGCAGGACGGCCGGGGAACGGACCTCGCCGGCGTCGACGTCGGCCCAGCGGTCGGCCCGCAGGACGATGGTCACGGGACGGGTTCGGAGATGCAGTCCATGGTGGAGGCGCCCGAATCGGGTACCCGCGGTTGTTTCCAGCATTCCACCGGGAACGAGACCATGATCATGGAGTACAGCAGGTGCATCAGGTTGGTGACGTCCTCGGGCAGGTCGTCGAGGGGGAACTTGTCGCAGTACGCGATGGCCTCTTCGGCGCGCGGCGTGATGGCGTCGTAGAAGGCCTGCATCTGCGCCATCGAGCTGGCCAGTCGCTTGGCGTAGCGCTGTGGCTCGCTGTCCAGGCACCAGTCGGAAAATGGTTCCAGGTCGGCGAATTCGGTTGGCAGCTTGGCGGTCACCGCTACACCCCGACCGGGTTCTGCTTGCGCTGGTAGTCGGCGATCCAGTTGGCGGTTTCCTTGTGCAGGTGACGGATCAGGATCTCCTGATCGTTGAGCAGGAATTCGCGCACCACGCCCGATTCGACCATGCTCTGGGTGGCCTCCAGCGTGTTGGCGTCCTGCAGTCCGTATTCCTTGAACGTCACCGCGGCGAGTTCCTGGGCGATCCGTTCGCGCGGCGTCTTCGGCTCGGGGAAATACAGGGTGCCCTCGAACACGTGCGAATTGAACGACGTCGGCCAGTAGTGGTAGGTCAAATACCAGCCCTGGCCCCAGATCAGGATGACGAAGTTGGGGAACAGCTGAAACGAGTCCAACCCCCACGGGTTGCACTTGGCGGGGTTGAGGCCGGGGGGCATCTCCCCGAGATCGGGCTGCTTCCACGGTCCGAACAATCCGCTTTGGCAGATCTCGTCGATCGGCTTGCGCATGTCCGGATCCATTTCCCAGGCCCGCACCCCCGACGTGCTGACCAGTCGGTGCGGCCCGTCGAGGCGGTAGAGCGGTGCCTCGAAACCGGCTTCCGCCGCGGCCTTGGAGTACTTGCTCGGCGACTGGCTCGCGTGCAGCACGGGTGCGTGATAGAACTCCTGGAACGCATCCATGTAGAGCTTCCAGTTGGCCTTGACCTCGGAGCGGTAGTACCACCGCGAGGTCAGCTGCCCGAACGGGTATCCCGCCAGATCGGTGATCATCGGCCCGAGGAATTCCCGCAGCGACTGCTCCGGTTCCCCGTTGTTTAGCGAGGCGAAGTTGACGAAGATGAAGCCTTCCCACACGTCGCAGTGCACCGGCACCAGCCCGTAGCGGCTCTTGTCGAGATCGAAGAACTCGCCCTCCTGTTGCACGAAGGTGAGGTTGCCGTCCAGGTCGTATCGCCAGGCGTGGTATTTGCAGGTGAACTGGCGGCACACGCCGCTGGTTTCCTCCAGCGGCATGTCGTTCCATACCAGCTTGTTGCCCCGGTGCCGGCAGATGTTGTGAAACGCGTTGACCTCACCCGCGGAATTGCGGACCACGATGATCGACGTGTTGGCGGCGGCGATCTCCTTGGTGAAGTAGCTGCCTTTGCGCGGAATGCTTTCCACGCGACCGACATTCAGCCACGCGCGCTTGAAGATCGCCGCACGCTCGAGTTCGTAGATCTCCGGGCTGATGGAGTCCTCGTAGGACACGGGCTGCGTGCCCAGTTCGGGATAGTGCTGGGTCCAGCTGCCCTCGGGCGGCTTGGGGAAGCGAGCCATGTCTGCTGACCGTATATGCTGAACACCGCAATCGCAAGTAGTTGATATTGCGGGTCGAGGAGGAGCTCCATGCACCGACACGAGAAGCTGTTCATTGGCGGCTCATGGGTTTCGCCGAACGCCGGCGACACCTTCGAGGTCACCTCCCCGCACACCGAAGCGCCCATCGCCGTGGTAGCGGCGGCCGGTCCTGCCGACGTCGACGCGGCGGTGACCGGCGCACGCGCGGCGTTCGACGACGGCCCCTGGCCGCGGCTGGATCCCGCCGACCGGATCGACGCGGTGCGCCGGCTCGCGAAAATCTATGCGGCGCAACAATCCTCGATGGCCGAGTTGATCACCGCCGAGATCGGGGCGCCGATCAGCTTTGCGCAACGCGCCCAGGTCGGGCTGCCGTCGATGATGATGAACGCGTTCTGCGACCTCGCCGAGGGATTCGCGTGGCGGGAGACGCGGCACGGCTTCTACGGGGCCGACCTCGAGCTACGGCGCGAGCCCGTCGGTGTGGTCGCCGCGATCGTGCCGTGGAACATGCCGCAGTTCCTCATCGTCACCAAGCTCATCCCGGCACTGCTCGCCGGATGTTGCGTGGTGGTCAAGCCCGCGCCGGAATCCCCGCTGGACGCGCTTCTGCTCGCCGATTTGATCGAACAGGCCGACCTGCCGGCGGGTGTGGTGAGCGTGCTGCCCGGCGACGCGGAAGTCGGCCGGCAGCTCATCGGCCACCCCGGCGTGGACAAGGTCTCGTTCACCGGCTCCACCACCGCCGGCAAGGCGGTCGCCGCCGCCTGCGCGGCCGACCTCAAGCGCGTCAGCCTGGAACTGGGCGGCAAGTCCGCGGCCATCGTGCTCGACGACGCCGACCCGGCCGCCGTCGCGGCCGCCGTCCGGTCGGCGAGCCTGTCCAACTGCGGCCAGATCTGCAACGCGCTGACCCGAATCCTGGTGCCGGCCAACCGAAGCGACGAGTTCGTCGACGCGCTGGCCGCCGAGATGACCTCCTTGCGCATCGGCGACCCGGCCGACCCCGCGACACAGCTCGGCCCGCTGGTGGCCAAACGACAGCAAGATCGGGTCCGCGACTACATCACCGAGGGCGCCCGGGAGGGCGCGCGTGTTGTCGTCGGCGGCGCGGACATGCCCGACGGTTTGGAGCGGGGCTGGTACGTGCGGCCGACCCTGTTCGCCGATGCGAACAACTCGATGCGGATCGCCCGGGAGGAAATCTTCGGCCCGGTCCTCACCGCGATCCCCTATCGCGACGAGGACGACGCCGTCGCCATCGCCAACGATTCCGACTACGGTCTGGCCGGCTCGGTGTTCACCACCGACACCGATCGGGGCCTGGCCGTTGCCGGGCGGGTGCGCACCGGGACGTTCGGCGTCAACCAGGGCTACACCATGGACCCGTTCGGGCCCTTCGGCGGGGTCAAGGGCAGCGGGTATGGACGGGAGCTGGGCCCGGAAGGCATCGACGGGTACACCGCGCTGAAGTCGATCTCGGTGGCGGGCGGTCGCTGAGCTTCAGCGTCGGCGTTTCGTGTGCGTGGGTGCAACGTCGCGGTTCCACGCCGGCCGAGACGCCGACCCAGCTCCGATGTCGGGGATCGAAGGACTCAGACCACCGGGTTCTTCCGGGATTTGATCGGTGCGGCACTCGGCGGCACCTTCATCAGGTTTCCGCGCACACTGCCCCGCGCGGTGCGCACGGCCACCAGCAGCCAGGTGAACAGCAGACCGACGTAGGCGATGGCCGCGGCCACCTTGAACGCGGGCAGATGAGTGTGCGCAGCGAGTTGGGTGGTGCCGGTGACGAAGGTGCCGACCGGGAAGGTCAGGCTCCACCACGTCAGGGCGAACGGCATCCCGCGCCGCAACGTGTGCACCGTGAGCGCGGTGGCCAGCGCCATCCATAGCACCGCGAAGCCCCACACCGGAACCCCGTAGAGGATCGCGAACGCATTCATGCTGCCGGCGGTGTCATGGTCGACAGCCAGGGCGGCGACGGTACCGAGAAGCCCTGCGGCAGTGATGGATTGGCCGAGCGGACCCAGCACGATCCACAGCGTCGGTACCCGCGCGGTGCCCGATGTGCCGTATAGGGTCAGCCGGCTCCAGATCATCGCGATGATGTTCAACGAGGCCACTAACGACAATCCGAACATCGCGTAGCAGCCGTACAGCATGGTTTGGCGGCCGGCGCCGTCCGCCAGGTGCGGCAGCAGCAGCGCGCCCGTCGCGGCCGACACCATCGGCGGAACGACCGGCATCAACCATCCGCCGAACGCCGCGTCGGGCTCGACGACGTACTGGGTGAACATCAGGAACGGAATGCTGACCGCGGTGAACAGGCCGCCAACCGTGCCCGCGGTCCACAGCACCCAGTCCAGGTCGACGGCGATGCGCGCGTCGATCAGGTCCTTGCCGACCAAAACCGCACCCGCGCCGACCGTCGTCAATGCCATCGGCGCGGCGCCGTAAAAGTGGACCATCTGCGGATTGCGCGCGTGGCTGCGCGCCACCGTGGGATGGCGCAACCAGTGGCCGCCGACCACGACGAGCAGCACCGCGAGCAGCACGGTTGCGACCACCCACACCACTTCGGCGAAAGCGCGCAGTCCCGGCACGTGGACGGGCAGGGTGGCGCCGGCGGTGGCGACGATCCCGGTGCCCATCACCGAGGCAAACCAGTTGGGTCCGATGTTGCCCAAAACCTCGACGCGCGTCTGCGGCGACGCCGCGCCGTCCGGGTGTGCGGTGGCCATAGCCCAGAGACCCTACCGGCGGCGGCGAAACGTCCGGCTCGTTCTGCGTACTTCGCGCCGGTCATCGACCGAACACTTCTCACGAGCCGACCACGACGGCGTCGTAACCCGTTGCGGCGCTGGTTATACCGACATACCGCTGGGTCGCATACACTGCCAACGATGACGCATCCGGCGCGCACGAGCCACTCACGCAAGCGAGTGCTGGCGGTCGGGATCGCGGTCGTGGTGGCGCTGGCCGTGCTTGCCATACCGACCAAGGTGCGGTGCGGTGCCCCGGGGCTCGCGTGCGCCACCGCGGTCGACGTGCAGGGCAACGTTCATTACTACTACGAGGTTGAACCGCTCGGGGTGTACCTCGCCGAAATCGCCACCGGCTCGAACGTCAGTCTGTACTACCGCTCGGGTGAGGACCTGGAGAAGCGTCCCGGCGGTCCACGGCCGGTCGGTGCCGCAGCTACCGACGCCCCTTAGCCCAGGCACCCCGAGAATTCCGCGCCCGCTCGGGTCGATCTCGTCACACATCCGGCGCAGCCCTCGACGCCGCCGAGGTCTTGCGGGTTTGCCGATCGGTGGTGTGAATCGGCTGGTAGCGGGAATATCGTGACGGTGAACCCGTCGCTGCTGCGGGCGCGTGAGCCAGCCCACAGTGACCGTTTTGAGGCCTTCTTGATTGGGGGCTTTACGGCTGGCTCCCGCATACTTGACGGCATGCTGAGAGCGACATCACCGCACACCGCTGTTGCGGTAGTTGGTGATGCGCTGGTACCCGAGCTAACAAAGCGGCCGGGCATCTGATGGCGCGCTCCGGCGGGGCGCATCGTCGCCACCGCGCCAGACGTCGGCCGTCGCGGTTCCGCACGGGGCTGACCCGGGCCGTCATGACCCTCGCATCGGTGGTGGCGGTGCTGCTGACCGGCGCCGGGTACTGGGTGGCGCATGGTGCCCTGGGCGGCATCACCGTGTCGGACGCGCTGAGCCCGGACGACCCGCGATCCACCGGCGACAACATGAATATCCTGCTCATCGGGCTGGACTCGCGCAAAGACCAGGACGGCAACGACCTGCCCTGGTCGATCCTGAAGCAACTGCACGCCGGCGATTCCGATGACGGCGGCTACAACACCAACACGCTGATACTCGTGCACGTCGGGGCCGACGGGAAGGTCGTCGCCTTCTCGATCCCCCGCGACGACTGGGTGCCGTTTAACGGCGTACCGGGCTACAACCACATCAAGATCAAGGAGGCCTACGGGCTGACCAAGCAGTACGTCGCGCAGAAGCTGGCCAACCAGGGCGGGAGCAGCCAGCGGGAACTCGAGACCAAGGGTCGCGAGGCCGGCCGGGCCGCGACCCTGCGCGCGGTACGCAGCCTGACCGGCGTTCCCATCGACTACTTCGCCGAGATCAATCTGGCCGGCTTCTACGACTTGGCCCAGACCCTGGGCGGCGTCGACGTGTGCCTGAACCACGCCGTCTACGACTCGTATTCCGGCGCCGACTTCCCGGCCGGCCCCCAGCGGCTCAATGCGTCACAGGCCCTGGCGTTCGTCCGGCAGCGTCACGAGCTGGAGAACGGGGACCTGGACCGCACCCACCGCCAGCAGGCGTTCATTTCCTCGGTCATGCGGGAGCTGCAGGCCGCCGGCACGTTCACCAACATCGACAAGCTCAAGAGCCTGATGGCCGTGGCGCGCAAAGACGTGGTGCTGTCGGCCGGCTGGGACGAGGAGCTGATCCAACGATTGGGCGGCCTGGCCGGCGGAAACGTCGAGTTCCGGACGCTGCCGGTGGTGCGCTACGACGACATCGACGGCCAGAGCGTCAACATCATCGACCCGGCCGCGATCAAGGCGGAGGTGGCCGCCGCCATCGGTGGAGCCGGCTCGACGGCGCAGACCGCGCCGACGACGAGCACAGCCAGCAAACCCAACCCGGCCACGGTCGTCGACGTGGTCAACTCCGGCAGCATGAGCGGGCTCGCCAGTGAGGTGTCGCGCGCACTGAAGAAGCGCGGCTACACCATGGGCCAGGTCCGGGACCGCAACGCCGGCGAGCCGTCGTCGTCCACGATCGAGTACGGCGCCGGCGCCGACAGCGACGCCCGCAACCTGGCCACGCTGCTCGGCCTCGACGCTCCAAAACAACCGGATTCCAGCATCCAGCCCGGACACATCCGGGTCACCGTGGACACCAACTACTCATTGCCCGCGGCCGAGGACACCACCAGCGACGACACCACCACCACCACCACGACGACCACCACGACGACCAGCAAGTCCGATAAGTACGGGTACGGGTACGACACCACCAGCACCTATCCCACCCCCGACCAGGGCAAGCCGATCGACGGCGGCGGGGTGCCCTGCGTTAACTAGCTAGTCGCGCTATCCAACTCGCCGCCATCAGGCGTGCGTGCCGCCGTCGATGCGGATCTCGGTGCCGGTGATCCAGGCGCCGTCGTCGGACACCAGCATGGCGATGACGCCGGCGATCGCGGACGGCTCAGCCATCCCGGCGCCGCTGGATTCCACCGTCGTCGGCAGGATCGGCATCAGCCTGGGGAACAACGACCAGTCGGCGTCTTGGGGAATGTATCCGCCGGTCGCGTCGGTAATGCCGGACTTGATGCTGCCGGGTGCCACGCACGCCGCACGCAGGCCCTGCTTGGCGTACTCGAGCGCCAAGGCGTGGGTGAAGGACTGGATGCCGCCCTTGCTGGCGGCGTAGGCGGCCATGTAGGGGTGGGCGAACGCGGCCGAGGTGGAGCTGAAGTTGACGATCGCGCTGCGCGGGTTCGCCAACAGCGCCGGCAACGCTTCGCGCACCACCAGGAACGTGCCGGTCAGGTTGATGTTGATGATCTGATTCCACAGCTCGGTGCTGGTCTCGTGGGTGTGGGTGGCCCGCAGTATGCCGGCGGCGTTGACCAGCGAGTCCAGCCCGCCGAGCCGCTCGACCGCCCAGCGCACGCCGTCGACCACGGAGCTCTCGTCGCCGACGTTCATTTCGCGCGTTGTCAGCCGCTCACCCGTCGCGGCCTCGTCCGCCTGCGCCTGGGTCTTGGCCAAGCCGTCCGCCGCGATGTCGGCGCCCACCACCGCCGCACCCTCGTCCAGCAGCCGCAGCGCGGTGGCCTGGCCGATGCCCGACGCCGCGCCGGTCACCAGGATCCGCTTGCCTTCGAGTCGGTTCATGCGGTCATCATCGCAACCAGCGGCCCGATTGCGGCCCAAAACACCGAAGGCCGCCTCATACCACTCCGCGCAGCCCGTCGGCCCCGAACACGGGCTCGAGCATCGCGGAAAAGTCCGGGCCGCGTCGCAGCATCACGCCGCCGTCGACGTTGATGATCTGCCCGGTGACGTAGCTGGCCGCATCGCTGAGCAAAAACAGCGCCACGTTGGCGATGTCTTCCACCTCGCCGGGGCGCGGCAACGGCGTGATGATCCGGTAGTCCTCACTCAATTCGGGCGAATCCAGTATCGGCGCAACGAGTTCCGTGCGAATCAGCCCCGGGCGAATGCTGTTCACCCGCACCCAGGATGGGCCGAGTTCGTCGGCGGCCAGTTGCATGATGTGGTCCAGCGCGGACTTGCCGACCCCGTAGGCGCCGAACCAGCGGTGGGTGTTGCTGGCCGCGATCGACGAGATGCCGACGAACGAACCGCCGCCGCCGCGCACCATCTCGCGCGCGGAGTGCTTGAGCACGTACATGGTGCCGTTGACGTTGAGGTCGATGGTCCGGCGCCACGCCTCCGAATCGATCTGGGTGATCGGTCCGATGGTCTCCGACCCACCGGCGCAGTGCACCACGCCGTGCAGCCGGCCGTGCCAGGCCGTGACGGCGTCGACCGCGCGGGTGGTCTCGTCCTCGTTGGTGATGTCGGCGGGCTCGAAGCGAATCGAGCCTTCGGCGTTGAGTGCCTCGATCTCTTCGACGGCGGCCGTCAACTTGTCCGGATTGCGGCCGATGATCATGACCGACGCACCGGCACCGACCAGGGCGGATGCCACGCCCTTGCCGATTCCGCTGCCACCACCGGTGACCAGGTACGTGCGGTCTTGGAATGAAAGCTGCACGGTGCGCCCCTTAGAAAGCCGCAGAGAACTGAAACAAGTTCCAGTTATCGAACCATGCGTCAGACGTCGCGACGACGCGCCCCCGGGCTACGGCGTATCGCGGCGAGCCACCTTGGTCGGCTTCGCGTCGCGCCAGTCCTCGACGTGCGGCGGCTGGCCGACCGGCCACCTGTTCTCGTTGAAGGCTGCCCAGTGCGCATGCCCGAGCAGATGTACGTGGAACGCGTGCCGCAACGCCTCGGTGTAACCCATCGCGTCGGAGGCGGCGTTGACCGAATCTTTGATCAGCAGCGACGCCATCGTCGGGCGCTCGGCGATCCGCCGCGCGAATTCCAGCGTCTTCTCCTCTAACTCGTCGACGGCGAAGACCTTGGACACCATGCCCAGCCGGTGAGCTTCGTCGGCATCGATCGAATCACCGGTCAGCAGAAGCTCTTTGGCCTTGCGGGGCCCGAATTCCCAAGGATGCGCATAGTATTCGACGCCCGGCATGCCGAGACGAACGGCGACGACGTCGCTGAACTTCGCATTGTCGGCGGCAACGATCAGGTCGCACGCCCAGATCAGCATCAGGCCGGCCGAGATGGCGTTGCCCTGCACCTGCGCGATGGTGATCTTGCGCAGATCACGCCAGCGGCAAGTGTTTTCGAAGAAGTAGTGCCACTCCTGGTGGTACAGCTTCTCCACGATCGGCTCGAGCGTGGCGCCGCGAGAACGGAAACTCGGATGCTGCCCCGGTCCGGGTGCGCGCTCCGCGAGGGCCTGCTCGGAGCCCAGGTCGTGGCCGGCGGAGAAGTTTTTGCCGCGCGCAGCGAGGATCACCACGCGGACGGTGTCGTCGGCCTCGGCCCGACCGAACGCCTCGTCGAGCTGAACCAGCAGCCCGCGACTTTGCGCGTTGTGGGCCTCGGGCCGGTTGAGCCAGATCCGGGCGATGCGCCCCTCGTCGAGAGTTTCGTAGGCCACCAGCTCCGCAGCGTTGGTTGCCTCGGCGCCGGCTTTCTCGGAGAGTGTCATTCCGCCCACCTCGTTCGTTGTCGTCAGACCCTGCCTGGGTTTACACATTACGGCCAGTCTGTAAGCGCACGCCCGCCGGGTCGGGTGTCTGACCAGGTGACGCCGACACATGCCTGCGAGCGAATATCAGCGTCGCCTACAGTTATGTCATGCCTACGAAATCGGATGCCGGCGAGATCGGCGACGTCGAGCCGCTAGCCGACCACACCGCCAGCCAGGCCAGGCGCGTCGTCGCCGCGTACGCGAACGACGCGGACGAATGCAGGGTGTTTCTGTCCATGCTCGGTATTGGGCCGGCAAAGCTCGAGACGTAGATGTCTCCCGGGGGAGGCGCAAACTCGCAAGCATCCAAGTCAGCGAAGTCGGAGCGCTACGGGGACTCCGACTTCGTCGTGGTGGCCAATCGACTGCCGGTCGATTTGGAGCGGCTTCCCGACGGCACGACCACCTGGAAACGCAGCCCGGGCGGCCTGGTCACGGCCCTGGAGCCGCTGCTGCGTCGCCGGCGCGGCGCCTGGGTCGGCTGGGCCGGCCTGCCATCCGACCGCGATGACGACCTCGAGGTGGACGACAAACCGATCGTCCAGGACGACCTGACCCTGCACCAGGTGCCGCTGTCCACCGAGGACATCGCCCAGTACTACGAAGGTTTCTCGAACGCGACGCTGTGGCCGCTCTACCACGACGTCATCGTCAAGCCGATCTACCACCGCGAATGGTGGGACCGCTACGTCGTGGTCAACCGCCGGTTCGCCGAAGCCGCGGCGCGCGTCGCCGCGCGCGACGGGACGGTATGGGTGCAGGATTACCAACTGCAGTTGGTGCCGCAGATGCTGCGCACGCTGCGGCCCGACCTGACCATCGGGTTCTTTCTGCACATCCCGTTCCCCCCGGTCGAGCTGTTCATGCAGATGCCTTGGCGCACCGAGATCATCGAAGGTCTGCTCGGCGCCGACCTGGTGGGATTCCATCTGGTGGGCGGTGCGCAGAACTTTCTGATCCTGTCGCGACGGCTGCTCGGCGCCAACACCTCTCGCGGAGCGGTCGGTGTGCGGTCGCGGTTCGGTGAGGTGCAGCTCGCGGCGACCGCGAGCACGGCGGAGCCGGGCGCAGCGGGGCGTCGCCCAGACCAGGAGGGCCGCAGGGTTCAGGTGGGCGCGTTTCCCATCTCCATCGACTCCCGCGAACTCGACCATGCCGCCGGCAGCCGAAGCGTCAAGACCCGGGCCCGCGAGATCCGGGCCGAATTGGGCAACCCGCGCAAGATCCTGCTCGGCGTCGACCGGCTCGACTACACCAAGGGCATCGATGTTCGGCTGAAGGCCTTATCGGAATTGCTTGCCGAGAGTCGGGTTAAAGGCGACGACACCGTGCTGATTCAGTTGGCGACGCCGAGCCGCGAACGCGTGGAGAGCTATCAGATCCTGCGCAACGACATCGAACGACAGGTCGGACACATCAACGGGGAGTACGGCGAGGTCGGTCACCCCGTGGTGCATTACATCCACCGTCCGGTGCCGCGCAACGAACTCATCGCATTCTTTGTCGCCGCGGACGTCATGCTGGTCACCCCGTTACGGGATGGGATGAACCTCGTCGCCAAGGAGTACGTCGCGTGCCGTAGCGATCTCGGCGGCGCACTCGTGCTGTCCGAATTCACCGGTGCCGCCACCGAACTCAAGCAGGCCTACCTGGTCAACCCGCACGACCTGGAAGGGGTCAAGGATTCCATCGAGGCGGCGCTCAACCAGCCGGTCGAGGAGGGGCGGCGCCGGATGCGCGCGCTGCGACGCCAGGTGCTCGCCCACGACGTGGACCGCTGGGCACGCTCATTCCTGGATGCGCTCGCCGAGGCGCACCCGCGCAACACCAAATAGCCGCGACGAACCCATGGCATTGCCTGCGGATCGCTGTGATACTCAGATGCAGCGTGAAGGGAGGCACTATGAAAAGGATCCGTCGCGCGCTAGCCGGAGCTGCCGGCGTCTGCTCGGCCGTTGCACTCGGCATCGCGCTCGAATCCGGCGACCCGGCTAGTGCGATCGGCCCGCCTCCGGACGGCAACTACTCCTACAACCAGGCCGGCGTGTCCGGAGTCACGTGGACGATCACGGCGCTGTGCGATCAGCCGTCCGGAACCCGCAACATGAACGACTATTCGGACCCAATCGTTTTCGCGATGAACTGCGCGCTGAACATTGTGAGCTCGACGGACGAACAGCTCACCGCCGCGGACAAGCTGCAGAACTTCAGCGGCCGGGCCCGCATGAGCGGCATGCTGTGGACCGTATCGGTGGATCGCGCCGATGGCGTGTCGTGCCCGGGCGGCGGCACCGCACCGTCCTCCGAAACCTATGCGTTCAGCGACGAAACGCTCACCGGCACACACACTTCGTTGCACGGCGCCGTCTGCGGCCTGCCGTCGGATATGAAAAAGACGCCGTTCTCGCTGCAACTGGTCGGGCCGCCGCCCAGCCCCATCCAGCGATACCCGATGCAATGCAACAACATTGCTATCTGCTACTGAGCCCTAGATGGGTGTGATGTAGGCGATCAGCCACTTGCCGCCGATGCGCTTGAAGTCGACGCGCAGCCGGCTGCCGTCGTAGACCGGCTGCTGCCGCGAGGTCTTGTCGGACACGGTGCGGTTCATGTAAACCATCACCGACGCCGAATCACGTTTGGCGGTAATCACTCCGGTGCCCACGACATTGGCCTGCACGACCACCTCGCGCTTCTTGGCTTCGGGAATGATTTGCGCGTTGGCGCTTCGCTGGAACTCCTGGCGATATTCGGGCGTCAGCAAGGGATACGCGTCGGCGAGGCTGCGTTCGACGGTCTGATAGTCGTAGGCGAACACCTTCGGTATGTCGTCGGCCGCCTGATGGGGCAGCACCGCCCGCGCCGCCTCCTCGCCGCCGGCCTGTACCCGCTCCCAGTAGAACCAGCCACCGGCCGCGGACAAGCCGACGACGGCCAGGATCGCCAGGACGCCGGCGACGGTCAGCAGTCGTCGCCACCACCGCATCAGTTGCCCCCGTCGGGATATTTCAAGTCGTAGCCGGTCATCTTGCCGGTCTCGTCCTCGTGCACGATGACCCGCAGGCGATAAGGCATGGACGGCTTGTTGACGCCTTCGGCGTCGGCGACCGTGACCCGCACCGACACCAGCACCGAGGCGTTGTCCTCGACCTTGTCGATGTCTTCCAAAGCGGCACCGTTGATCACGGCTTCCGACGAGGCGTTGGTGGCCCGGAACAGGCCCTTGAGGTTATCGACGTTGTTGTTGGCGCCGAGCATGCCGCGCAGTGGGCCGCTGGTGCCGTTGACGAACCGGTTCACGCTCTCGTCGATGTTGTCCTGCCGGTAGCTGAACATGTTGACCACCGTCTGCGTGGCGGTGTCGACGAAGCGCTGTTCGCGCGCCCGTTCGGCCTCGGTATGCCGGTGCTGGACGATCAGCACTGCCTGGCACCCGGCGAGCGCGCCGATTGCCAACAGCGCCGCGGCAAACGAGATCCACCCGACCAGGACCCGGTTCGGCTGCCGTCGTGGCGGCGGCTTGACGCGCGCCGGCTTCTTGGCGGCGCGCTTGGGGGCCGACTCGGCCTTGACGGTCGCGGCGGCAGTCGCGACAACCGTTGTCTCAGAGCCTGATTCGGGCCTCGCGGGGCCGGCGGCGCGGAATGCGCGCCGCCGAACGCGCTGCGTGGGCTGCCGTGTCGTCTCTAGCTCCGCCACTACACGGGCCTGGGGTCAAGCATGAGGTCCACCCAATTCTCGGCGCTGGACGCGCCGCTGATGCCGGGAGCGAAGATACCCGTCCCGCCTGCCGGATCCTTGAAGGCGCCGGTGTTCTGGTCATAGGTCGCGTAGCCACTGGCCTGCGGCTGGCCCGGCTGGCCCGGTGGAGGCCCCCACGGCTTCTCCGGACCCGGGCCCGCCGGCGGAGGATTGATCCCTTCCGGTGGCGGCGGTGGGGGCAGCCATTTCGGATACGGGAGTTGTGGCGGCACCGGCGGAACACCCGGCGGCATCCACGACGGGTTGCCCGGCGGCGGTGGTTGGTCGTTGGGCGGCGGCGCGTTGTACGCCGGCTGATGATTCGGTAGCGGCCCGGGCCCGGGCACCACACCGGGCGGAGGCGGCCCGACAATGGGAGTGCCCGGATCCGGCTCGGCGTCGGGTGGGATGTATGGAAAATGGTTGGGCGGCAAGATATTCAGCCCATTGGTCACGGGCGTGCTGTAGGGCACCGGCGGACCGCGCCAGGGGTTGCGGCCAAGCGGCACAAAGCCCTTCGGGTCACGACACAACTGAATCGTCGGCGCCCGTTTGCCCGGGAATTCCTGGCATGGATAGTTGCGGGCGCCGCGCACCGTGGTGGGGTCGTTCTGGGCAGCCTTGCAGTACAGGTCTTTCGGGAGTTCGCGCACCGTCTCGTCGGCCGGCGTGCGCATCAGCGGCGCGGGCAGGAAACCTACCGAGCACGGGGGCGGGTCGTTCAGATCCAGCTTGAAGTCCAACTTGGCGCCCTCGTCCTGCGGCGCCCCGTTAGCGGCCGTGGTGATGGCGGCGAACAACGCCGGCAAAACCACCAGGAGCTGTTCGATCGACTTGTGATAGATCACCCCGACCCGGCCCAGGTTGGCCAGGCTGGCCGCCAGCGCCGGGAAGGACGGGCGGATACCCGAGAACGCGGTGTTGGCCTCGTCGATGGCATCCGGCGCGGTGGCCAGCGTCGAGCGCAACTGCGGATCGGCCCGACGCACCTCGGAGGTGAACCGCGCCAGCCCGTCGGCGAGCGACTTGACGTCGGCGCCGGCGCGGATCTGCGCCTGCAGGAACGGGCCGGCCTGATCGATCAGCTGCGACACCTGGGGATAGTTGACGTTGGCCTCGTCCACCAGCAACCGGGCGGAATCGAGCAGCCGGGCCAACTCCGGACCGGAACCGTTGGCCGCGAGGAACGTCTCATGCAGCAGTTCCCGCAGCTTGGTGTCGCCCAGGCTGTTGACCAGGGTCTCGGCCCGCTTCAACAGGTCCGCCACGCCTTGACCGATGCGGGTGTTGGCCCGGTCGATGCGGGATCCGTTGCGCAACTTGCTCGCCGACGGCTGGGCCGGTGGCACCAGGTCGACGTACTGCTCGCCGACGGCCGACACGCTCTTGACCGTCGCGGTCACGTTGGACGGGATCGGGGTGCCGCTGTTGAGGCGCATCTTGGCGCCGACCCCGTTGCGGGTCAGCCCCACCGACTCCACCCGGCCGACGGCCACACCCCGGTAGGTGACGTTGGCGTTCTTGTACAGGCCACCGCCAGCGACGAAATCGGCTGTCACGCTGTAGGTCCCGACTCCGAGGGTCGCCGGCAACCGCAGATAGAAGATGATCATCAGCGTCAGCGTGATCGCGGTGACGAGCGCGAAGATCGCGAGTTGGATTCTGGTGAGTCTGTCAACCATCTGCGCCGCCCCCTACTGACCCTGCTGACCCGAAGCCGTGCCGGGCGGAATCTTGAACGGATCGGCGGCCTGCCCGGACAGGTTGGCCATTTCACCGGTCAAGAAGTCGGGCGGGTTGAGGATCTCGGACATGTGCATCATGTTCGGGTCGAGCGCATACGACGTGGTGAAGAACGTCTCACCGAGCCGACGCAACGTGAGGTCGAAGGTGGTGAACACGTTGAGATAGTCGCCACGCACCGACGGCTTGAGGCCGAAGTTGGGGAACGGGAACGTCAGCAACAGCTGCAGCGAGGTCACGAATTCTTTTCGGTTGTCGTTCAGCGCCTTTACCACCGAGTAGAGGCCCTTGAGGTCCTCGGCGAAGTCCACCTTCGTCTTGGCCAGTATGTGCGATGTCACCGTCGCCAACTTCTTGAGCGCGCCGAATGCCTCGACGATGTGGTCGCGTTGCTTGTTGAGCACGCGCAACGCGTCGGGCAGGGTGTCCAGCGCCCGGCCGAGGTTATCCCTGTCGCGGGCCAAAATCGAGGAGAATCGGTTCAACCCGTCGGTCGCCTCGATGATGTCGTTGACCTGACGGTTGAGTCCCGCGGTCAACTCGGCCAGCCGGGGAACCAAATCGACGAATTGGCTTTGACGCCCGGCCACCGCCTGGTAGGTCTCGTCGGTAATCTCTTCCAGCGCACCGACATTGCCCTTGTTGACCACGACGCCGAGCGCCGAAAACACCTCTTCGGTGGTGGGGAAGCGCCCGGTTCGGGCCTCCGCGATGCTCGACCCGTTGACCAGCCTGCCGGTTGGCGGTTGGTCAACAGGGCGCGCCAGGTCGATGTGCAGTGAGCCCAGTAGCGACGTCTGGGACACCTTGGCGGTCGCGTTGGACGGTAGGACCACATTCTTGTCCAACGCCAATTTCACTGCGGCATAGAATGATCCGTCGGGCCGCTGCTTGGCCTCGATGCCGGCGACGCTGCCCACGGTCACGTCGTCGACCATTACCGGCGAGTTCTGCGGCAACGTGGCCACGTCGGGAAGTTCGACGGTGATCTGGTAGGCGCCGAGGCCATGACCCGCGGTGCCGGGCATCGGCAGCGAGTTCAATCCGGTGAACTGACAGCCGGCGATCAACGCGCTGCCGGCGGCCAACACACTGCCGCGCAGCCAGATTCGCTTCATCGACCGCTCCCCAGTCCAGCGGACGGCGATCCGGCAGGGGCTTGGGCGGGCGCGGGGCCCGGAAGCGGGCCGAACCCACCGCCGGACGCGTTGCCGGGTCCGGGGCCGGCGGGCGGCGGTGCACCCTCGGGCTGACCGGTCTGCGGGGCCGTCGGAACAAGCAGGGCTTGCAGATCGGCCGGGTTCTGGGCGGACGGGGGCGTCTTGACGCCCTTGGCAGGTATCCAGGTCAGCTGCGGAACCGGGGTCGCAGACTTGGCTTGGGTTTCCGGGGTGTCGTAGATGATCTGACCCTTGTAGGCGGTGATCGTGTTGAGCGGGTGGAACATCAGCGGCGGGAAGTTGAAGGCGAGCCGGCGCAGCACCGGGCCCAGCCGCTCACGGCAGATCTCGGCGCGGCGGAAGTATTCGGGCGCGCTGGGGCCGCCGGCGGTCTCGAAGGAGCCGCCGCAGATGAACTGCACGGGGTTGGAGAATTCCGGGATCGACAACAGCCCGTTCAGTGTGCCCTGCGCGGGGTCGTAGATGTTATAGAAGTTGGCGATGCCCGGGCCCGCAACGTGCAACACCTGCTCGATGTTGTCGCTCTGGTCGCTCAGGGTCTTGGCGAAGTCGTTGAGGTTGTTGACGGTATCGACGATCGTCGAGTTGTTTTCGTGCAGGAACCCGCGGATGTCGGAGAGCGCTTTGTTCAGTGTCCCCAGCGTGTTGTCGAGATGGCGCGAACTGTCGGCGAGCACCTGCGACACCGAGGCGACATTGCCGGCGAACTGCACGATCTGGTCGTTGCTCGCCGAGAGCGCGTTCACCAGCACCTGCAGGTTCTTGACCGTGCCGAAGATGTCGCTGCGCGAATCCCCCAGCCGCCCCGCGGCCTGGGACAGCTCGCGCAACGCGCTGTGGAACGACTCGCCCTTGCCGTCGAGCGTGTCGGCCGCCTGGTTGATGGCGGCACCCAGCGGCCCCTGCATCTGCCCGGTCGCCGGGCTCAGCTGGACGGCCAGCTGCGTCAGTGCCTCTTTCACCTCGTCCCACTCCACCGGAACGGCGGTGCGGTTTAGGTCGATGCTGCCGCCGTCGGGCAACACGGCGCCGCCGGTGTAGGTGGGGGTGAGCTGAATGAACCGCGCCGCCACCAGGTTTGGCGACATGATCACGGCCCGAGCATCCTTGGGCACCTTGACGTCGTCGGACACCGACATGGTGATCTTGACGTCGGAGGGCCGCGGTTCGATCGTGTCGATCACGCCGACCGGGACGCCGAGCACGCGCACCTGGTCTCCGGGGTAGATCCCGACGGCGGACGTGAAATACGCGACGATGTGTCGCCCGCCGGGGCGCGAAGCCAGCACGTAGACGCCGCCCACCAGCACCGCGACCAACGCGATGCTGGTAACGGTGCGCAGCCCCCGGGCACCCAAAAGTCTTCTGATCACGGCGATTTCGGCCTGATGATCCAGCGCTCTTGGATGAGGCCGCGCAAATAGTCGGAGAGACTGGCCGGCAGCTTGCCCGGCTGGTAGACAAAGTCGAATATCATCGCCATCATCGGCGCCGGCAAGACGCCGTAGACGTTGACGTTAAACCCGGGTCCGGAGCCGACGACCTCACCCAACTCGGTCGCGTAGGTGGGCAGTCGTTTGAGGGCCTCGGTGATGTAGTCGCGGCGCTCGTTGAGGTTGCTCAGCACCGCGTTAAGCTTGCTCAGGGCGGGGCCGAACTCTTTGCGGTTGTCGGCGACGAAGCCCGAAATCTGTTGGGATAGCCCGTCGATTCCGGAGATCAGCTGGCCCAGCGAGTCGCGCCGTTCGTCGAGCGCGGCGAACAACCGGTCACCGTCGTCGACGAGCTTGTTGACCTGCGCGGCCCTTTCGGATAGCACCGACGTCACCGACTTCGCGTGCGCCAGCAGGGATTGCAGCGCCTCGTCGCGGCGGTTCAGCGTGCGCGACAGCGAGGTCACGCCGTCCAGGGCACCGCGCAGGTCCGGGGTGGCGTCGCGCAGCGTGTCGGTCAAGACATTCAGGGCCTGTTCGAACTGCGGCTTGTTCAGATTGCTGGCGTTCTGGCCGAGGTCCTCGAGCGCGCCGGCGAGGGTGTACGGCGTGGTCGTCCGGTTCAGTGGGATGCTGGTCGCCCTCCCCGTACCCGCCGGGCTCACCGAAACGGAACGCTCGCCGAGGATGGTGTCGGTGCGGATCGCGGCCAGCGACTGGTCGCCCACGGCGACGTGCCGGTCCACGGTGAAGGTGACCCGGGCGCTGTCGCCGGCCAGGCTCACCGCCGACACCTTGCCGACCTTGATGCCCGATACATACACGGAGTTACCGGGCGAAATCCCAGCGGCGTCGGCGAAGTAAGCGTCGTAGGACCTGCCCTGCGGCCAGAACGGCAAGCCGGCATAGCCGAAGGCAATCAAGACGATGCAGATCACCAACACCAGGCCGAAGATGCCGGTGCGCAGCGGGTCTCGATCTCGTTTACTGCTTGGCAAAGGCGCACCTCCCCTTGTTCGGGTTCACCTGGCCACCGAGGTTTATCAGCATGTCACTGCCGGCCGGCCCGTTGATCTTGAGCGACACCGAGCAGAAGTAGATGTTGAAGAACGACCCGTAGGCTCCGAGCGCGGCCAGTCGCAGGTAGTCCTCGCCCAACTGCTCGACGTCGTTGTTCACCTCGGCCTTGCGGGTGTCGAGCTCGGTCGCCAGCGGCCGGGTGTTTTCCAGGATGCCCTGCAGCGGCCGGCGCGAATTCTGCAGCAGTTGGGTCAGATCGGTGGTCGTCGACGCGAGCGGCGGGATGGCGCCCGCAATCACGTCCCGGTTGTTGGCCAGGCCGCTGATCAACTGCTGCAGCTGGTCGACGCTCGCCGAGAATTCCGCGCTTCTTTCGTCGACGGTCGACAGCACCGTGTTCAGGTTGTTGATCACGCCGCCGATGAGCTCGTCGCGTTTGCCCAGCGCCGTGGAAAAGGCGCTGGTGTCGGCCAGCACGTTCGCCAACGCTCCGCCCTGACCCTGGAGCAATTGGATAATGGCGCTGCTGATCGTGTTGACCTTCTCCGCATCCAGGCCCTTCAGCACCGGCTTGAGCCCGCCCAGCAGCGCGTCCAGATCCAATGCGGGCTGGGTGTGTTGAGCGTTGATCGTCGCGCCCGGCGCCAGCTTGCGCAACTCGCCCGGACCGGAGGTGATCTCCAGGAAGCGGTCACCGACCAGGTTCTCGTACCGGATCACCGCACGAGTGGATGTGTACAGCGTGTAGTGCTTGTCGATTCCGAATTCCACGTCGACGGTGTTGTCGCGGTTGAGCTTTACCCCGGAGACCGCACCCACCGGCACCCCGGCGATGCGGACCTTCTGCCCCGCCTTCAGCCGCGACGCGTCGGTAAAGGTGGCGTGGTAGGTGCTTTCGGGGCCGAACCGGAAGTCCCCGAACACCACGACCAGGCTCGCGGACACCAACACCATGGCCACCACGAAGATGCTGACCTTGATCACCATCGACCGGTGCGACGGCATGCCCGAGGCCGCCATCAGAAGTCGTCCCGTTCGGCGAAAGCACCATGGAACAAGAACTGCAGCGTGGACGGCGCATCGAACTGCAGCTCGGTGAACGGCTCGTAGGGAATGTTGGCGTTGTCGGTGACCAGGAACGGCGCACGGTAGAACGAGCCACCGCCCTGCTTTGTCGGAATATCGGGCAGCCCACGGCAATTCGGGCCCCCGGAGGCGTTCACGATCGGCAGGGACTCCGGGTAGGTGTAGGACGGCGCACCCAAGACGAAGCTGGACGACGTGAACAGCCCCGCCTTGCGCACACCCAGCAGGGGGGCGTACTCCCTGATGCCTCGCACGATGCCCTTGAATACGCAGCCGAACTCCGGCGAATAGTCGTGGGCCACCTTGATCGGGGCCCGCAACCGGTTGATGGCGTCGATGAAGTCCCGCTCGCCCGGCTGCAACGTGTCATAGGCGTTGTTGGCCAGGCCGATGGTGGCCAACAACGTGGTGTTCAGGTTGTTCTGCTCGTCGACCACCGTCTTGTTGATGGTCGGCAAGCTATCGAACACGGTATTGAGGTCGGGCGCGGCGTCGGCATAGGTGTTGGTGACGATCCCGGTCTTGCGGAAGTCTTCCTGCAGCGCGGCCAGCTTCGGATTCGCCTGTTGTGAAAGGGTATTCAGCCCCGACAACAGCGCGCCGAAGTCGTCGCCGTGACCCCGCAGGCCTTCGGCCAGCGCGCTGAGCGTCCCGTTCAATTCCACCGGGTCGATCTTGTGCAGCAAGTCGATGAGCGACTGGAACAAGGTGTTGACTTCCAGCTGCACCGCAGAGGCCTGCACGACCGCGTCCGGGCGCAACGACTTCGGTGAAGGTGATTGGGGCGGAACGAATTCCACCGACTTGGCGCCGAAGACGGTGTTGCCCCCAATATGCACCGTCGCGTTGGAAGGGATGAATCCCATCTGGCCGCTGTTGATGGCCAAGGTCAACCGCGCCTGGTCGCCGTCGTAGCTGATGGCTTCGACCTTGCCGACCTGGATGCCGCGGTATTTGACCTTGGCGCCCTTCTCCATCACCAGGCCGGCGCGCGGCGCGGCGACGGTGACGCGGTCGGTCGACGTGAAAGCCGCGGAGTAGGAAAGGTACGTCAGCACGGCGAACGCGACGATCAGTCCGGCCAGCACCGCAGCTGCCAGCCGCACGCTCGTGCGTCGAGATCCCGTGCTTGCCATATCTTTTGCGCGCTCTCCCTATCCAGAAAGGTTGAAGTTTCCCTGCGAGCCGTACACCGCGAGTGAAATGAACAACGTGATCACCACGACGACGATCAGCGACGTCCGCACCGCCTGACCGACCGCGATGCCCACGCCCACCGGCCCGCCGTGGGCGTTGTAGCCGTAGTAGGTATGCACCAACATCACCGCGATCGACATCACGATCGCTTGCAGGAACGACCACAACAGGTCGGACGGAATGAGGAAGGTGTTGAAGTAGTGGTCGTACAGGCCGGCGGACTGGCCGTTGATGAACACCGTGGTGAAGCGGGCGGCGAAGAACGCGGCCAGCACCGACAGCGAATACAGCGGCACGATGGCGACCAGGCCGGCGATCAACCGGGTCGACACCAGATACGAAACCGAGTGCACCGCCATCGATTCGACGGCGTCGATCTCCTCGGCGACGCGCATGGCCCCCAACTGGGCGGTGGCGCCGGCGCCGATGGTGGCGGCCAGCGCGATGCCGGCAATCACCGGGGCGACGACCCGGACGTTCAGAAACGCCGACAGGAACCCGGTCAGCGCCTCGATACCGATGTTGCCCAGCGACGAGTAGCCCTGCACAGCGATGACGCCGCCGGATGCCAGGGTCAGGAAGGCCGCGACCCCGACCGTGCCGCCGATCATGATCAGCGCCCCCGCGCCCAACGTCATCTCGGCGACGAGGCGGATCGTCTCTTTGCGGTACCGGGTGACCGCGTTGGGGATGTAACGCAGGGTTTGGCCGTAGAACAGCGCCTGCTCGCCGAAGTCGTCGACCGGGTCGGCGAATCGCGCCAGCAAGTTACGGACCCGGTACGTGATGTCGTAACTCATCGCGCGCTCACCCGCCCGATCACTTGGCCGTGATCCGCACGCCGATGGCGGTCATGACCACATTGATCACGAACAGGCAGATGAACGCATACACGACGGTTTCGTTGACCGCATTGCCGACGCCCTTGGGCCCACCCTTGACCGTCAGGCCGCGGTAGCAGCCGACCAGGCCGGCCATCACGCCGAACAGCAACGCTTTCACTTCCGCGAGGACCAGCTCACGCAGTCCCGTCAGGACGGTCAGTCCGTTGATGAACGCGCCCGGGTTGACGCCTTGCAGAAACACGGAGAAGACGTAGCCCCCGGACAACCCGATCAGACACACCAACCCGTTGAGCAACAGGGCGACGACCGTGGAGGCCAGCACCCGGGGTACGACCAGGCGCTGGATCGGGTCGATGCCGAGCACCCGCATGGCGTCGATTTCCTCGCGGATGGTGCGGGCGCCCAGATCGGCGCAGATCGCCGTGGCGCCGGCGCCGGCCACGACCAGCACGGTGACGACCGGACCGAGCTGGGTGATGGTGCCGAACGCCGTCCCGGCGCCGGACAGGTCCGCGGCCCCGATCTCGCGCAGCAGGATGTTGAGGGTGAAGGCCACCAGGACCGTGAACGGAATGGATACCAGCAGCGTCGGGACCAACGACACCCGAGCGATCATCCAGGTCTGTTCCAGAAACTCGCCGAGCTGGAACGGCCGACGGAAGATGCCGCGCAGGGTATCCATGGACATCTCGAAGAACCCGCCGACCGCCCGGGCCGGAACCGCAAGTTGTTGAATCATTTCGGTTCCCCCCTTTGCTCCTCGCGGCGAAGTCTGTACGTCTTCTGCATGCGGCCGGGATTTACCAGCTCGTCGATGTGAGCCGGATCATATTAACTCAGACCAAATGCGCCGTGTCAATCAACAGATTTCTGAACACGCGCGTTAATTTACCTGGTTAACAGGCATTGAGGGAAGAGTTTCTGACACATGTTCTAGTCACGCAGGGCCCCCTGCCAATAGCTGGCAAATCCTTCCACGGACGTTACTGATCCATCAGCGCGGACGCGGAAAAGTTGCGTTCCGGATCGCGCCCAGCAAAGTAATTGCGCAATGTGGAGCTCAGCTGCGCGGGCTCCCAGGCCGACCCTTCGGCACTGAATTGTTGCTCGACCGTCGGCGCCGCCACCAACGTCACCCGCGGGCCGTAGACGATGAACACCTGACCGTTGACGTCGGCGGCGGCCGGTGACGACAAAAACTGAACCAGGCTAACCACGTGCTCCGGCGAGAGCGGGTCGATTTCGCCTTCCTCTATATCTGCCGGCCCGAAAACGTCGGCCGTCATGGCGGTGCGGGCCCGCGGGCAGATGGCGTTGGCGCGGACGCCGTACTGGCCTAGCGCGCGGGCGGCGGTCAAGGTCAGCTGGATAATCCCCGCCTTGGCGGCGCCGTAGTTGGCTTGTCCGACCGGACCCGTCAGGCCGGCCTCCGACGACGTGTTGACGATCCGGCCGAAGATCGATCCGCCCGATTCTTTGGCCTTGCTGCGCCAGTAGGTGGCCGCGTTGCGGGTCAGCAGAAAGTGCCCGCGCAGGTGCACGGCGATGACGAGGTCCCACTCCTCGTCGGACATGTTGAACAGCATCCGGTCGCGGGTGATCCCGGCGTTGTTCACCACGATGTCCAGTCCGCCCAGCCCGTCGGCGCAGCTGACCAACTCGTCGGCGGTCGAGCGTTGGCTAATATCTCCGGCCACCGCGACGGCTTTGGAGCCGGCCGCCCCGATCTCGTCGATCACGTCGGAGGCATCCAGGGCGGCGGGCATGTCGTTGACGACGACGGTGGCGCCGAGGCGGGCCAAACCGACCGCTTCGGCCCGGCCCAGACCCGCGGCGGCACCGGTCACCACCGCGACCTTCCCGGACAGATCGGTCGCGTTCATGCTGCCCCCGACGACGATGCAGGCCGCCCAGCGGCCTGAGGAGGAGTCGGGGTATTAGGCCTAGTCAATTTATGAATACCTCTAGTTTCGGTTTACTCAGGTCGGTCTCGGCCTAGTCGCCACGCAACAACGCGGCACGAGGGCATTCGGCGATCGCCTGTTCGGCCAGGTCTTCCTGGTCGGGGGGCACGGGATCGGTCTTGATCACGGCGTAGTCCTCGTCGTCAAGGTCGAAGATATCCGGCGCAATTCCCCGGCATACCGCGTTGCCTTCACACCGGTCACGGTCCACGATCACTCGCACGACACCCTCCTTGAACCTGCTCGGACATCCCGGTCCACCATAAGGCTCGGATCGGTCTGACGAAACGGTCGCTGGATTCCCAGACTAGAACGTGTTACAACCGGGAAGACGGACGGGTTGCCGTTGGCCGAATCAACGCCTAGGAGAAGGACGGCTGTAATGCGCATCAGTTACACCCCTGAACAGGAGGAGCTGCGTCGCGAGCTGCGGTCGTACTTCACCAAGCTGATGACCCCGGAGCGTCGCGAGGCGCTGAGCTCCACGCAGGGCGAGGTCGGGACGGGCAACGCATATCGCGACGTCGTTTCGCAGATGGGCAAGGACGGGTGGCTGACCCTGAACTGGCCCAAGGAGTACGGCGGACAGGACCGTACCCCGATGGACTCGCTGATCTTCACCGATGAAGCGGCCATCGCCGGTGCGCCGGTGCCGTTCCTGACGATCAACAGCGTGGCGCCGACGATCATGGCGTTCGGCACCGAGGAGCAGAAGAAGTTCTTCCTGCCCAAGATCGCCGCCGGCGATCTGCACTTCTCGATCGGCTACTCCGAGCCCGGCGCCGGTACCGACCTGGCCAACCTGCGCACGACCGCGGTGCGCGACGGCGACGACTATGTCATCAATGGCCAGAAGATGTGGACCAGCCTGATCGCATACGCCGACTGGGTGTGGCTGGCGGTGCGAACCAACCCGGAGGCCAAGAAGCACCGCGGCATCTCGATGCTGACGGTGCCGACCACCGCCGAGGGGTTCTCGTGGACGCCCGTGCACACCATGGCCGGGGTGGACACCAGCGCCACCTATTACTCCGACGTGCGGGTGCCGGTGACCAACCTGATCGGCGAGGAGAACGGCGGCTGGAAGCTGGTGACCAACCAGCTCAACCACGAGCGGGTCGCCCTGGTGTCGCCGCAGCCGATCTTCGTGGCCCTGCGCGAGGTGCGCGAATGGGCGCAAAACACCAAGGGTGATGGCGGGGCCCGGCTCATCGACTCGGAGTGGGTGCAGCTCAACCTGGCCCGGGTGCACGCCAAGGCCGAGGTGCTCAAGCTGATCAACTGGGAGCTGGCCTCGGCGTCGAGCGAGGCGTTGAACCCCGCGGATGCCTCGGCCGCCAAGGTGTTCGGCACCGAACTGGCCACCGAGGCCTACCGGCTGCTGATGGAGGTCCTGGGCACCGCCGCGACACTGCGCCAGGATTCGCCGGGCGCGCTGCTGCGCGGACGGGTCGAGCGGATGCACCGGGCGTGCCTGATCCTGACCTTCGGCGGCGGCACCAACGAAGTGCAGCGCGACATCATCGGCATGGTCGCGCTGGGCCTGCCCCGAAACCGCTGACTCTTATCAAGACGGGACTACTTTCATGGACTTCACCACAAGCGAAGCGGCGAACGACCTCGGTGGGCTGGTCGACACGATCGTGGATTCGGTGTGCACACCGGAGCATCAGCGCGAACTGGACGGGCTCGAGCAACGATTCGACAAGACGTTGTGGCGCAAGCTGATCGACTCCGACATCCTGTCCAGCGCGGCGGCGTCGGCGCTGGGCGGCGACGGCTTCGGCGTGCTCGAGCAGGTGGCCATCCTGGTCGCGCTGGGTCATCAGATGGCCGCAGTGCCCTATTTGGAATCGGTGATGCTGGCCTCCGGCGCGCTGGCCCGGTTCGGCTCCGAGGGGTTGCAGCAGGACTGGGCCGTGCCGGCGGTCAAGGGCGAGAAGATCCTCACCGTGGCCCTGGATGGCGAGATGGGTGAGGGACCGGTACGGGCGGCCGGCGGCAAGCTGACGGGGACCCGGACGCTGGTCGGTTACGGTCCGGTCGCGGATGCCTTCCTTGTTGCCGCCGAAACCGATTCGGGCACAGCAGTTTTCCTGGTCGCGGCCGACGACCCCGGGGTCACGGTGACGGCGTTGCGCACCACCGGCTTCAACAGCGCCGGGCACCTGGCGCTCGACGGTGTCGCGGTGGACGACTCGCGTCGGGTCGGCGGGGACGAAGTCGCCCCGTGGCTCGAAACCCTTGCCACACTGGGCCGCAGCGCGTTTCAGCTCGGGGTGCTGGAGCGCGGTTTGCAGATGACCGCCGAATACGCGCGCGAGCGCGAGCAATTCGACCGACCGATCGGCAGCTTTCAGGCCGTTTCGCAGCGGTTGGCCGACGGCTACATCGACATCAAAGGCTTGCGGCTGACGCTCACCCAGGCGGCCTGGAAGGTCTCCGAGGACATCCCCGCCGAGATGGACGTGGCCAGCGCGGCGTTCTGGGCCGCGGATGCCGGGCACCGGGTGGCACACACCATCGTGCATGTGCACGGCGGCGTCGGCGTCGACACCGATCACCCGGCGCACCGTTATTTCTTGGCGGCCAAGGAAACCGAGTTCGCGTTGGGCGGCGCCACCGGACAGCTGCGCCGCATCGGCCGTGAACTCGCCGAGACCCCTGCCTAGCCCGGGCAATTGATCCTCAGCCCGACCGACCTCACGGTCACCCAACTCCTGGTGCCGCTGGCCGACATCGACGACCGCGGCGTCTATTTCGAGAACTCGTTCACCAGTTGGCGTGATCATGTGCAACACGCGGCCGCCATCACCGCGGCGCTGCGCGACCGGTTGGATCCGGCCAAGCCGCCGCACGTCGGCGTGCTGCTGGAGAACACGCCGTTCTTCTCGGCGATGCTCGTGGCGGCCGGGATGTCGGGGATCGTGCCGGTAGGCCTGAACCCGGTGCGGCGCGGCGAGGCGCTGATCCGCGACATCGACAAGGCCGACTGCCAGCTGGTGTTGGCCGATACGAAATCCGCTGAAACGCTTGATGGCATCGAGCATGTCAATGTCGATTCCCCGGAGTGGGCCGCCGAGGTCGACGCGCACCGCGACGCGGAGGCGCGTTTCCGGACCGCGTCGCCCGACGACCTGTTCATGCTGATCTTCACGTCGGGCACCAGCGGTGATCCCAAGGCGGTGAAGTGCAGCCACGGCAAGGTGGCCGTCGCCGGCGTGATGATGACGCAGCGCTTCGAGCTTGGCCGCGACGACGTCTGCTACGTGTCGATGCCGCTGTTTCATTCCAACGCGGTACTGGTCGGCTGGTCGGTGGCGGCGGCGTGTCAGGGCTCAATGGCGTTGCGGCGCAAGTTCTCCGCGTCGAACTTCCTGCCGGACGTCCGTCGCTACGGCGCCACCTACGCCAACTACGTCGGCAAGCCGCTATCCTATGTGCTTGCCACACCCGAGCTTCCCGACGATGCGGACAACCCGCTGCGCGCGGTGTACGGCAACGAAGGGGTGCCCGGCGACATCGAGCGCTTCGCAACCAGATTCGGCTGTCGGGTTCAGGACGGCTTCGGTTCGACCGAGGGCGGGGTTGCGATCGGACGTACCCCCGATACCCCACCGGGTGCGCTGGGCCCGCTGACCGAGGGGATCGAGATCATCGACCCCGAGACCGGCGAGCCCTGCCCGCCCGGCGTGGTCGGCGAGGTGGTCAACACCGCAGGAGCGGGCCGGTTCGAGGGCTACTACAACGATCCCGAGGCCGAGGCCCAACGCATGGCCGGGGGCGTCTACCACAGTGGCGACCTGGCCTATCGCGACGAAGCCGGGTACGCCTATTTCGCTGGCCGACTTGGCGATTGGATGCGGGTCGACGGCGAGAACCTGGGCACCGCGCCGATCGAACGGGTGCTGCTACGGCATCCCGAGGTGACCGAGGCGGCGGTGTATCCGGTGCCCGATCCGGTGGTCGGCGACCAGGTGATGGCGGCGCTGGTGCTGACGCCCGGCGCCGAATTCGACGTCGAGACGTTCCGGTCGTTCCTGGCCGCACAGTCCGACCTCGGGCCCAAGCAATGGCCGTCGTATGTCCGGGTCAGCGCGGCGCTGCCACGCACGGTGACCTTCAAGGTGCTCAAGCGGGAGCTCTCGGCCGAGGGTGTGGACTGCGCCGATCCGGTGTGGTCGATATCCCGGTAAACGTGTCGTCTAACGGTGTCCGCGAGCCGAACGTCACTGCGAAATCCGGTGCCGGAAATCGCAGCCACGTTCGGCTCGCGGGCTAGACACGCGGGAGCGTGGGCGGTTAACTAGCTGCCGTCGCCCGACGCGGCCGCCTGAGCAGCATCGGCCTGATAGCTCCCCATGAACTCCATCGGCACGCCGCCCATGGTGCAGAAGAACAGGTCGACGCCGGGCACCATGGTGTTGAGCACCGTGACGTCGTCGGCGAACTTGTGTGCCTTGTCTTTCACGTTGCTGTAGTCGTCGGTGAGGAACGACAGCGCCGCGAGGCCCTCGGGGGCGATGTCGCGCATCTTCTCGGGCACGTCCAGGACTTCGATCAGTCCGGCGTCGCCGCTGCCCAGAATCGTCACGTCGGCTCCATCCGATGGTGGCCAGCCTAGGGTCGCCTCCAGCATCTCGCCGGGGATCCGAAAGCTGTGCTGGACATCCATCCCAACGACGTCGGTGAGGAATTGGATGAAGGTGCTCGCCGAATGGCTGCGCATGACGACATGATGAAGCTGTTTCGACAATGGTGGACACCTTTCGCTAGCCGAACAGTGATGGGACTACCGCGTCGATAAGGTGCGGTCCGGGTTCGGCGAAGGCCGCATTGAGCGCGTCGGCCAATTCCTCGGCGGTGCTGACCCGCCGCGCCGGCACTCCCATGCCCTCGGCGATCTTGACGAAATCCATTGTGGGACCGGATAAGTCAAGCAGGTTCAGCGCTTTGGGGCCGGGGGCGGATCCGGCCCCGACGCGCTGCAGTTCAATCCGGAGGATGTCGTAGGCGCCGTTGTCGTAGAGGACGGTGGTCACGTTGAGGTTTTCACGCGCCTGAGTCCACAAGCCGGAAATCGTGTACATCGCCGAGCCGTCGGATTCCAGGCAGAGCACCGGCCGGTCGGGTGCGGCCACCGCGGCACCCACCGCCGTCGGGATGCCGTAGCCGATCGCTCCGCCGGTCAGCGTCAGCCAATCGTGGGCCGGCGCCCCGGCGGTGGCCTTCTCCAACGCCAGACCGGACGTGTTGGACTCGTCGACGACAATGGCCCGTTCCGGCAGCAGCGCGCCGATCACCGCGGCCGCCGACGCGGACGTCAGGGCACCGGTCGGTAACTCCGGGCGCGACGGGGACGCCACCGGGGCGACGGTGTCCGGCGCCAGCTCGTCGGCCAACGCGGCCAAAGCCGCTGCCGCGCCGTCGTATTCGGCGAGCACGTGCACCTCGCAGCCCGCCGGCACCAGGTCGCTGGGCGTGTTCGGGTAGGCGAAGAAGGACACCGGCGACACGGCGCCGGCCAGCACCAGATGCTTGGCGCCGTCGAGTTGGGCTGCGACGGCCTCGGCGAAATAGGCGAGCCGGTCGATCGCGGGGATGCCGGCGCCGCGCTCGAGCCGCGTCGGGAAGGTCTCACAGAGCAGGCGGGCGCCGGTCGCCTGGCCGATCCGCGCGGCCGCGGCCAGGCCGGGTGCGCGGGTGGCGTCGCCACCGATGAGCATCACCGTGGGCTCGCCGGAGCGCAACGCCGCGGCCACCTCTGATGCGCCGACCGCCGGTCCCCCGGCGCGGCCTGCCGGTGGCCGCACCTCGGCCACCTGGCCGCCGTCGGACCAGGACGCGTCGGCGGGCAGGATCAACGTCGAGACGCAAGATCCGGAAACGCTCGCAGCGATCGCCTCGGCCGTATCGGGCCCGACGGCGGCGCTGTCGACGCTACGGCGCACCCATCCCGACACGGTGCCCGCCAGCGCGTCGATGTCGGATTCCAGTGGGGCGTCGTACTTCTTGTGATAGGTGGCATGATCGCCGACGACGACCACCATCGGGACTTTCGCGCGGCGCGCGTTGTGCAGGTTGGCCAGGCCGTTGCCCAGCCCGGGGCCCAGGTGCAGCAGCACCGCGGCGGGGCGGTCGGCGATGCGCGCATACCCGTCGGCCGCACCGGTGGCCACCCCTTCGAACAGGGTCAGCACGCCGCGCATGCGTTCCACGGTGTCCAGTGCGGACACGAAGTGCATCTCCGACGTGCCGGGGTTGGCGAAGCACACGTCGACACCACCGTCGACCAGGGTGTTGATCAGCGCCTGGGCACCGTTCACTGAGTCGCCTCCAATCCGAACACCCGCTCGGCATTGCCGCGCAAGAAGTCGTGGCGGGCCTCGTCGCTGAGGCCGAGGTCGTCGAGGCCGGCCAGCGCGTGGCTGTGCGCAATCATCGGCCAGTTGGTGCCGAACAGCACTTTGCGTTGTCCGGTAGGAGTTTTCATGAATCTGATGAGCTCTTCAGGCAGCCGCTTGATCGTGTAGGCGCTGGTATCGATGTACACGTTTTCGTGTTTGCGAGCGACGGCCACCATCTCCTCGGTCCACGGATAGCCGACGTGCCCGCACACGATCACCAGCTCCGGAAAGTCGAGGGCCACCTGGTCGATGTAGGGAATCGGGCGTCCGGTCTCCGAAGGGCGCAACGGCCCGGTGTGGCCGACCTGCGTGCAAAACGGCACGCCGGACTCGACACACTCGGCGAACAGCGGGTAGTAGCGGCGGTCGGTGGGCGGCGCATTCCACAGCCAGGGCACCACCCGCAGGCCGACGAACCCTTGTTTAACCCGGCGTCGCAATTCGCGGACCGCCTCCATGGGCCGATCCAAGTCGGCGGCGGCAAGGCCGGCAAAACGGTTGGGGTGCAATCTGATCCACTCGGCGACCTCGTCGTTGGAGACCAGGTCCTGGCCGCCCGGTCCCTGCCACGCGCTGAGCAAGCCGAGGTCAACGTTGGCCGCGTCCATGGACGCGATGGTCGCCTCGATTGGGATGTCGGTGTCCGGTATTGACCCGCCGGTCCAACGCCGCAGCGAGGCCAAGAAGTCGCTGCGCAGGAACCGTTGCGTCGGATGCTGCATCCACACGTCGATCGTCATCGCGATTCGACTTTAGACCCCGGGTCACACGGCCAGTGCGGCGCGGGCGGCGGCACGGGTGCGCGCCGCATACTCCCCGCCAAACAGCACGACGTGCGCGAGCAGCGGGAAGAGCTGGTGTAGCCCGATCCGGTTGCGCCAGCCGGGTTTCAGCGGCTGCACCCGCTGGTAGCCGGTGATGATCGCGTCGTAGTGCGGGCAGCCGAACAGCGCCAGCATCGCCAGGTCGGTCTCGCGGTGACCGGCGTGCGCGGCGGGGTCGATCAGCACCACCCCGTCGGGTGTCCACATCACGTTGCCGCCCCACAGGTCGCCATGCAGCCGCGCTGGGCGGTCCGCTTCGTCATCAGAATCGAAGTCGCCGGCGCGGCAACGCGCCGCGACCTCAGAGATCGTGGCCCGGGTTGCCACATCGAGTTGCGGCGCGGCGAGCTCGGCCATCGGGGCCAGCCGCTCGTCGGCGTAGAACTCGCCCCAACGCTGGTGCGGCCGCAATGACATCGGCAGCGGCTGCTGTAGTGGCCCGAAGAACCCGGGCCCGTCCCAGCCGTCGGGACCCACACCGAACGCCGGGGCGCCGGCGCCGTGGGTGGTGGCGAGTTGGCGGCCGAACGCGTGCGCGGCTTCGGCGCTCGGACTGACCGACTGGAGTCGCCGCAGCGTCAGGCTCCCGGCATCGACGGAGACGACCTGCGCACAGGGCACGCCGCCGTCGACGCTGGAAAGCCAGCGCAGCCCTGAGGCTTCCCAAGCGAAATAATTGGCGGGCGCGCCCGGATGACTCTTGACGAAATCAGTCACGCAGTCGCGTGAGCGGCATGCACATCGTCGGCCGGGCGCGCCTCGGTCTGCTCCTTGGCCCAGCGGTAGTCCGGCTTGCCGGCCGGCGAGCGCTTGACCTCGTCGACGAGCCAAAGACTGCGCGGCACTTTGTATCCCGCGATCTCGGAGCGCACGAAGCTGTCCAGCTCGGCCAGCGCGGGCCGGGTACCGGGCCGGGGCTGAACGACGGCGGCCACATGCTGGCCGTACCGGGCGTCGGGCACGCCGACCACCAGCGCGTCGAAGACGTCGGGGTGGCCCTTGAGGGCGGCCTCGACCTCCTCGGGGTAGATCTTCTCGCCGCCGCTGTTGATCGACACCGAGCCGCGGCCCAGCATCGTGACGGTGCCGTCCTCCTCGACCTGCGCGTAGTCCCCCGGGATGGCGTAGCGGACGCCGTTGATGGTCCGAAACGTTTCGGCGGTCTTCTTCTCGTCCTTGTAGTAGCCGACCGGGATGTTGCCCTTCTTGGCGATGAAGCCGCGCACGCCGGAGCCGGGCTTGACCTCGTTGCCGTCGTCGTCGAGGACGACGGTGCGGTGGTCGATGGTCACCCGCGGGCCGCCGCTGTGCGGCGCGTCCTTGGCGACGATGCTGGTGCCGCCAAACCCGGTCTCCGAGGAGCCAATTGAGTCGGTGATGACCCGATTGGGCAGCAACTCGAGCAGCTTCTCCTTGATGCTCGGCGAAAACAGCGCCGCGGTGCTGGCGAGCAGGAACAGCGACGACAGGTCATAGTCGTTATCCTTCTGCAGCGCGTCCAGCAGCGGGCGCGCCATCGCGTCGCCGGTGAAGAACAACAGGTTGACCTTGTGTTTGTGGATCGTGCGCCACACCTCGTCGGCGTTGAACTCCGGTTCGAGGACGGTGGTGTGGCCACCGAACAGCGACATCCAGGTGGAGGACTGGGTGGCGCCGTGGATCATCGGCGGAATCGGATAGCGGATCATGGGCTCGCTGGCGGCCGCAGCCTTGGCCAGGTCGTACTCGTCCTTGACGAATTCGCCTGTGGCGAAGTCGGTTCCACCGAACAGCACCCGGTATATGTCCTCGTGGCGCCACATCACGCCCTTAGGGAACCCCGTCGTGCCACCCGTATACAGCAGGTAGATGTCGTCGGCGCTGCGCGGCCCGAAGTCGCGTTCGGGCGACCCCTGCGCGATCGCGTCGTAGAACTCGACGCCGCCGTACCGCTGGAAGTCTTTGTCGGAGCCGTCCTCGATCACCAGGACCGTCTTGACGTTCGGGGTGTCCGGCAAGACGTTGGCGACCCGGTCGGAGTACTGGCGTTCGTGGACGAGCGCCACCATGTCGGAGTTGTCGAACAGGTAGCGCAGCTCGGCCTCGACGTAGCGGAAGTTGACGTTGACGATGATCGCGCCGGCCTTCACCACGGCCAGCATCGCGATGACGATCTCGTTGCGGTTGCGGCAGTAGAGTCCGACCTTGTCGTCCTTCTTGACGCCCTGGTCGATCAGGTAGTGGGCGAGGCGGTTGGCCTTCTCCTCTAGTTGGGCGTAGGTGAGCTGGTCGTCGCCGCAGATGAGGGCGACACGGTCGGGCACAGCGTCGATGGCGTGCTCGGCAAGATCGGCAATATTCAGGGCCACGGCACCAAATTAGAACGTGTTACATTTCCTGACAAGTTCATGCTCGATGTCGAGGGAGAGGCAGTAGCCGTGGCCGAGTCACCAGCAAACGAGGAAACCGGGCCTTCGGAAGCAGATGCGTTGGTGGAACAGCGTGGTCACACATTGATTGTCACGTTGAATCGGCCGCACGCACGCAACGCCCTGAGCACCGAAATGATGGAAATCATGGTGCAGGCCTGGGACCGCGTCGACAACGACGACGACATCCGCTGCTGCATCCTGACCGGTGCCGGTGGCTACTTCTGCGCGGGCATGGATCTCAAGGCAGCAACCAAGAAGCCGCCGGGCGATTCCTTCAAGGACGGCAGCTACGACCCGTCGCGCATCGACGCGCTGCTCAAAGGCCGCCGGCTGAAGAAGCCACTGATCGCCGCGGTCGAGGGCCCCGCGATCGCGGGCGGCACCGAAATCCTGCAGGGCACCGACATCCGCATCGCCGGCGAGAGCGCCAAGTTCGGCATCTCCGAGGCCAAGTGGAGCCTCTACCCGATGGGCGGCTCCGCCGTGCGGCTGGTGCGGCAAATCCCATACACGGTGGCGTGCGACCTGCTGCTGACCGGGCGGCACATCACCGCCGCCGAAGCCAAGGAGATGGGCCTGATCGGGTATCTGGTGCCCGACGGGCAGGCGCTGACCAAGGCGCTAGAGATCGCCGAGCTGATATCGGCTAACGGCCCGCTGGCCGTGCAGGCAATCCTGCAGGCGATTCGCGAGACCGAGGGCATGCACGAGAACGAGGCGTTCAAGATCGACACCCAGATCGGAATCAAGGTGTTCTTGTCCGACGACGCCAAGGAAGGCCCCCGCGCGTTCGCCGAGAAGCGCAAGCCGCAGTTCAAAAACCGCTAGCCCTCCTGTTGCGCCGAACGTGAAGCCCTTGCGAAAAGCGGGGCCGATCTTCGCAACCAATTCACTTTCGGCGGCGCTGTCGGACCTTCACGACAAACTGCTAAGCCGTGACGGGACCACTCATCATCGGCAGCGAAGCAACGGCGAAGGGTACGTTGACGCCCTACCAGCTGCGAAGCAGCTATACAGCGATACACCCCGATGTCTACGTCCCTACCGGCACGGAGCTCACCGCAACACAGCGCGCTTACGCCGCCTGGCTGTGGTCGAAACGGCGAGGTGTTATCGCCGGACAATCGGCTTCGGCACTGCATGGCGCGAAGTGGGTGGATCACCGGAAACCGGCCCAGCTGCTCTACCAAAACCGCCATCCCCCGAAAGGCATTGTTACCTGGTCCGATCGCTTCGCACCCCACGAGGTCCAGTTGATCCGCGGCGTACAGGTAACAACTCCCGCGCGCACAGCTTTCGATCTCGCCAGCCACTATCCATTGGGTAAGGCAGTCGCCGCCATCGACGCCCTCGCCCGCGCCACTAGGCTCAGGCCCGCCGATGCCGAGCTATTGGCCGACCGCTATCGGGGCCACCGAAACATCAGGCGAGCGCGTCAAGCGCTGGCCCTCGTCAACCCGGGTGCGGAGTCACCGCAAGAGACTTGGCTGCGATTGCTGGTCGTCGAGGCGGGCTACCCGACACCACAGACCCAGATTCCGGTCTACGGCCCGTTTGGTGAGCTGGTCGGGATAGTCGACATGGGTTGGGAGGAGCGCAAACTCGCGCTCGAGTACGAGGGCGACCACCATCGGACGAATCGCCGAGTTTTCAACAACGACATCGCGCGCCACGAAACGATGACGACAGACCTTGGCTGGATCGTCATCAGGGTCACAGCAGAAGACACGCGGGGCGGTGTCCTAAGGCGTCTAGGCGCCGCCTGGGCTCGCCGAACGTGAATCCACTGCGAAAAATAGCCAAAAATATCGCAGCTGATTCACGTTCGGCGCAGGGCGGGTCAGCCCAGCGGCGCGGAAGGGGTGAACGCCACCGGCATCTTCTCTAGGCCGGAAACGAAGTTCGCCGGCCGCAGCGGCAGATCGGCGCCCGAGGCGAGCCGCAGGTCCGGGAGGCGCTGCAGCAGCCGCGTCTGCATGATCGACAGCTCCAGGCGGGCCAGCTGGTTGCCGAGGCAGAAGTGCGTGCCGAAGCCGAACGCGAGGTGGTTGTTCGGGTAGCGCTCGATGTCGAAGCTCTCCGGGTCGGTGAACACCTTCTCGTCGAAGTTCGCCGACTCGAACAGCAGGATCATCTTTTCGCCCTGATGCAGCTGGGTGCCGTGGAACTCGGTGTCCGCGGTAACCGTGCGGGCCATGTTCTTCACCGGCGCGGTCCAGCGCAGCATCTCTTCGATCGCGTTGGGCAGCAGCGCCAGATCCTTGACCAAGCGCTGGTGCTGATCGGGATGCAGCAGCAGCTGCCGCGTCCCGCCGGACAGCGTGTGGCGGGTGGTCTCGTCGCCACCGATCAGCAGCAGCAGCACCTCGGTGACGATCTGGTGGTCCTCGAGCCGGGAGCCTTCGACCTCCGCGTGCACCAGCACGCTGACCAGGTCGTCGGTCGGTTGCTCCTTGCGCGCCGCGATCATGCCCATCATGTATTCGCTGTAGGCGGCGAAGGCATCCATGGTGACCTGCATATCCGCTTCGGCCGCGGTGCTGCTCAACGCGCCGACCAGCTCGTCGGACCACTTGAGGAACATCGAGCGCTCCTCGGGAAGCACCCCCAGCATGTCCCCGATGACCGCCATCGGCAGCGGCGCGGCGAGGTCCCACACGAAGTCACACTCGCCGCGCTCGCATACCGCGTCGATCAGCGTGTCACACAGCGAAATGATCTTGGCCTCTTGGTCTTTCACCCGTTTGCGGGTGAAGCCATAGTTGACGAGCTTGCGCCGCAACAGGTGTTGCGGGTCGTCCATCTCGATCATCATCTCGACGCCGGGCTGGTCGGGTCGAATCCCGCCGGCGTTAGAGAACAGCTCGGGCTTACGTTCGGCCTCGATGACGGCCTGATACGTCGACGCGGCGGCGAGCCCGTTGCGGTCGCGGAACACCGGCTCGTTCTCGCGCATCCAGCGGTAGACCGGCCGGTAGTCACCCGCGTAGAAGGTCCCGTCGGTCAGGTCGACGTCGGGTCTGGTCGCTACGGTGGTCATGAAATCTCCCTGGCATCGCCGAATGTCATTTGTACTTGGTCAGCAGAACTGGACAACAAAGCGCGCTTCGGAAGGCCCAGCGACGCTAACTCTTTCGCGTACGGATGATCACCAAGCGTGACACGCACTCCGCCGAATCGGGTGTGCACGCCGTCCAGCGTGTGTTCGAACGCGGTTTCGCGGGTGACCCCGTCGCGGTGCGAGTAGCTGCGCTGCGCTTGCTGGCGCGGGGTCAGCCGGAAGGGCAGGCCGCGACGGAATTCCATGCCGATCACCTTCTGGCCGTCAACGGTGCATTCGAAAGCAAACTGGCGGTCCTCGCGAATCGTGAAGTCCGCCATGACTTTCGGGTAGCCCCAGATCTTGGTGCCGGCCTCCAACGTGAACGACTGGTCGACGGGCAGGTGGTGGATGAAGGCGCCGGCGTCCTGCAGCGCACGCGGGCCGCTTGCATGCGAACCGGGTGGATTGACCATCACGCTGGTGCCGAATTCGTAGTACTTGCCGAGGTCGCCGTCGATGTAGTGCATCAGCATCAACACGACGATCGCGCGCCCGGGCAGATAGCGGCAGACCCGCAGGCCGCTGTAGTCGATCAGGTGCTGCGCGGCGTCGGCATCGACGGAGAACATCGCCATATGCTGGTTTGCCGAGCGGATCCGCACCGGCATGGTGATCACCGTGCCCGCGATGGTGTGCTGCGAGGCTGTCATCGGGCCAATCTAGAACGTGTTCTTGACAACTAGCAAGAACTGTCTACACAAGCGTGCCGAGCTCGCGGACCTGCTCGGCATTGCGGCCGTTCACCACCATCATGGTGACCCCGGCCGCTTCCCAGACCTTCACCTGCTTACGGACGTAGTCCACGTCGCCGACGATCGCCGCGTCGTCGACCAGTTCGTCCGGGATGATCTGGGCGGCTCGTTCTTTGCCGTCCTTGCGTCCACTGCGGAAGAGCTTCGTGACGTCGTCGACCACCTCGGAGTAGCCCATCCGGCGGTAGACGTCGGCGTGGAAGTTGGTGTCCTCGGCGCCCATGCCGCCCATGTACAGCGCGAGGTAGGGCTTCATGCCCGCGAAGGCGGCGCTGCGGTCATCGGTGATGACGACCGTGGCCGTCGCGCAGATCTCGAAGTCCGCACGGCTGCGGCGCGCGCCGGGGCGAGCGAACCCCTCGTCGAGCCATTCGTTGTAGGTGTCGGCCATCCGCGGCGTGTAGAAGATCGGCAGCCAGCCGTCGCAGATCTCGGCGGCCAGCGCGACGTTCTTCGGGCCCTCGGCGCCCAGCATGATCGGGATGTCGGCGCGCAGCGGGTGGGTGATGGGCTTGAGGGGCTTACCCAGGCCGGTGGTCCCAGCGCCGGTCAGTGGCAACGGGTAGTGCGGCCCGTCGCTAGTCACCGGCGCCTCGCGGGCCCACACCTGCCGGAGGATGTCGATGTATTCGCGGGTGCGGGCCAGCGGCTTGGGAAACGACTGGCCGTACCAGCCCTCCACCACCTGCGGCCCGGACACGCCGAGCCCGAGGATGTGCCGGCCCCCGGACAGGTGATCGAGCGTCAGCGCGGCCATCGCGCAGGCCGTCGGGGTGCGGGCGGACAGCTGGATCACCGATGTGCCCAGCCGCAGCCGCCGCGTCGACGAGCCCCACCACGCCAGCGGCGTGTAGGCATCGGATCCCCACGCCTCGGCGGTGAACACGGCGTCGAAGCCGGCGTCCTCGGCGGCGGCGACGAGCTCCGCGTGGTTCTCCGGGGCGTGGGCGCCCCAATATCCCAGCTGCAGTCCGAGCTTCATCGCTGCCTCCTCGACCCGATGTTGAATCCGTTCTTAGAACCTGTTCTACTCGATGGCGTGACAGCCAGTTCGAGCGGCCCGACCCTGATGGATCACCCTGAGCCGCCCCTCTCCGCGCCACTGACCTTGGCCTTCGACTACACCCGTTCAGTCGGCACCACGCTGAGCAAGTTCTTCACCGCACTGCGCGAGCGCCGCGTGCTCGGGGTGCGCGGATCGGACGGTCGGGTGCACGTACCGCCGCCCGAATACGACCCCGTGACCTACGAGCCGCTGGGCGAGATGGTACCGGTGTCGGCCGTCGGCACCGTCGTGTCCTGGACCTGGCAACCCGAGCCGTTGGAAGGCCAGCCGCTGGACCGGCCGTTCGCGTGGGCGCTGATCAAGCTCGACGGCGCCGACACCCCGCTGATGCACGCGGTCGACGTTGGCGAGCCGGACAAGATCCGCACCGGCGCGCGGGTGCACGTGCACTGGGCCGACGAAACGGTGGGCGCCATCACCGACATCGCCTACTTCGTGCCCGGCGAGGACGCCGAGCCGGAGGGGCCCGCCAGCGATCAGGACCCGGTCACCATGATCGTCACGCCGGTCTCGCTGACGATCCAGCACAGCGCCTCGCACGAGGAGAGCGCGTATTTGCGGGCCATCGCCGAGGGCAGGCTGCTCGGCGCCAAGACGGGCGAAAACGGCAAGGTGTACTTCCCGCCGCACGGCGCCGACCCGGCCACCGGCCTGCCCACCACCGACTTCGTCGAACTGCCCGACAAGGGCGTCGTGACGACGTTCGCGATCATCAACATCCCGTTCCAGGGCCAGCGCATCAAGCCGCCGTACGTGGCGGCCTACGTGCTGCTCGACGGCGCCGACATCCCGTTCCTGCACCTGGTCGCCGACATCGACGCGCACGAGGTGCGGATGGGCATGCGCGTCGAGGCGGTGTGGCGGCCCCGCGAGGAGTGGGGTTTCGGCATCGACAACATCGAGTACTTCCGGCCCACCGGTGAACCGGACGCCGACTACGACACCTACAAGCACCACCTGTAAAGGGTTTACCTGCACATGAGCGAACGCAATGTTGCGGTCGTCGGCTTCGCCCACGCCCCGCATGTCCGCCGCACCGACGGCACCACCAACGGGGTCGAGATGCTGATACCGTGCTTCGCCCAGCTGTACCAGGAGCTGGGCATCTCCCGGACCGACATTGGTTTCTGGTGTTCGGGCTCGTCGGATTACCTTGCGGGACGGGCGTTTTCGTTCATCTCGGCGATCGACTCGATCGGCGCGGTGCCGCCGATCAACGAATCGCACGTCGAGATGGACGCCGCGTGGGCCCTCTACGAGGCCTACATCAAGATCCTGACCGGTGAGGTCGACACCGCGCTGGTGTACGGCTTCGGCAAATCCTCGGCCGGGGTGCTGCGCCAGATCCTGTCGCGCCAAACCGATCCCTACACGGTCGCGCCGCTGTGGCCGGACTCGGTGTCGATGGCCGGGCTGCAGGCCCGCGTGGGCCTGGACTCCGGCAAGTGGACGGAGACGCAGATGGCCCGCGTCGCGTTCGATTCCTTCGCCAACGCGCGCCGAGTCGACTCGGTCGAGCCGCCGATCAACTTCGACGATCTGCTCGAACGGCCGTACTTCGCCGACCCGCTGCGGCGGCACGACATCGCACCGATCACCGACGGCGCCGCCGCCATCGTGCTCGCCGCCGACGACCGGGCCCGCGAGTTGCGCGAAAACCCGGCCTGGATCACCGGAATCGAGCACCGCATCGAAACCCCGGTGCTGGGAGCGCGCGACCTGACCGCTTCTGCCTCGACAACGGTGGCGACCAAGATAGCCACCGGCGGCAACACCGCAGACCTCGACGTTGCCGAGATCCACGCTCCGTTCACCCATCAGCACCTGATCATCGCGGAGGCCATCCGGATACCGGGCAAGACGGCCGTCAACCCGTCGGGAGGCGCGCTGGCGGCCAATCCGATGTTCACCGCGGGTCTCGAGCGCATCGGCTTTGCCGCACAACACATTTGGAACGGCTCCGCGCAGCGGGTGCTGGCGCACGCCACCAGCGGGCCTGCGCTGCAACAGAACCTGGTGGCGGTCATGGAAGGAAAAAACTAATGGCCGGTGCAGGAGCGCACCTCGCGGCGGTACTGGGTACCGGGCAGACCAAGTATGTAGCCAAGCGCAAGGACGTTTCGATGAACGGCCTGGTGCGCGAGGCGATCGACCGGGCGCTGGAAGACTCCGGTTCGACCTTCGACGACATCGACGCGGTCGTGGTCGGCAAGGCGCCGGACTTCTTCGAGGGTGTGATGATGCCGGAGCTGTTCATGGCCGACGCCATGGGCGCCACCGGCAAGCCGCTGATCCGCGTGCACACCGCCGGTTCGGTCGGCGGATCCACCGCAATCGTGGCGGCCAGCCTGGTGCAGTCGGGCAAGTACCGGCGAGTGCTGGCGATGGCCTGGGAGAAGCAGTCGGAATCAAATGCCATGTGGGCGTTGTCGATTCCCATCCCGTTCATCAAGCCCGTCGGCGCGGGCGCGGGGGGCTACTTCGCACCGCACGTGCGGTCGTACATCCGCCGTTCCGGCGCCCCGTTGAACATCGGCGCCATGGTCGCGGTCAAGGACCGGCTCAATGGCGCCCGCAACCCGCTGGCGCATCTGCAGCAGTCCGACATCACCGTCGAGAAGGTGATGGAGTCGCCCATGCTGTGGGACCCGATCCGCTACGACGAAACCTGCCCCTCCTCCGACGGCGCAGCCGCGATGGTGATCGGCAACGAGGAGGCCGCCGAAGCCCGGCTGGCACAAGGACATCCGGTGGCCTGGGTGCACGCCACCGCGCTGCGCACCGAGCCGCTGCAGTTCTCCGGGCGGGACCAAGTCAACCCGCAGGCAAGCCGCGACGCGGCCGCCGCGCTGTGGAAAGCGGCCGGCATCACCAGTCCCATCGACGAGATCGACGCCGCCGAGATCTACGTGCCGTTCTCGTGGTTTGAGCCAATGTGGTTGGAAAGCCTGGGATTTGCGCCCGAGGGCGAGGGCTGGAAGCTCACCGAGGCCGGCGAGACCAAGATCGGAGGACGGATCCCGGTCAACGCGTCCGGGGGTGTGCTCTCGTCGAACCCGATCGGCGCGTCGGGCCTGATCCGGTTCGCCGAGTCGGCTATTCAGGTGATGGGCAAGGGCGGCGACCATCAGGTCCCCGGCGCGCGAAAAGCGTTGGGGCACGCCTACGGCGGGGGCTCCCAGTACTACTCCATGTGGGTGGTCAGCTCCGACAAGCCGGTCAAGGCATGAATCTGGCCCACGAGGCCGGCCGCCGCTCGCGCGAGGCGGTCATCGCCCGGGACAAGGAAGCCTGGTTGGCGGTGTTCACCGACGACGCGATCGTCGAGGACCCCATCGGGCCGTCGGCGTTGGACCCCGAGGGCAAGGGCCACCGGGGCCGCGACGCGATATCGGCCTTCTGGGACAAGGCCATTGCCCCCACCGACAAGATCGAGTTCGTCTTCCGCGACACCTATCAATGCGGTCTTGAGGAAGCGAACGTCGGGCACATCCTCATCACGACGGGCGATTACCAGACCACCGCCGAGGGCGTGTTCACCTACAAAGCCAACGACGAGGGCAAGATGGTCGCGTTGCGTGCGTACTGGGAGATGGACCGCGCCGTCGCGAACACTCGGAAGGTCTAGCGCGCCCCGACAAGGTTCTACCCGCTTCGACGCCTTCGGTCATCCTGGATTGAAAAAACGCTGTGCCCTAGTCCTTTTCGATTGCGATCAGACCGGCACGACGTCCACCAGGTCGCCGAGGCCGTCAAAGTCGTGGGCGTTGCGGGTGTAAAGCCGTGCAGCGTGAGCGTGGGCGGTCGCAGCTATAAGCAGGTCCATTGACCGCGCGCGCGACTGACGTCCCACGTCAACGACGGCAGCCGCCACCTGGCCGTAGCTAGCTGCTACGGCGTCATCTACAGGTAGCGCGTCGAACTTACGCTGAGCGACCAGCAGGCGCCGCAGCCGCTCCGAGCGCACCTTTTGTTCGTGCGCCACCAGAACCCCGAAGTGCAGTTCGGCCAATGTGATTGCGCTGATAGCCAACTCGCCGTCAAGGGGCTCGACCTCCGTCGCAATGACCACACTGGTGTCTAAAACCGCTCTCACTGCTCTATCCACGGGTCGCGTATGTCCTGGGCGATCGACTCACGGTCGGCATTCCACGCGGGATCCGCGGGCCCGGCGAACAATTCGGACACCTCGGCCCACCTCCTCCAGGTTCGAGAAGCCGGAGGTGCAAGCCGGGCCGCCGGGCGGCCGGCCACGGTGATGGTGATCTCCTCCCCGTCCCCGGCGCGGCGCACCAGATCGGAGGCTTTCTGGCGAAGTTCGCGCAATCCAACCGTCGACATTTGACGATGGTAGCACCTGTATAACAGGTGCTACCATCGATCAGATTAATCGGGGCGCACCGACGGCGCACCCGGTCCCGGGTGCCGGTCCAACAGCAAAAGATCCCATGCTCATTTCGGACCGACACCCGCAGTCTCGCGCCTGACGCTCGCCTCGCTAGATCGGCTCCAGTCCGGCCAAATGCCGTTGCGCCAAGTCGCGGTAGGCGGCCGGATTGAGGTTGACCCACATTTCGGCGCCCGTTCCGGCCACCGGCCCCTTCACCTTGGCCGGCGAGCCGACCGCCAGCATCCCGGCCGGTATCTGGGTGCCGGCCAGCACCAACGACCCGGCCGCGATCAAACTGCGCGCCCCGATCACCGCTCCGTCGAGGACGGTGGCGTGGTTGGCGATCAGCGCCTCGGACCCGACGTGGACGCCGTGGATGACACACAGGTGCGCCACCGTGGCGCCGGGGCCGATATCCACCGGGATGCCCGGCGGCGCGTGCAACACCGATCCGTCCTGCACGTTGGCGCCTTCCCGCACCACGATCGGCCCGTAGTCGCCGCGCAGCACGGCGTTGAACCAAATCGATGCCCCGGCCTCGACCACCACGTCACCGATCAGCGTGGCGGTCGGGGCCACAAAGGCCGTGGGATCGATCCGCGGAGCCCGACCCTCGAAAGCAAACAGCGGCATCAATTACATATACCGCATCATGCATATACCGTGGCCAGCCCCGCTGTCATTGCGCTGGGTGGCCCAAAAACTGTAACGTGTTCTAGTTAGAGGTCCACTAGCTGGTTGGAGGCGAAGCTTTGAGTACCGACACCCACGAGACGGGAGCTGTCGGCATCCGGGAGATCGATCCCGGCGCCCTGCCGACGCGCTATGCCCGGGGCTGGCATTGCCTGGGCGTCGCGAACGAATTCCTGGACGGCAAACCGCATTCAATTCAGGCGTTCGGCACCAAACTGGTGGTGTTCGCCGACTCCCACGGCGACATCAAGGTCCTCGACGGCTACTGCCGGCACATGGGCGGCGACCTGTCGGAGGGCACCATCAAGGGCGACGAAGTCGCCTGCCCGTTCCACGACTGGCGCTGGGGCGGCGACGGCCGGTGCAAGCTGGTGCCCTACGCCAAGCGCACACCCAAGACCGCACGCACCCGGGCGTGGACGACCGACGTGCGCGGCGGCCTGCTGTTCGTCTGGCACGACCACGAAGGCAACCCCCCGGACCCCGCGGTGCGCATCCCCGACATTCCCGAGGCCGCCAGCGACGAATGGACCGACTGGCGGTGGAACCGGATCCTCATCGAGGGTTCCAACTGCCGCGACATCATCGACAACGTCACCGACATGGCGCACTTCTTCTACATCCACTTCGGGCTGCCGACGTACTTCAAGAACGTCTTCGAAGGCCACGTCGCCTCGCAGTACCTGCACAACGTGGGCCGGCCGGACGTCAACGACCTGGGCACCTCCTACGGTGAAGCGCACCTGGATTCCGAGGCGTCCTATTTCGGGCCGTCGTTCATGATCAACTGGCTGCACAACAGTTATGGCGGCTACAAGGCCGAGTCGATCCTAATCAACTGCCACTACCCGGTGACGCAGAACTCGTTCGTCCTGCAGTGGGGCGTGATCGTCGAAAAGCCCAAGGGCATGGACGAAGAGATGACCGACAAGCTGTCGACGGTGTTCACCGAGGGCGTCAGCAAGGGCTTTTTGCAGGACGTCGAGATCTGGAAGCACAAAACCCGCATCGACAATCCGTTGCTGGTCGAGGAGGACGGCGCCGTCTATCAGCTGCGCCGCTGGTATCAGCAGTTCTATGTCGACGTCGCCGACATCACTCCGGAGATGGTGGAGCGCTTCGAGATCGAGGTCGACACCACCCGCGCCAACGAGTACTGGAACGCCGAGGTCGCCGAAAACCTCAAGGCTCAAGAGCCTTCCGACGACGTGCCGGCCACGCAACGCTGACCGAGATGTCCGACGAGACGCCGGCGGTTCCCGACGTAGACCGGCTCGCCCGGTCGATGTTGTTGCTGCACGGCGATCATCACGATCATAGGAAGCGTCCGGACGACAGCGCCGACAACCCCGGATCTTGGTCGAAGTCAAGGGATTTCAGCGATGACCCGCAGCGCGCCGCAGCCGTCGCAGCAGCCTCGCGCGCCGACCGCGAGCGCTACCTCACCTCGGGACTGGAGCCGGTGGACTGCCGGTTCTGCCACGTCACGGTCGCCGTGCGGAGGCTGGGGCCGGGACATACCGCGGTGCAATGGAATGCCGACGCGTCGCGGCGGTGTGCCCACTTCGCCGAGGTGCGTGAGTCCGGCGGAGACCCGGCGCGAACCCGCTCGTGCCCGAGGCTGAGCGACAGCATCGAACACGCGGTGGCCGAAGGCTATTTGGAGCGCCCCGACGAAGATTGACCCAACTTCGTGATCGCCTCGAATGCCTCGAGGAACACCGCTCGGATGTCGTCGTCGCGCGCACTGGCCATCGGCTTCTTCCGCAGCAGCACACGCTGCACGCCGATACCTAACAGCAGTGCGGTGATCATGTCGGCTCGGATTCTGGCGTGGTCCGCCGTTATCCGCCTGGCGAGGTTGCGGGTGATGCCGGCGTCCAGTTGCGAATTCAGCCTGGCGACGACCGTCGGTTCCGAGCTGGAGCGCAGCAGCGCGAACAAGGGCGCATCGACATCCCGGCGGGCACCCAGGACGCGCGCGATCATCTGCTCCGCCACCGCATCGTCGGGGGCATCACGGATCTCATCGGTGTTCTCCGAAACGTCGGTAGCCGCAGCGAAAAGTTGTTGCTTGGAGCCGAAATAGCGGCGCACCAAAGTGACGTCTACCCCTGCTCGCGCCGCCACCTCGCGCAGCCCGACCGCGGTGTAACCATGGCCGAGAAACAGCTCACGGGCCGCCCCCAGCAGGCGGGATTTGGTGGCAGCGGCGTCGCGGCGGCGCTGCGGCACATCGGCCATCTCGCTCATGTCTACGACTGTAGACAATGCCGTGGCGGGCGCGCTAGGCTTGGGCATGTCTACAACTGTGGACATCATGTCGTTTTGCGGAGGTGCTCGTGACCGGAATCATGCTTGTCAAGCAGCGCGTCGCCGACGTCGAGCGGTGGAACATCGTATTCCGCGACCCAGAGCTCGACTCGATCCGGCGCCAACACGGGCTGGTCGTCACCGGTACGTACGTGGATGGAATTGATCCCGACACTGTCATTGTCGTCATGGACATGCAGGACATGGCAGCGGCAAGGCGGTTCGCGGCCTCCGCAGAGCTGGCGTCGGCGCGCGTACAAGCCGGTGCGATCGGATCTCCCGCCGGCGTGTGGTTCGGACCCGAACAGGTCGGCCGCTAGCTCACAGCCCGGCGAAGTGGTCTTTGACTGCCTCGGCAGTGAGCCCGTAGTCGGCCAGCGAGTACTGGTGCTTGGGCGCCCGAGCACCGGTCTGGCTCTCGGCGTGGCTGTCCTCCATAGCTTTTCGTGCCTCGTCGGTCAGCGGCATACCGAAGTGCCGGTAGACGCTGGCGACGGTCCCGAGCGGGTCGGCGATCAAATCGTGGTAGTCGACGTCGCAGAACTGGGCCGGGTCGTATTTGGCGCGCGCGGTGTTGAACAGCCGCAGGCCGCGCGACCAGGTTTCCATTGCGTCAGCACCGATCTGGGCGCCGTTGAATGTCGTCGACCAGCCCTCGGCGGTGTGCTGCGCCAACGAGCACATCGACGCCAGGATGGTTTCCACCGGCCGGTGGGTCTGTATTACCAGGGCATCGGGATAGGTTGCCATCAACGCATCCAACGCAAACAGATGGCTGGGATTCTTGAGCACCCAACGCTTTTCGACGTCGTTCAGGCCGATCAGCTGGAGGTTGCGGCGGTGCCGTTGGTAGGACGGCGTCCAGTCCTGCTCCGACAGCCAGCGCGAATAGGTGGGTAGGTGCGACAGTGTTTCGTAGGAAACCGAATGCAGCGACTGCCGCAGCAGCTGCCAGCACTCCTCCAGCTCGTAGGCGGCCATGAAATGCAGGCCGGTGTACTCCGGGTTCTCCGCGTGCGCCTTGTCGAACTGGGCGTTGAGCGCGCTGTACCACGGGTTGGAGTCCCAGGTGTCGCGGGGCGGACGCGGCTGGGGGAACTCGGCCAGCCACAGATGCAGGCCCTGGTGGGCCGGGTCCGCGCCCAGCAGGCGGTGCAAGATCGTGGTCCCGGTGCGCGGCAGCCCGGTGACGAAGATCGGCCGCTCGATGCCGACGTCGGCGTGCTGCGGGTACTGCTTCCACGCCGACTCGGAGAACAGCCTGGCCACCAGCGCGCCGCGCAGGAAGAACCGATTCATCTTGCTGCCCAATGGGGTTAGGGCGGCGTCACGCCGGTAGGAGTCCAGCAACACGCCCAGAGCTTCGCGGTAGTTGTCGTCGTCGACGCCGAAGTCGTCGAGCCCGCACAGCTTGGTCGCCGACGCTTGCAGGTCCTCGACGGTGCCGACGTCAGTACGATCAGGCATTACGTGTGGTACTCCCCGCAGTTGACATCCAGGCACTGCCCGGTGATGCCGCTGGACAGGTCACTGGCCATGAACAGGATCGCCGAGGCCACCTCGTCCTCGGTGGGCAGCCGCTTGAGGTCGGAGTTGGCCGCGGTGGCCGCGTAGATCTGGTCCGCCGAGGTGCCGTACTTGCCGGCCTGATGCTCGAAGTAGCCCTTGAGCGTCTCACCCCAGATGTAGCCGGGTGCAACGGAATTGACGCGGATACCCTTTTCGCCGAGCTCGGTGGCCAGCGACTGCGACATGGACAGCAGCGCCGACTTGGCCATCTTGTAGGCTCCGTACTTCGCCTGCGAATGGCGCAGCACCATGGAATTCACGTTGACGATCGATCCGTTCGCCTCTTCCAACGCCGGGGTGAAGGCCTGGATCAGCCGCAGCGCGCCGAGCGCGCTGAGTTCGATCGCATCCCGAATGTGCTGAAAGCTGGTTTGCGCCAACGGCTTCATCGATGGCACCCGGAACGCGTTGTTGATCAGCACGTCGACCTTGCCGTAGGCCTCCAGCGTGGCATCGACCAGATTGCTCACCTGGTCGTCCTCGGTGATATCGGTGCGCACCGTCGTCGCGCGCCCGCCGATGTCGGCGATCTGCTTGGCGACGTCGTCCAGGCGTTGCGGGGTACGGGCCGCCAGCACCAGATCGGCGCCCTCCCGCGTGCAGCGGTGCGCCAGCGTGGTGCCCAGACCGGGACCGACGCCGCTGATCACCACAACCTTGCCGTCCAGCAGTTTCGTCATCCCAGCATCCTCGCCTGAATTTGTTGTTGGCGCAACGCAATCCGCGTACGCCAGTCGTCCTCGGAGATCTTGTTGTGGTCGAAATACGGCAACTTGCCGGCCACCGCGTCCAGGTCGACCAGCTCGACCGTCGGACCGTCGGCGTCGGTGAGCTCGCGGGACACCCGCTGCCAGCGGAACTGCAGATAGCCACGTTTGTGGCCGAGGGTCTCGACCCAGTTGGTCACGCCCGGGTTCTGGTCGGCGACGACGATGCGGACCTTGCCGTCCGGATCCGCTTGCGCCTGAGTGTTGTTCAGCGAGGTCTGATGGTTGATGTAGTCCAGCGAGATGTACCACAGGCTACCGAGCTGGAAGCCGAGGTAGGGGGCATCGCTGACCGGGATGGTGATCAGCAGGGCTTGGTCTGGCCGCAGGTCCCAGTGCCCGACCGACGAGTACTGCGTGGCCAGCCCGCCCGGCGTCAGCCGCGGCGGCACCATGGTGTTGACGGGGAGATTGTCATAGAACCACTGCGGGAATTGCAGCCAGGTCTTGACCCGTTGCACGAGCTGCTTTCCCGCTGTCGCGTAACGCTTTTCGATCAGCGCACGGGTCAGCGGCGGCGGCGCCGTGCCGGCGGTGTCCGTGCGGGCGATGGCCAGCGTGCCGCGCTGCGCCGACCAGTCGCCGTAGACCTCGCGCATCACCAGCTGGCCATTGCTGGTCGGCCGCACCCGCCACTCGAAGCTGCCGTCGGGGGCGATGTCGAGCTCTCGGTCGTCGAACGCCGCCTGGCTGGCGGGCACGTTGTCGTCGGTGTACTCGCCGCCGAGCAGTTGGAAGCTCAGGTCGGTGGTGGTGCCGCGGCGGCCGGTGACCACGTACTCGTGGTTGGCGTGCACCCGGGTACCGAAGTAGAGGGTGTCGGGGTTGTCCAGGCCCATCTTGGTGAACGGTCCGGTGCCCGACTGCAGGAATGGATGGTCGCGGTCGTAGTCGAAGGCGAGATGCTGGCACGCGGCGATGCAGCCGCCCAGGTATTGCAGCCCTTCGAGCAGGTCGGCTTCGGTCTCGATAAACGGTGCGGCCGCGACGAGTTTCTCGGCTTCCGCGATCGCCTCGACAAAAGGATCAGATAGCACGCCTAGACGCTAGAACGTGTTCTACTTTTTCGTCAATGGCGAACATTTCCGCGTGTCGCCGACGGCGTCCGGAGACTTCAGAGGCTAGGCGTGCGCTACGGCGCGCACTGCTGCGACAGGTCGATGAGGTGCTGCCGCACATCGGGATGCCGATTCAGGTACCCGATGACATCGGGGCCGCCACCTTCTGCCTCAGACCTGTTCTGTAGCTGCTGGTGCAGGTCGGGATGCCGTTGCAAATACTGGTCGATCGATTGACCCACGGTCTGATTGCACTGCGGAGCCGCACCGGCCGTCGCCGCCATGGGCAGCGCGATCACCGTCGCGGCGGCGGCAGCAAGCAACCCGCCGGCGAGCAGGCGTGTCTTGGATGTCGCGGTCATGCGCGCCAGCCTACGCGCGCTAGCTATGCGTGGGCTGTGGCGTTTTCCCGCTCCCGCTTGATCTCCAGCGCGATGTCGATCAGCTGATCCTCCTGGCCGCCGATCAGTTTGCGCTGGCCGGCGCGGTGCAGCAGCTCGTGGGCCGGGACGCCGTACCGCTCGCCCTGGCGGACGGCGTGCTTGAGGAAGCTGGAGTACACCCCGGAGTAGCCCATGATGAGCGCGTTGCGGTCCAGCAGGCATTCGGCCGGCATGGCCGGGCGCACCACGTCCTCGGCGGCGTCGGCGATGTCGAAGAAGTCGATGCCGGTCTTGACGCCGATCTTGTCGAACACCCCGATCAGGGCCTCCACCGGCGCGTTGCCCGCACCGGCACCGAAGCGCCGGACGCTGCCGTCGATCTGCTTGGCGCCCGCGCGCACCGCCTCCACCGAGTTGGCCACCCCCAGCCCGAGGTTCTCATGCCCGTGGAAGCCGACCTGGGCGTCTTCGCCGAGCTCGGCGACCAGGGCCGACACCCGGTCGGCCACCCCGTCGAGCACCAGCGCGCCGGCGGAGTCGACGACGTAGACGCACTGGCAGCCGGCGTCGGCCATGATGCGGGCCTGCGCGGCCAGCTTCTCCGGCGGGATGGTGTGGGCCATCATCAAGAACCCGACGGTCTCCAGGCCCAGCTCGCGGGCCAGGCCGAAGTGCTGGATCGACACGTCGGCCTCGGTGCAGTGGGTGGCGATGCGGCAGATCGACCCGCCGTTGTCCTGGGCTTCCTTGATGTCCTCCTTGGTGCCCACGCCCGGCAGCATGAGGAACGCGATCTTGGCCTCTTTGACCGTCTCGGCCGCGAGCTTGATCAGCTCCTGCTCGGGGGTCTTGGAGAAGCCGTAGTTGAAGCTTGAGCCGCCCAGGCCGTCGCCGTGCGTCACCTCGATCACCGGCACGCCGGCGGCGTCGAGCGCGGTGACGATCGCGTGCACCTCGTCCTTGGTGAACTGGTGCCGCTTGTGGTGCGACCCGTCGCGCAGCGACGTGTCGGTCATCCGCACGTCCCAAACCGGGTTGAAGAAAATGTCGGTGGTCATCGTGCACCTCCTGTGACCGCCAGTGTTTCTTTGGCGATCTCCTCGCCAACCTTGGTGGCCGCCGCCGTCATGATGTCGAGATTGCCGGCGTAGGGCGGCAGGTAGTCGCCGGCCCCCTCGACCTCGACGAATGTCGTCACCACGTGGTTGCCGCCGTTGACCACCGACGGCTCGTCGAACTGCGGCTCGTTGAGCAGGCGGTAGCCCGGCACGTAGGTCTGCACCTCGGCGACCACATCGTGGATGGACTTGGCGATCGCGTCGTGGTCGGCGTCGTCGGGGATGGCGCAGAAGATGGTGTCGCGCATGATCATCGGCGGGTCGGCGGGGTTGAGGATGATGATCGCCTTGCCCCGCTTGGCGCCGCCGATGGTCTCCACGCCCCGACTGGTGGTCTTGGTGAATTCGTCGATGTTGGCCCGGGTGCCGGGGCCCGCTGAAACCGAAGCGACGGAGGCGACGATTTCCGCGTAGGGCACCTGCACGACGCGGCTGACCGCGTACACGATCGGGATGGTGGCCTGGCCGCCGCAGGTGATCATGTTGACGTTCGGCGCGTCCAGGTGCTGGCGCAGGTTTGCCGGAGGGATCACCGCCGGGCCGACCGCGGCCGGGGTCAAGTCGACGGCCCTGATCCCGGCGGCCTCGTATTTCGGCGCCGCGTCGCGGTGCACGTAGGCGCTGGTCGCCTCGAACACCAGGTCCGGCTTTTCCGGCTGCGCCAGCAGCCAGTCGACGCCTTCGTGGGTGGTCTCCAGCCCCAGCTTGCGGGCCCGCGCCAGGCCCTCGCTGTCCGGGTCGATGCCGACCATCCAGCGCGGCTCCAGCCAGTCCGATCGCAGCAGCTTGTAGAGGAGGTCGGTGCTGATGTTGCCCGACCCGACAATGGCGACGCTTGCCTTCGACGGCATGATGCTCCTTTTTGAAGCTTTAAAGCGACTGATTCAAAAGTAATCCGAGCTTATTCAAACGACAAATGAACAGAACCCAGGCCCGTGAATTCGGCGACGAAATCGTCTCCGGGGCGGGCGTCGATCGCTCGCGTGCACGATCCGGGCAACACGACGTCACCCTTTTTCAGCCGCACGCCAAAGCTTTCCACCTTGCGGGCCAACCACGCGACGGCGGTCACCGGATTGCCCAGCACGGCGTCGCTGCGGCCCTCGGCGATCACCTCACCGTTGCGGGTCAGCACCGCGTCGATCGCCTTGACGTCGATATCGGCGGGTGACACCCGCGCCTTGCCCAGCACGAACCCCGCCGACGAGGCGTTGTCGGCGATGGTGTCGCACAGCGCGATCTTCCAGTCGGTGATCCGGGTGTCGATCAACTCGATCGACGGCACGAGCGCCTCGGTGGCGGCCAGCACGTCGTCCTCGGTGCAATCGGCGCCCGGCAGGTCGGCGGCGAGGATGAAGCCGACCTCCACCTCGACCCGGGGGTACAGGTAGCGGGCGGCCTTGACCGGGGTGTCCTCGAAGACCTGCATTTCGTCGAGGAGGTGGCCGTAGTCGGGCTCGTCGACGCCCATCATCTGCTGCATGGCCTTGCTCGACAGGCCCACCTTGTGCCCCACGACTCGGGCGCCCTCGGCCACCCGCTGCCGGATGTTGATCAGCTGGATCTCGTAGGCGTCGACGACGTCGATATCGGGATGGCCGGACGTCAGCGGGGTGATCGGCTCACGGCTCCGCTCGGCCTGCGCCAGGTCGGCGGCCAGCTCGTCGCGGGTGGCGATACTAAGCATCTTGCCGAATTCCCCTCGTTCGTTTGACCGGGCCGGTAGCGGCCGGGCCGGGCAATTCTATAACGTGTTCTACATGACAGCACAGGAGTACGACGTCGTCGTGGTCGGAAGCGGCGGCGCCGGCATGGTGGCTGCCCTGACCGCCGCGCATCGCGGCCTCTCGACCTTAGTCATCGAGAAGGCCGCGCACTTCGGTGGCTCGACCGCGCGCTCGGGCGGCGGCGTCTGGATTCCCAACAATGAGGTGTTGCAGCGCGACGGAGTGAAGGACACCGCGGAGGCCGCCCGCACCTACCTGCACGGCATCATCGGCGACATCGGAGACCCGGAGCGCATCGACACCTACCTCGAGCGTGGGCCCGAGATGCTGTCGTTCGTGCTCAAGAACACGCCGCTGAGGATGTGCTGGGTGCCGCGCTACTCCGACTACTACCCCGAAGCGCCAGGCGGTCGCGCCGAAGGCCGCTCCATCGAGCCTCGACCGTTCAACGCGCGCAAGCTCGGAGCCGACGAAGCCGGACTCGAGCCCCCCTACGGCAAGGTGCCGCTCAATGTGGTTGTGATGCAACAGGACTACGTGCGGCTGAACCTGCTCAGGCGGCACCCGCGGGGCTTGCTGCGCAGCGCGAAGGTCGCCGCCCGCACCATGTGGGCCAAGGTGACCGGGCAGAACCTCGTCGGTATGGGCCGTGCCTTGATCGCGCCGCTGCGGATCGGGCTGCAGCGCGCCGGGGTTCCGGTGCAGCTCAACACCGCTTTGACCGATCTTTTTGTCGAGGACGGCGTGGTCCGGGGGGTGTACGTCCGGGACACCTCCGGGGCGGAATCGGCCGAGCCGCGGCTGATCCGGGCCCGGCGCGGCGTGATCCTCGCTTCGGGCGGCTTCGAGCACAACGAGCAGATGCGGGTCAAATACCAGCGTGCCCCCATCACCACCGAGTGGACGGTCGGCGCCAAGGCCAATACCGGTGACGGCATCGTCGCCGGCGAAAAGCTCGGTGCCGCGCTGGATTTGATGGAAGACGCCTGGTGGGGTCCGACGGTGCCGCTGGTGGGTGCGCCATGGTTCGCGCTGTCGGAACGCAACTCACCCGGGTCGATCATCGTCAACATGTCCGGCAAACGGTTCATGAACGAATCGATGCCGTACGTCGAAGCGTGTCACCACATGTACGGCGGGGAACACGGCCAGGGACCCGGGCCGGGCGAGAACATCCCCGCGTGGCTGGTGTTCGACCAGCAATACCGCGACCGCTACATCTTTGCGGGACTGCAAGCCGGACAACGTATTCCGCGCAAGTGGATGGACTCGGGCGTGATCGTGGTGGCCGATACCCTGGAGGAGCTGGCCGGCAAGGCCGGCCTTCCGGCGGACGAGCTGGTCGCCACCGTCGAGCGCTTCAACGGCTTTGCGCGTTCCGGCGTCGACTCCGACTTCCACCGCGGGGAAAGCGCCTACGACAAGTACTACGGCGACCCGACCAACAAGCCCAATCCCAACCTGGGTGAGATCAGCCATCCGCCCTACTACGCCGCCAAGATGGTGCCCGGTGATCTGGGCACCAAGGGCGGCATCCGCACCGACGTCCACGCGCGCGCGCTGCGCGACGACGGCAGCATCATCGAAGGTCTTTACGCCGCAGGGAATGTCAGCGCCCCGGTGATGGGACACACCTATCCCGGTCCGGGCGGCACCATCGGGCCGGCGATGACGTTCGGTTACCTGGCCGCGCTGCACATAGCCGGAGGACGCTGAAATGCCGATCGATGTAGACGTTGCTCTGGCCGCGGAGCTGGACCCGATCGATTTCTCGTGGACCAGCAGCGACATCCAGCTCTACCACCTGGGGTTGGGCGCGGGCGCGGATCCGATGGACCCCCGCGAGCTGCGCTACCTGATCGACAAGACCCCTCAGGTGCTGCCGACCTTCGGCAACGTGGCCGCGTCGTTCCACATGACCGAACCGCCGACCGTGCGGTTTCCCGGCATCGACATCGAGCTGGGCAAGGTGTTGCACGCTTCCGAGCGGGTGGAAGTGCCTGCGCCGCTGCCGCCTTCGGGGTCGGCTCGAGCCGTGACCCGGTTCACCGACATTTGGGACAAGGGCAAGGCCGCGGTGATCTGGAGCGAGACGACAGTTTCCGCGCCCGACGGCACGCTGCTGTGGACGCAGAAGCGGTCGATCTTCGCCCGCGGCGAGGGCGGTTTCGGCGGGGAGCGTGGGCCGTCATCCTCGGATGCCGCGCCCGAACGGAAGCCCGATCTTGAGCTGGCGATGCCGCTGCTGCCGCAGCAGGCGCTGCTGTACCGGCTGTGCGGTGACCGCAACCCGCTGCACTCCGATCCCGAATTCGCCGCTGCCGCAGGCTTTCCCCAGCCCATTCTGCACGGGCTGTGCACCTACGGCATGACCTGCAAGGCCATCACCGACGCGCTGCTCGACGGCGATGCATCGGCGGTGGCCGCCTACGGCGCGCGGTTTTCCGGCGTTGCGTATCCCGGCGAGACGTTGCAAGTCAACGTGTGGAAAGAGGACGGGCGTTTCGTGGGTGGCGTGGTCGCGCCGGCGCGCGACAGCGCCGTCGTGCTGAGCGGGGTGGAGCTGGTGCCGGCGTAGCCGGTTGTCCCAACCGTCACACCAGCACCGTCAGGGAACCATGACCCTGTTGTAAAACTTGATGGCGCATGCGATATCGACGTCTCGATGTCGGCACTATCTCCTCGCGGAGAGGCTAACCGAGAATCAACCCGGACGTCGGCACGCCCGTGCCCGCCGTGACGAGCACGTGCTCGACGTCGGGCACCGGGTTCACCGAGGTGCCGCGCAGTTGCCGGACACCTTCGGCGATGCCGTTCATGCCGTGGATGTAGGCCTCGCCGAGTTGACCACCGTGCGTGTTGATCGGAAGTCGTCCGCCCACCTCGATCGCGCCGTTGGCGATGAAGTTCTTGGCCTCACCCTTGCCGCAGAATCCCAACTCCTCCAACTGAATCAGCGTAAAGGGGGTGAAGTGGTCATACAGGATGGCGGTCTGGATGTCAGCAGGCGAAAGACCCGACTGCGCCCAAAGCTGGTTACCGACAACGCCCATTTCGGGCAGGCCCAGTTCCGGACGGTAATAACTGACCATCGTGTACTGATCGGGGCTGGCGCCCTGCGCCGCCGCCTCGATCACGGCCGGCCGCTGCTTGAGGTCGCGCGCGCGTTCCACCGACGTCACCACCAGGGCCACCGCGCCGTCGGTCTCCTGACAGCAGTCCAGCAACCGCAGCGGCTCGGCGATCCACCGCGAATTCTGGTGGTCCTCAATGGTTATCGGCTTTTCGTAGAAGTAGGCCTTCGGGTTCTTCGCGGCGTGCTTGCGATCGGCCACCGAGACCGCACCGAAGTCGCGGCTGGTGGCGCCGGACCAGTGCATGTACCGCTGCGCGATCATGGCGACCTGCGCCGCGGGCGTGGACAGCCCGTGCGGATACGAGAAGGAGTTGTCGGCCGTCGTCGAATCGGCGGACACGTCGGCGCTTCCCACCAGACGCCGCTGCACCTGGCCGAAGCGCATCCCCGACCGCTCGTTGAACGCACGGTAGGCCACCACAACGTCGGCCAGTCCGGTAGCGATGGCCGCCGCGGCGTGCGCGATCGTCCCGCACGCGGCACCGCCGCCGTAGTGGATCTGGGAGAAGAACTTCAGGTCCCCGATGCCGGTGGCACGGGCGACGGCGATCTCGTTGTTGGTGTCCATCGTGAACGTGGTGAGGCCGTCGACGTCCGACGGCGAAAGGCCCGCGTCGTCGAGCGCGTCGAGCACGGCCTCGGCCGCCAGCCGCAACTCGCTTCGGCCGGAATCCTTCGAAAAGTCGGTGGCACCGATGCCGACGATGGCGGCTCGGCCATTTAGCGAACCCGGTGGCATCTAAGCGTCCCCGATCGTGAGCGTGGCGTTCGCGATGACGTGGTCTCCAAGGCTGTTGCGGCCAAACACCTTTACCGTGATCAGCCCGTCCTCGACCGCGGTCACCTCACCGGAGAAAGTGATCGTGTCGTAGGCGTACCACGGCACCCCTAGCCGCAGCCCGATCGATTTGATCACTGCCGTCGGCCCGGCCCAGTCGGTCAGGAAGCGCTGCACCAATCCGGTGTCGGTGAGGATGTTGACGAAGATGTCCTTGGATCCCTTGGCCTGCGCCAGATCCCGATCGTGGTGCACGTCCTGGAAATCGCGGGTGGCGATGGCTGTCGAGATGATGAAGGTGGGGGTGCCTTCGATCTTGAGTTCGGGCAGCGTGGTGCCCACTTCGATGGCGGGTGCGCTCATGCTTGGGGCTCCCATGCGTACAGGGTCCATGCCGGTCCGGACTCGCCGGCGGGAAAGTCGATATAGGTTGTGCGGACGGGCATCCCGATCTTGACCTCGGCGGGGTCTACCCCGCGCAGCTCGCCCAGCATGCGGACGCCTTCCTCGAGTTCCACCAATGCGATGACGAACGGCAGCGTGCGGCCGGGCACCTTGGGCGCGTGGTGCACCACAAAGCTGTACACGGTGCCCGTGCCAGCGGCCACCACGTAGTCGATCGGTTGCTCTTTGTCTTGCCATACCGCCGGCACCGGCGGGTGCTGCAGGCTGCCGTCGGGCCGCCGCTGGATGCGCAGCTCGTGCGCCTTGACGCCCTCCCAGAAGAATGCGGTGTCGCGTGACACCGCCGGACGCATCATGGCGTCGGGATCCAGGTCTTCCGGCACGGAAGCGGCGCCAGAAGCCTCGCGGGGCTTGAACTTCAGTATGCGCCAGGCCATCTCGGCGACGTCCTCGTCGCCGACGCGCCAGGTGATGTGTTGGTTGATGAACCAGCCCTCACCGAGCGCGGTCTGCTTGGGGCCGACGACGTCGCGCATCTCGGAGTGGACGGTCACCTGCTCACCGGGCCGCAGATACCGATGGTAGGTCTGCTCGCAGTTGGTGGCGACCACTCCGACATACCCGGCGCCGTCGAACAGCTCCATCATCGGCCCCATGGGATCGTCGGTCGGACGCTCCCCGCCGAGGCCGAACATCGTCCACACCTGAATCATGGCCGGTGGTGCCACGATTCCGGGGTGACCGGCGGCCCGCGCCGCGGCGTCGTCGACGTAAATCGGGTTGCTGTCGCCGAGGGCTTCCACCCAATTCTTGATTGTCGGCAGGTTCACCGGATCGCGCGCGTCGCGCGGTGCGGCGACGACGGTGGCGGTGATCTCGTCGATCGCCTTGCGGATGTCCGTCATCGCGGCACCCTCGGCACCTTGAGGCCGGCCGCGGCGATCATCTCGCGCATGACCTCGTTCACGCCGCCGCCGAACGTGATCACCAGGTTGCGCTTGGTCTGCGAATCCAGCCACTCGAGCAGCTCCGCGGTTTCCGCGTCGGCCGGGTTGCCGTACTTGCCGACGACTTCCTCGGCGAGCCGGCCGATGTACTGAACACGCTCGGTACCAAAGACTTTGGTCGACGCGGCGTCGGCCACGTTGATGTCCTCGCCGGCGGCGGCCACCTGCCAGTTCAGCAATTCGTTGATCCGCCACATCGCGTAGATCTCGCCGAGCGCGCGTTTGACGTCGTCGTGATCGATCGGAGTGACGCCGTCAGCTCCCGGCTTCGACGCCCATGCGTGCAGCCGGTCGTAGATACCTGCGGTGCGGCCGGCCGGGCCGAGCATTACCCGCTCGTTGTTCAGCTGGGTGGTGATCAGCCGCCACCCGCCGTTCTCCTCGCCCACCAGCATGTCGGCCGGCACCCGGACGTCGTTGTAGTAGGTGGCGTTGGTGTGGTGGGCACCGTCGGACAGGATGATCGGCGTCCACGAGTAGCCGGGATCCTTAGTGTCGACGATCAGGATCGAAATGCCCTTGTGCTTCACCGCTTCCGGGTCGGTGCGGCAGGCCAGCCAGATGTAGTCGGCGTCGTGGGCGCCGGTGGTGAAAATCTTCTGGCCGTTGACGATGTACTCGTCGCCCTGCCGGACGGCGGTGGTCCGCAGCGACGCCAGGTCGGTGCCGGCCTCCGGCTCGGTGTAGCCGATGGCGAAGTGCACCTCGCCGGCCAGGATCGCGGGCAGGAACTTCTTCTTCTGCATCTCGCTGCCGAACTGCTGCAGTGTCGGCCCCACGGTCTGCAGGGTGACGGCGGGCAGCGGCACGTCGGCGCGATGCGCCTCGTTGACGAAGATCGACTGTTCGATCGGACCAAAGCCCAGACCGCCGAACTCTTTTGGCCAGCCGACGCCGAGCTTGCCGTCCCGGCCCATCCGCCGGATCACCGCGCGGTACGCGGCGTTGTGCCGGTCTTCTCCCATCGCCTTCATCTCGTCGGCCGAGATGAGGTTCGAAAAGTACTGCCGCAGTTCGGCTTGCAGCTGCCGTTGCTCCGGAGTTAGTTCGATGAACATTGCGCTCCAACCAAATCGAGACGATGCGATGGCCCGCCCAGCAGCCTGGTCAGGTCTTTGATCGTGGAGTAATACCGGTGCATCGGGTACGTGATGTCCATGCCCATGCCGCCGTGCAGGTGGTGGCACAGCTGCATCACCGGCGGCGCCTGAGAGGCGATCCAGTACCCGAGGACATCCAGGTCGCTGTCGGCATCGCGCCCTTCAGCCAGCCGCCAGACCACCGACTTGGCCGCCAAATCGATTGTGCGCGAGGCGATGTACACCTCGGCCAGTTGAGCCGCGACGGTCTGGAAGGTCGATAGCGGTTTGCCGAACTGCTTGCGGTTGGCCACGTAGTCGGCGGTCAGGCGAAGCGCCCCGGCCACCAGCCCGTCGGTGAACGCGCCGATCGCGGCCAACGCCAGCTGGTTGACCCGATGCGGCTCCGCGCCCGCCAGCACGTCGGAATCGGGAACCGCCACACCGTCGAACGTCACCGTGTACTCGTCCGACCCGTTCGACGTCGGCGTCCGGACCGCGCGCACGCCGTCGGCTTTCGACGACACCACGACGACCGCGCTGTCGGCCGTCACGATGAGCCAGTCGGCCTGTTCGGCGTATGCCACACCGACTTTCGTGCCCGACAGCCGTCCGCCGGCGAAGGTGGTGGCGGGCCGGTCCGGCAGCGCCGCGCCGGGTTCGTTGAGGGCGGCCGTCACCACCCCGCCCTTGGGAACCGAAGCCAGGAACCGGTCCTGCTGTTCGTCGGAGGCCAGGTCGACCAGCGGCACCACGCCGAAGCCCAGTGTCGCCAGCGCCGGCGTGATGGCGCCGTGGCGGCCAATTTCGGTCAGCACGGTGGCGACCTCCGGCAGACCCACGCCGTCACCGCCGAGGCGCTCCGACACCGGTAGCGCCGTCACCCCTCCGCTGACGAGCGCCTCCCAGGTCAAATCCCGTTCCAGCACGGACGTAACGACGTCGGCGACGGCCTGCTGCGTCGCGGTGAGATCGAAATCCATCAGGAGACGTTCCCCGAGTAGTCGACCTGCCAATGCTTGATGCCGTTGAGCCAGCCCGACCGCAGCCGCTCGGGCTCGCCGATCGGCTTGAGGTCCGGCATGTGATCGGCGACCGCGTTGAAGATGAGGTTGATGGTCATGCGGGCCAGGTTCGCGCCGATGCAGTAGTGGGCGCCGGTGCCGCCGAAGCCGACGTGCGGATTCGGGTCGCGCAGGATGTTGAAGGTGTGCGGGTCGTCGAAGACGTCTTCGTCGAAGTTGGCCGAGCGGTAGGACATCACCACCCGCTGCCCCTTCTTGATCAGGACGCCGCCCAATTCGACGTCCTCGTTGGCGGTGCGCTGGAAGGCCGAAACCGGTGTGGCCCAACGGATAATCTCGTCGGCCGCGGTCGACGGGCGCTCCTTCTTGAACAGTTCCCATTGATCGGGGTTGTTCGCGAAGGCGATCATGCCGTGGGTGATCGAGTTGCGGGTGGTCTCGTTGCCGGCCACCGCGAGCATGACCACGAAGAAGCCGAACTCGTCGTCGGAGAGTTTCTCGCCGTCGATGTCGGCCTGCACCAGCGCGGTGACGATGTCGTCGGTGGGGTTCTCGTTGCGTTCGGCGGCCATCCCCATGGCGTAGGTGATCAGTTCCAACGACGTCTGGGCGGGATCGACGTCGGCGTACTCGGGGTCGGTGCCACCCGTCATCTCGTTGGACCAGCGGAAGAGCTTGTCGCGGTCCTCCTGCGGCACGCCGAGCAGGCCCGCGATGGCTTGCAGCGGCAGCTCGCAGGAGACCTGTTCGACGAAGTCACCGGAGCCCTCCGCCGCCGCGGCCTTGGCGATGTTCTGCGCGCGTTGGGACAGTTCATCCTCGAGGCGCCCGATGGCCCGCGGCGTGAACCCGCGGGAGATGATCTTGCGCAGCCGGGTGTGGTGCGGTGCGTCCATATTCAACATGACGCTGCGCTGCAGTTCGACCTGCTCGCGCTTCATCTCCGGCGGCCAGGTCGGGATCGCGCCGTTCAGCCAGCTGGAGAAGACGTCGCTGCGGCGCGATATCTCCTTGACGTCCGCGTGCTTGGTGGCGATCCAGTAGCCCTTGTCCTCGAAGCCCCCCGTGCCGCCCGGGATATCGACCCAGTGAATAGGCTCCGACTTACGCAGCTCCGCGAGCTCCGCGACGGGCAGCCCAGCGAGGTTGACATCCGGGTCCAGGAAATCGAAGTCGGCGGGAATGTTGGGGGGTGCCATGCGGGGTACGCTCCTTTTGCAACACTAACTGCAACGTGTTCTAGTGCCAGTAAAACATGGCTCCTGCGCAGATAAAAGGCAGGTCACCATCCTCGCTTGTCAGAGTAATGGAACGTGTTCTAGCCTGACGGGATGGGTAACCCGGTAATCGTTGAAGCCACTCGCAGCCCCATCGGCAAGCGCAATGGCTTGTTGTCAGGCCTGCACGCGACGGAGCTGTTGGGCGGGGTGCAAAGAGCACTGGTGAACAAAGCCGGCATCGACGCCGGTGATGTCGAGCAGTTGATCGGCGGCTGCGTGACGCAGTTCGCCGAGCAATCCAACAACGTCACCCGCACCTCGTGGCTGACCGCGGGTTTGCCCGAGCAGGTCGGCGCCACCACCGTCGACTGCCAGTGCGGCAGCGGCCAGCAGGCCAACCATCTGATCGCCGGGCTGATCGCGATCGGCGCGATCGACGTCGGCATCGCCTGCGGCGTCGAGGCGATGAGCCGGGTGGGGCTGGGCGCCAACGCCGGTCCGGACCGCAACTGGCGCGCCGAGTCGTGGGACATCGACCTGCCCGACCAGTTCACCGCCGCCGAGCGGATCGCCAAGCGCCGCGGCATCACCCGCGAAGACATCGACAACTGGGGCTTCGAGTCCCAGCTGCGCGCCAAGCGGGCCTGGGACGAGGGTCGCTTCGACCGGGAAATCTCACCGATCGAGGCGCCCGTGCTCGACGAGCAGAAGCAGCCCACCAGCGACCGGCACATGGTGTCCCGCGACCAGGGCCTGCGCGACACCACCGTCGTGGGGCTGAGCCAGCTCAAGCCGGTGATCGAGGGCGGCATCCACACCGCCGGGACGTCGTCGCAGATCTCCGACGGCGCGGCCGCGGTGCTGTGGATGGACGAGGACAAGGCCAAGGCGCTCGGGCTGCGGCCGCGGGCCCGGATCGTCAGCCAGGCCCTGGTGGGGGCCGAGCCCTACTACCACCTGGACGGCCCCGTGCAGTCGACGGCCAAGGTGCTGGAGAAGGCCGGCATGAAGATGGGCGACATCGACCTCACCGAGATCAACGAGGCGTTCGCGTCGGTGGTGCTGTCCTGGGCCCGCGTGCACGAGCCCGACCTGGCCACGGTGAACGTCAACGGCGGCGCGATCGCGCTGGGTCATCCGGTGGGGTGCACCGGCAGCCGGCTGATCACCACCGCGCTGCACGAGCTGGAGCGCACCGACCAGAGCACGGCGCTGATCACCATGTGCGCCGGCGGGGCCCTGTCGACCGGCACGATCATCGAGCGCATCTGAGCGTTGATCGTCTCCGACGAGAGCCGCATCGCGGCGGCGCAGGCGTACATCGACGCCCTGGTCAGCCACGACGGTGACGCCGTTCCGTTCGCGCCCGGGTGCACCCGCATCGAGCAGGGCTTTAAGAATGGCTTCTCCGGGAATCATTTGCGGCGCAGCCTGAATCGCGGGCCGCAGTACCGGCTGCTGGCCGAGACGACAGCGCCGGACTTCCGCGTTGACGGCGACGAGGTGCATGCGGCCTACGACGTGCTGACCAGGGCCGCGTTCGCCGGCCGTCGGGTCGGTGGGCGGGTGCGGGAGACGTTCGTGATCCCCGCCGAAAGCCCGAGCGGGCAAGCAGAAATCCATCACATCAGGGTCCGGTTTCATCCGTTCATCCAGAGCTGAGGCAAGTCGTGGAAAAACCAAAGTCTCTCAACTCACCCGTCGTCGGCTTCTTCATCAAGTGGATGTCGAAGGGCAACGCCTGGATCTACAAGCGCAGCAACGGAAAGCTCGGCGGCGTCTTCCAGAAGAGCCCGGTCGCGCTGCTGACCACGACCGGCCGCAAGACCGGTGAACCGCGGGTGAGCCCGTTGCTCTACCTGCGCGACGGCGACCGCGTCATTCTGGTCGCCTCCCAGGGCGGCCGCGACAAGCACCCGCTGTGGTACCTCAACCTCAAGGCCAATCCCCAAGTGACAGTGCAGATTAAGGACGAGGTGCTGAATTTGCGGGCGCGCGATGCCACCCCCGAGGAGAAGGCGGAGTACTGGCCCAAGCTGGTGGCCATGTATCCGAACTTCGACGACTACCAGTCCTGGACCGACCGGGTGATCCCCGTCGTCATCTGCGAGCGCTGACGGTTCGCCCAGCGTGAACTGACGGCGAGAAAATCGCGAAAATCTCGCCGTGAGTTCACGTTCGGCGCAAGGCTAGGCCCCGTAGACCGGAACCGGCGTCCGCGCCTTGGCCAGCAGGTCGGCGACGACCGGACCCAGCTCGGCCGGGTCCCACCGGGCGCCCTTGTCGACCTGCGGGCCGTGCGCCCAGCCCTCGGCGACCCGGATCTTGCCGCCCTCGACCTCGAACACCTGCCCGGTGACGTCGCGCGACTCGGCGCTGCCCAGCCAAACCACCAGGGGTGAAACGTTTTCGGGCGCCATGGCGTCGAAGTCGTCGTCCTGCGTCGCCATCATCTCGGCGAAGACCGTTTCGGTCATGCGGGTGCGCGCCGACGGCGCGATGGCGTTGACCGTGACGCCGTAGCGGCCCATCTCGGCGGCGGCGACCAGCGTCATCGCCGCGATGCCGGCCTTGGCGGCGCTGTAGTTGCCCTGCCCGACGCTGCCCTGCAGGCCCGCGCCGGAACTGGTGTTGATGATCCGCGCGTCAACGTCTTTGCCTTCCTTGGAGAGCCCGCGCCAGTACGACGCGGCGTGGCGCATCGTGGCGAAGTGGCCCTTGAGGTGCACGGCGATGACGGCGTCGAACTCTTCCTCGCTGGTGTTGGCCATCATCCGGTCGCGCACGATGCCCGCGTTGTTCACCAAAACGTCGAGGCCGCCGAACGTTTCGACGGCGGTCTGGATCAGGCCGGCGGCCTGGTTCCAGTCGGCGATGTTGGCCCCGTTGGCGATGGCTTCGCCTCCGGCCGCGGTGATTTCGTCGACGACGCCCTGTGCCGCGCTGCCGCCACCCGCCGGTGAGCCGTCCAGCCCCACACCGATGTCGTTGACCACGACGCGAGCGCCTTCCGCCGCAAACGCCAGCGCGTGCGCTCTCCCGATTCCGCCGCCCGCTCCGGTGACGATGACGACACGGCCGTCAACCAGCCCCATGTTTGGTGTCTCCTCTACTTGATCGCACTCGCGTTGGTGGTGGCCAGATAGTGCGGCGGCTCGCCGCCACCGTGTACCTCTAACGAGGCGCCGCTGATGTACGACGCCGCGTCCGAGGCCAAAAACGCTGCGGCCCAACCGACATCCTCCGGCTTGGCCATCCGGCCCAGGGGTACGTTCTTGGAGATCGCGGCGATCGACGCGGCGTCGCCGTAGAACAGGTCGGCCTGTTCGGTCTCGACCATTCCGACCACGCAGGCGTTCACCCGAACCTTGGGCCCCCATTCCACCGCCAGCGTCTGCGTGAGGCTCTCCAGGCCGGCCTTGGCCGCTCCGTACGCGCCGGTGCCCGGCGACGGGCGCCGGCCGGACAGGCTGCAGATGTTGACGATCGACCCGCCGGTGGGCTGGGCCTGCATCTTGTCGTTGGCGCACTGCGAAACCAGCAGCGCGCCAATGAGATTGAGCTCGATGATCTTGCGGTTGAACTTCGGGCTGGACTCCGCGGTCAGCACATACGGCGACCCGCCGGCGTTGTTGACGACGACGTCGAGCCGGCCGTGCGTGTCGGCGATCGCGTCGATCAAGGACGCGACGGCCTCTTCGTCGCGGACGTCGCAGGAGTGGAATTCGTAGGGCAGCCCCTCGACCGCGCGGCGCGCGCAAGTCACCACCGTCGCGCCCTGGGCGGCGAAGACCGAGCTGATGCCTGCACCTACTCCTCTGACACCGCCAGTGACCAGAACCACCCGCCCGGCCAGGCCGAGGCTGATACCGCCGGCTGCTTCGGGTCGAGTCACTGTGCTAGCGTACCAAGCAAGTGCTTGCTTAGGTAACTGACCCCAGCAGGAAGTGCCATGCCGATCACATCTACCAGCACGGAGCCGGGCATCGTCGCGGTCACCGTCGACTACCCGCCCGTCAACGCCATCCCGTCACGCGGCTGGTTCGAGCTTGCCGACGCCATCACGGCCGCCGGTGCCGAGCAGACCACCCACGCGGTGATCCTGCGCGCCGAGGGCCGCGGCTTCAACGCCGGGGTGGACATCAAGGAGATGCAGCGCACTCAAGCTTCCCAGGGATACACCGCACTCATCGACGCCAACCGCGGCTGCTTCGCCGCCTTCCGCGCGGTCTACGAGTGCGCCGTCCCGGTGATCGCGGCGGTCAACGGCTTCTGCGTGGGCGGCGGCATCGGGCTGGTCGGCAACGCCGACGTCATCGTCGCCTCCGACGACGCCACCTTCGGGCTGCCCGAGGTGGAGCGCGGCGCGCTGGGCGCGGCAACCCATTTGTCTCGGCTGGTCCCGCAGCACATGATGCGGCGGCTGTTCTTCACCGCCGCCACGGTCGACGCCGCCACCCTGCACCACTTCGGCTCGGTGCACGAGGTGGTGCCCCGGGATGAGCTGGACGAGGCCGCATTGCGGGTCGCCCGCGACATCGCCGCCAAGGACACCCGGGTCATCCGGGCCGCCAAGGAAGCGCTGAATTTCATCGACGTGCAGCGGGTCAACTCGAGTTACCGCATGGAGCAAGGGTTTACCTTCGAGCTCAACCTCGCCGGGGTGTCCGACGAGCACCGCGATGCGTTCGCCGGCACGACGAAGGGCGAGAAGTCGTAGCCGCCAGCGACGATGCAGAACGAAGTGATGAGGAGGAGCGGCGCATAGTGTCCGACAAGCGAACCACCCTCGACGACGCCGTCGCGGAGCTGCGCAGCGGCATGACCATCGGCATCGGCGGCTGGGGGTCGCGGCGCAAGCCGATGGCCTTCGTGCGCGCCATGTTGCGCACGGACGTCACGGATTTGACGATCGTCACCTACGGTGGGCCCGACCTCGGGCTGCTGTGCTCGGCCGGCAAGGTCAAGCGCGTCTACTACGGTTTCGTCTCGCTGGACTCGCCGCCGTTCTATGACCCGTGGTTCGCCAAGGCCCGCACCAGTGGGGCGATCGAGGCCCGCGAGATGGACGAGGGCATGCTGCGCTGCGGGTTGCAGGCGGCGGCGCAACGGCTGCCGTTTCTGCCCATCCGCGCCGGGCTGGGCAGTTCGGTGCCGGACTTCTGGGAAGGCGAACTCGCCACGGTCACCAGCCCGTATGAGTCGCCCGGCGGTGGGCGCGAAACGCTGATCGCGATGCCGGCGTTGCGCCTGGACGCCGCGTTTGTACACCTCAATCTCGGTGACAGCCAAGGCAATGCCGCCTACACCGGCATCGACCCCTACTTCGACGACCTGTTCCTGATGGCCGCCGAGCGAAGGTATCTTTCGGTGGAGCGGGTTGTGTCGACCCAGGAGTTGGTCAAGGCGGTGCCGCCGCAGGCGCTGCTGGTGAACCGGATGATGGTCGACGCGGTGGTCGAGGCGCCGGGCGGCGCCCACTTCACCACCGCCGCACCGGATTACGGCCGCGATGAGAAGTTTCAGCGGCGCTACGCTGAGGCCGCATCGACCGAGGAAGGGTGGCAGGGCTTTGCGCAGACCTATCTTTCCGGGAGCGAAGACGATTACCAGGCTGCCGTGAAAGCCTTCCAGGAAGAGGCAGCCAAATGAGCAGCCGAGCCGAGATATGCGCCGTCGCCTGCGCCGAATTGTTCCGGGACGCGGGCGAAATCATGGTCAGCCCGATGACCAACATGGCGTCGGTCGGCGCCCGGCTGGCGCGGTTGACGTTCTCCCCCGACATCCTGCTGACCGACGGCGAAGCGCAACTGATCGCCGACACCCCCGCGCTGGGTGCCTCGGCCGCCATCGAGGGCTGGATGCCGTTCGGCCGCGTCTTCGAGACGCTGGCGTGGGGGCGCCGCCACGTGGTGATGGGCGCCAATCAGGTGGATCGCTATGGCAATCAGAACATTTCGGCGTTCGGGCCGCTGCAGCGGCCGACCCGGCAGATGTTCGGCCTGCGCGGCGCGCCCGGCAACGCGATCAACCACGCCACCAGCTACTGGGTCGGCAACCACTCCAAGCGGGTGTTCTGCGAGGCGGTCGACGTGGTCTGCGGCATCGGCTGGGACAAGGTGGACGCCGACAACCCCGCGTTCCGGTTCGCCAACACCTATCGGGTGGTATCCAACCTCGGCGTGTTCGACTTCGGCGGTCCGGACAAGACGATGCGGGCGCTGACCCTGCACCCCGGGGTGTCGCCAGCCGAGGTTCGCGAGGCCACCTCATTCGAGGTGCATGGCCTTGACGAGGCCGAGGAGACCAGGCTGCCGACCGATGACGAGTTGCGCCTGATCCGCGAGGTCATCGATCCGAAGGCGCTGCGGGACAGAGAGATTCGTTCATGAAGCTGCGCACGCCGCTGACCGAGCTGGTCGGTGTCGAGCATCCGGTGGTGCAGACCGGGATGGGGTGGGTCGCCGGCGCCCGGCTGGTGTCGGCCACCGCCAACGCGGGCGGGCTGGGCATCCTGGCGTCAGCCACCATGACCCTGGACGAGTTGGCGACGGCCATCGGCAAGGTGAAGGCCGCCACCGACAAGCCGTTCGGGGTGAACATCCGCGCCGACGCCGCCGACGCGGGCGACCGCGTTGAGCTGATGATCCGCGAGGGCGTGAAGGTGGCGTCGTTTGCGCTCGCGCCCAAGCAGGAGCTCATCGCCCGGCTGAAAGAGGCTGGGGCGGTGGTTATCCCGTCGATCGGCGCGGCCAAGCACGCACGCAACGTCGCGGCCTGGGGCGCGGACGCGATGATCGTGCAGGGCGGCGAGGGCGGCGGACACACCGGACCCGTCGCGACCACGCTGCTGCTGCCGTCGGTCCTGGACGCGGTCAAGGACAGCGGCATCCCGGTGATCGCGGCGGGCGGGTTCTTCGACGGGCGCGGGTTGGCCGCGGCGTTGTCGTACGGCGCGGCCGGCGTGGCCATGGGCACACGATTTCTGCTCACCTCGGATTCCACCGTGCCCGACGAGGTCAAGAAGCGCTACCTTCAGGCGGCGCTGGACGGCACGGTGGTGACCACCCGGGTCGACGGCATGCCGCACCGGGTGCTGCGCACGGAGCTGGTGGAGAAGCTGGAAAGCGGTTCTCCGGTACGGGGCTTCACCGCCGCGGTGCGCAATGCGGCGAAATTCAAGCAGATGTCTCAGATGACCTGGCGGTCGATGATCACCGACGGCCTGGCGATGCGCCACGGCAAGGAACTGACCTGGTCGCAAGTCCTGATGGCGGCCAACACTCCGATGCTGCTGAAAGCCGGTCTGGTCGAAGGCAATACGGAGGCCGGGGTGTTGGCGTCCGGCCAGGTGGCGGGCATTCTGGAGGATCTGCCGTCGTGCGCCGAGCTGATCGAATCGATCGTGCGCGACGCGATCGAACGCCTTCGGGCGGCAAACGCGTTCGTGGAGTAGCTCGCGAGCGTGCGCAAATGCACGTCGCCAGCGGCGTGTCGGCGTACAGGCACGCACGCTCGCGGCAAAAGGGACTACAGGCGCTCGATGATGGTGACGTTGGCGGTGCCGCCGCCCTCGCACATCGTCTGCAGGCCGTAGCGGCCGCCGATGCGCTCCAGCTCGTTGAGCATGGTGGTGAACAGCTTGGCGCCGGTGGCGCCCAACGGGTGACCTAGCGCGATGGCGCCGCCGTTGGGGTTGACCTTTTCCGGGTCGGCCTTGATCTCCTTGAGCCAGGCCAAAACTACCGGCGCGAAGGCCTCGTTGATCTCGACGGTGTCGATGTCGTCGATGGACAGCCCGGTCTTTTCCAGCGCGTAGCGGGTGGCCGGGATCGGTCCGGTGAGCATGAACACCGGGTCGGCGGCGCGCGCGCTGATGTGGTGGATGCGGGCGCGCGGGGTCAGCTTGTGGTCCTTGACGGCCTGCTCGGACGCGAGCAGCACCGCGCTGGCGCCATCGGAGATCTGGCTGGCCATCGCCGCCGTCAGCTTGCCGCCCTCGACGAGCGTCTTGAGGCCGGCCATCTTCTCAAGCGACGACTCGCGTGGGCCCTCGTCGACCCGGAACGGCCCGGATTCGGTTTCCACGGTGAGGATTTCGTTGTCGAAGTGCCCGGCCCGGATCGCGGCGAACGCGCGCTCGTGGCTGGTCAGCGCGAAGCGCTCCATCTCTTCGCGCGACAGGTTCCACTTATCGGCGATCAGCTCCGAGCCACGGAACTGCGAGATTTCCTGATCCCCGTAGCGGTGCAGCCACTGCTTGGACTCGTTGGTCGGCGAGGTGAAGCCGAACTGCTCGCCCACCGTCATCGCCGACGAGATCGGGATCCAGCTCATGTTCTGCATTCCGCCGGCCACGATCAGGTCGGCCGTGCCGGCCATGATCGCCTGCGCGCCAAAGGAAATCGCCTGTTGGCTGGAGCCACACTGCCGGTCCACGGTGACACCGGGAACCTCTTCGGGATAGCCGGCGGCCAGCCACGACAGCCGGGCGATGTTGCCCGCCTGCCCGCCGATGGCGTCGACGCAACCGGCGATCACGTCGTCGACGGCGGCCGGGTCGACGTCCACCCGGTCGAGCAAACCGCGCCACCCAAGCGCACCCAGGTCGACGGGGTGTACCCCGGCCAGCGCGCCACCGCGCTTGCCAACCGCGGTACGGACGGCGTCAATCACGTACGCCTCAGCCATCTTTGACTCCTTCTTTAGTAATGCCGCCAAGCACGATGGCGAGATATTGCTGACCCACCTGCTCCGCGGTGAGCGGCCCGCCGGGCTGATACCAGCGCACCGACACCCAGGTGGTGTCCCGGATGAAGCGATAGACCAGGTCGACGTCGAGATCGGCCCGGAAGTAACCCTCGTCGATGCCCTGGTGGAGCACCTCGATCCACATCTTGCGTTGTTGGCGGTTCATGTCCTCGATGTAGGAGAACCGCGGCTGCGACAACAGCCGTTGGGCCTCGTCCTGATAGATGACCACCTGCGCGTGCCGATGCTCGATCGCCTCGAACGACGCCATGAACAGCCCCTTGAGCCGCGCCAGCGGATTGGTTTCGCTGTCCAGGATTTCGCGGTAGCGCGCGAACAGCCAATCCAGGAAGCTGCGCAACAACTCGTCGACCATCTCCTCCTTGGAGGAGAAGTGGTGATACAGGCTGCCGGACAGGATGCCGGCACCGTCGGCGATATCGCGCACCGTGGTGGCGCGCAGCCCGCGTTCGGCGAACATGACAGCGGCGAGCTCGAGAAGCTCGTCTCGCCGGCTGTTTGCCTGACCGGTCACTCGGTCCACCCGACCAGACTATCAACCAAGCGCTTGCTCGGCTAGCGGGGTGCTCGGGGCACGACACGACCAGGCCGGCCCAGTCTCCGCCACGACAGTTGGGCAACTCGCCGAATCGCCGCAGCGGTGCGCCGGTCGCCGCCTAATATCCTTTGCTGATTCTACTTTCGGGTTGCGAAAGGACGTCTGCTGATGAGCTTTATGGCCTTGCCGCCGGAGATCAATTCGTTGCTCATGTTTTCCGGGGCCGGATCGGGTCCGTTGCTGGAGGCGGCGGAGGCTTGGGAGGGGTTGGCTTCCGAGCTGGCCGACGCGGCGTCGTCGTTTGGCTCGGTAACCGCCGGGCTGGTGAGCCAAGCGTGGCAGGGTCCGGCCGCCGAGGCGATGACGGCCGCCGCCGCTCCCTACGCGGGCTGGTTGACCGCCGCCGCCGAGCAAGCCGCGGGCGCCGCCGGACAGGCACGCGCCGTGGTCAGTGTCTTCGAGACGGCGCGGGCGGCGATCGTGCACCCGATCCTGATAGAGCTCAACCGCAGTTCGTTGGTGCAGGCGGTGCGGTCGAATTGGTTCGGCCTCAACGCGCCGGCGATCGCTGCCCTCGAGGGGGACTACGAGCAGATGTGGGCCCGGGACGTCGCGGCGATGTCGGGCTATTACTCCGGGGCCTCGGCGGCGGCCGCGCAGCTCGCCCCGGCCCAGGGTCTGCAGGACCTGTTGCAGACCCTGCCCAATCTGGGGCTGGGCAACCGGGGCAACGCCAACCTCGGCAACGGCAACACCGGCACCGGCAACGTCGGCAACGGCAACGCCGGCGACCTCAATGCGGGCGGCGGGAACAGCGGCGACCACAACATCGGCAACGGCAATACCGGGAACGGCAACATCGGCGGCGGAAACTCCGGCAACGGCAACGTCGGCTTCGGAAACACCGGCAACACCCTCACCAGTTCCAACCCCGGGCACAACGTGGGCATGGGAAATGCCGGCAACAACAACGTCGGCTTTGGAAATTACGGCGACCACAACCGCGGCGGCGGAAACACCGGCAACCACAACGTCGGCGGCGGAAACACCGGCCACAACGACGTCGGGTTCGGACTCACCGGCAGCGACGAAATAGGTATCGGCAACACGTACTACAACAAGGCGACGCATCAATTCAGCTTCGGCGGGCTCAACTCGGGCAGCGGCAACATCGGCATCGGCAACTCCGGCACCGGCAACATCGGATTCTTCAACTCCGGTCACGGCAACGTCGGCATGTTCAACACGGGCGCCAGCACCCTCACCCAGGGCCACATCAATAGCCTTGGGTTCGGGAACTCCGGCAGCAATAACATCGGCATCGGGAATTCGGGCTTGGGGAATACCGGCCTCGGGAACTCGTGGGAGTTCAATACCGGCTTCGGGAACTCGGGCGCCCAGAACACCGGCTTCGGTAATGCCGGTCAGGAGAACACCGGCAGCCATAACTCGGGAGGCGTCAACACCGGCGGCGGGAATTCGGGCTTTGTGAATACCGGCTTCTGGAATGCGGGGGACGTGAACACGGGCATCGGCATCAAAACCGATTCGGGCCATGCCAACTCGGGTTTCGGCAACGTCGGCGACGACATGTCCGGCTTCTACAACAGGGCCAGCACCGGCTCACAATTCAACGGCGCTGTTTCGGGTTTCTTCAACACCGTCAGCGGGGGCATGGTCTTCGACTACCAGGTCTCCGGCATCGGAAACCACATTGTGCCGGATCCGAACGGCTTCTTGGGCACCGCCGTGAGTGGGTACGCGTCGGGAATGTTCAACAAGATCACCGGCTCGTCCGGGTTGTTCAACATCATTCGGCGGCTGCCCTGACCCTCACGGGTGCTGGCTGGAGACCGAAATCACCTCTCCGGTGAGGTAGCTGGAGTAGTCACTGGCCAGAAACGCGATGGTGGCCGCCACTTCCCAGGGTTCGGCGGCGCGCCCGAACGCCTCGTCGGCGGACAGGCGGTCCAGCAGCTCGGCCGACGACGTCTTCTCCAGAAATTTGTGCCGCGCGATGCTGGGCGACACCGCGTTGATCCGGACCCCGAACTCGGCGGCTTCTATTGCGCTGCAACGGGTTAACGCCATCACGCCGGCTTTGGCCGCGGCGTAGTGTGACTGTGAGTGCTGGGCCCGCCAGCCCAGCACGCTGGCGTTGTTGACGATCACCCCGCCGTGTTGCGCGTCGCGGAAATACCGCAGCGCCGCGCGGGTGGCCCGGAACACCGATGTCAGGGTGACATCCAGGACGCGGTCCCACTCCTCGTCGGTCATGTCGGCCACCGGCGTCTGCCCGCCCAGGCCGGCGTTGTTGACCAGCACGTCGATGCGTCCCATCCGGGCGGTGGCCGACTGGATCAGCGCGTCGACCTGCGCGGTGGACGTCACGTCGCACACCACGCTTTCCACCCGGCCCTGCCCCAGCGCGGACAGTTCGGCGGCGGCCTCGCCCAGCCGGCGCTCGTGATGGTCGGAGATCAGCACGTCGGCGCCCTCGGCCAGGGCGCGGCGCGCGGTCGCCGAACCGATTCCAGTGCCCGCGGCCGCGGTCACCACCACCACCTTGCCGGCCAGAAGTCCGTGTCCGGCAATCTCTTTGGGCGCTACGGAGAGCGTCACCCCTTCACCTCCCTGGGCAGACCGAGCACCCGCTCGGCGATGATGTTGCGCTGGATCTCGTTGGAGCCGCCGTAGATGGTGTCGGCGCGGGTGAACAGGTACAGCCGTTGCCATTCGTCGAATTCGCCGTCGGCCATGGTGATCCCTGGCTTGCCGATCACGTCCATCGCCAGCTCACCCAGGCTGCGATGCCAGTTGGCCCACAACAGTTTTGACACGTTGTCCTGCCCCGGCTGCTCGACGTCCATGGTGGCCAGCGCGTAGGACCGCATCGCCCGCAGCCCGGTCCAGGCCTGGGTCAGGCGCTGGCGGATCAGCGGGTCTTCGGCCGCGCCGGTGCGCTGCGCCAGCTCGGCCAGGTTGGAAAGCTCACGGGCATAGCGGATCTGCTGTCCCAGCGTCGAGACGCCGCGCTCGAAGGTCAGCGTCCCCATCGCGACCCGCCAGCCGTCGCCGGGCTCGCCGACCACCAGGTTGGCGTCGGTGCGGGCGTCGTCGAAGAACACCTCGTTGAACTCCGCGGTGCCGGTGATCTGGACGATCGGCCGCACCTGCACGCCCGGCTGGTCCAGCGGCACAAGCAGATACGACAACCCGGCGTGGCGCTTGGAGCCCTTCTCGGTGCGCGCCACCACGAAGCACCACTGCGACAGGTGCGCCAACGACGTCCACACCTTCTGGCCGTTGATCACCCACTGGTCGCCGTCGAGTTCGGCGGTGGTCGCGACGTTGGCCAGGTCGCTGCCGGCGCCGGGCTCCGAATAGCCCTGGCACCACAGCTCGGTGACATCGAGGATCTTCGGTAGGAAGCGCTGCTGCTGCTCAGGGGTGCCGAACGCGATCAGCGTGGGGCCCAGCAGCTCCTCGCCGAAGTGGTTCACCTTGTCCGGGGCGTCGGCCCGCGCGTACTCCTCGTAGAACGCCACCCGGTGCGCGGTGGAGAGCCCGCGTCCGCCGTGCTCGACCGGCCACCCCAGGCAGGTCAGTCCGGCCCGGGCGAGGTGCTGATTCCAGGCGCGGCGCTCCTCGAAGGCCTCGTGCTCGCGGCCGGGCCCACCCAGACCCTTGAGTGCCGCGAATTCGCCGACCAGATTGTCGGCGAGCCACTGGCGGACCTCGGCCCGGAAGTCCTCGACGTCCTGCATGCCCTGTAGGCTAACCTACCAAGCACTTGCTTTGTTAGGAGTGGCGGCGAAGCCGCGTGAGGAGGAGCCGGGTCATCGCCGACGAGGGTGCGCAGAATGCCAGCAATCGCGGCGTGTCACTGCACAAACACGCACGCTCGCGAGCGGTGGTGGGCACCATTCCGGCGGCGCTGGATCGTTTCGCGAGCCAGCTTCCCGACCACGACGCGCTAATCACCGACGACCGATCCTTCACCGCGGCCGGTTTGCGCGACGAGGTACACCGGGCGGCGGCCGCGCTGATCGCGCTCGGCGTGCGGCCCGGCGACCGGGTGGCCATCTGGTCGCCGAACACCTGGCACTGGGTGGTGGCGTGCCTGGCGATCCACCACGCGGGCGCCGCCATGGTGCCGCTGAACACCCGCTACACCGCGTCCGAGGCCGGCGACATCCTGGCCCGCACCCGCGCGCCGGTGCTGTTCGGCATGGGTCGGTTCCTCGGCAACGACCGGGTCGCCGACTTGGACCGCGAGGCGCTGCCGGCGCTGCGGCACATCATCCGTATTCCGATCGAGGCGGACGACGGGACGTGGGACGAGTTCGTCGCGCGCGGCGCCGACACGGCCGCGGTGCTGACCCGCGCCGGCGCCGTCACCCCCGACGACGTCAGCGACATCCTGTTCACCTCCGGCACCACCGGGCGCAGCAAAGGCGTGCTGTGCGCGCACCGGCAATCCCTCGGCGGCTCGGCGTCCTGGGCCGCCAACGGCAAGATCACCAGCGACGACCGCTACCTGTGCATCAACCCGTTCTTCCACAACTTCGGCTACAAGGCCGGCATCCTGGCCTGCCTGCAGACCGGCGCGACGCTGATCCCGCACCTGACGTTCGATCCGCTGGCCACGCTGCAGGCGATCGAGCGACACCGCATCACCGTGCTGCCCGGGCCGCCCACCATCTACCAGACGCTGCTCGACCACCCGGCGCGCGGCGACTACGACCTGACCTCGCTGCGCTTCGCGGTGACCGGGGCGGCCACGGTGCCGGTGGTGCTGGTGGAGCGCATGCAGTCCGAACTCGACATCGATATCGTGCTGACCGCCTACGGGCTGACCGAGGCCAACGGCATGGGCACGATGTGCCGCCCCGAGGACGACGCGGTGACCGTCGCGACCACGTGCGGGCGCCCGTTCGCCGACTTCGAACTACGCATCGGTGACGGCGGCGAGGTGTTGCTGCGCGGGCCCAACGTGATGTTGGGCTATCTCGACGATCCAGAGGCGACCGCCGCGGCCATCGACGCGGACGGCTGGCTGCACACCGGAGACGTCGGCGAGGTCGACGAGCGCGGGAACCTGCGCATCACCGATCGCCTCAAGGACATGTACATCTGCGGCGGGTTCAACGTCTACCCGGCCGAGGTCGAGCAGGTGCTGGCCCGGATGGACGGCGTCGCCGACGCGGCGGTGATCGGGGTTCCCGACCAGCGCCTGGGCGAGGTCGGGCGGGCGTTCATCGTGACGCGGCCCGGCTCGCAACTCGATGAGGCGTCGGTGATCGCTTACACCCGTGAGCATTTGGCGAACTTCAAGGCACCGCGCTCGGTGCGATTCGTCGAGGAGTTGCCGCGCAATGCCGGCGGCAAGGTCGTCAAACCACAACTGCGGGAGCTTGGCTAAATGGATTGCACATGGATCTAGCGCTGGACGAGGCGACGTTGGCGTTCCAGGCCGAGGTGCGGGAGTTTCTGTCGGCCAATGCCGATTCGATACCGACGAAGTCTTACGACAACGCCGAAGGCTTTGCGCAGCACCGTCATTGGGATCGGGTGCTGTTCGACGCCGGGCTGTCGGTGATCACCTGGCCGAAGAAGTACGGCGGCCGCGACGCGCCGCTGCTGCACTGGGTGGTGTTCGAGGAGGAGTACTTCCGCGCCGGTGCACCGGGCCGGGCCAGCGCCAATGGCACCTCGATGCTGGCCCCGACGCTGTTCGCCCACGGCACCGAGGATCAGCTGGACCGCATCCTGCCGAAAATGGCTAGCGGCGAACAGATTTGGGCTCAGGCCTGGTCGGAGCCGGAATCGGGCAGCGACCTCGCGTCGCTGCGGTCCACCGCTTCGAAAACCGACGGCGGGTGGCTGCTTAACGGTCAGAAGATCTGGAGTTCACGGGCCCCGTTCGCCGAGATGGGATTCGGGCTGTTCCGGTCCGACCCGGCGGCCGAACGGCACAACGGCCTGACGTACTTCATGTTCGACCTGAAGGCCAAGGGCGCGACGGTGCGGCCGATCGTTCAACTCGGCGGTGACACCGGCTTCGGTGAGATCTTCCTCGACGACGTCTTCGTGCCCGACGAGGACGTGATCGGCACCCCGAACGACGGCTGGCGGGCGGCGATGAGCACGTCGAGCAACGAACGCGGCATGTCACTGCGCAGCCCGGCCCGCTTCCTCGCGGCCGCCGAACGCCTGGTGGCGCTGTGGAAGGACCGCGGCTCACCCGATGCGTTCGCCGACCGGGTCGCCGAGGCATGGATCAATGCGCAGGCCTACCGGCTGCAGACCTTCGGCACGGTGACCAGGCTGGCCGCCGGCGGGGAGCTGGGTGCCGAATCGTCGGTGACCAAGGTGTTTTGGTCCGACCTGGACATGGCCATCCATCAGACCGCGCTGGACCTGCTGGGCGCCGACGGGGAGCTGACCGGCCCGTGGACCGACGGCCTGCTGTTCGCCCTGGGCGGGCCGATCTACGCCGGCACCAATGAGATTCAGCGCAACATCATTTCGGAACGCCTGCTGGGCCTGCCTCGGGAGCCGAAGGGGGCCACGAAGTGAAATTCGCGCTCGACGAACAGCAACGCGACTTCGCGGCCAGCATCGACGCGGCGCTGGGCGCGGCGGACCTGCCCGCCGCGGTGCGCGCGTGGTCGGCCGGTGACGTCGCGGCGGGGCGCAAGGTGTGGGAGCAGCTGGCCAACCTCGGCGTCACCGCGCTGGCCGTGCCGGAGAAGTTCGACGGGCTGGAGGCCGACCCGGTGGATCTGGTGGTCGCGCTGGAGCGGCTGGGGCGTTGGTGCGTACCCGGTCCGGTGGCCGAATCCATCGCCGTCGCACCGGTTTTGCTGGCTGACGATCAACGCAGCGCCGGGCTGGCTTCCGGAGAGCTGATCGCCACCGTCGCACTGCCGCCGCAGGTGCCGCGCGCCGTCGACGCCGACACGGCCGGGCTGGTGCTGCTCGCCGGCGATCACGGCGTCAGCGAGGCGGAGCCGGGGGCGGAGCACGAGTCCGTCGATCCCAGCCGCCGGCTGTTCGAGGTGACGGCGGCCGGTGCGGCGTGGCAGGCAGACGTCCGGCGCGCCTACGAGTTCGGGGCGTTGGCCACCGCGGCGCAATTGGTCGGCGCCGCCGAGGCGCTGCGCGACGCCGCCGTCGACTACGCCAAGCAGCGCACGCAGTTCGGCCGGATCATCGGCTCGTATCAGGCGATCAAGCACAAGCTCGCCGACGTACACATCGCGATCGAATTGGCGCGCCCGCTGGTCTACGGCGCGGCGCTGTCGCTGCAGCCACGGGACGTGAGCGCGGCTAAGGCGGCGGCGTCGGAGGCGGGCCTGCTGGCGGCGCGCTCGGCGTTGCAGACGCACGGGGCGATCGGATTCACCCAAGAGCACGACCTGTCCCTGTTGCTGCTGCGCGTGCAGGCATTGCGCTCGGCGTGGGGTACTCCGGAGGCGCATCGGCGCAGGGTATTGGAGGCGCTGTGACTGAAGAACGCGAGCTGTTGCGCGAAACCGTGGCGGCGCTGGTGGCCAAGCACGCGGGCCCGGCGGCCGTGCGGGCGGCGATGGAGTCCGACCAGGGCTACGACGAGTCGCTGTGGCGGCTGCTGTGCGAGCAGGTCGGGGCCGCGGCACTGGTGATACCCGAGGAGCTGGGCGGCGCCGGCGGCGAATTGGCCGATGCCGCAACGGTTCTGCAGGAGCTGGGTCGCGCGCTGGTGCCCTCCCCGCTGCTGGGTACCACGCTGGCGGAGCTCGCGCTGCTGGCCGCGCCCGAGCCGGACGCCGAGACGCTGGCAGCCCTGGCCGAGGGCGCCTCGATCGGCGCGCTGGTGCTCGACGCCGACTACGTGGTGAACGGGGACATCGCCGACGTCGTCGTGGCCGCGGCGGGAGGGAAGCTGAGCCGGTGGACCCGATTCAGCGCGCAGCCCGTCGCCACCATGGACCCCACCCGTCGGCTGGCCCGGGTGCAGGCCGAGGCGACCGTCGATGTGGGCGACGACCCCGGCATCGCCGACGCCGCCGCCGTGCTGCTGGCGGCCGAGCAGATCGGCGCCGCCGAACGCTGTCTGGAGCTGACCGTCGAATACGCCAAGAGCCGGGTGCAGTTCGGCCGGCCGATCGGCAGCTTTCAGGCCCTCAAGCACCGGATGGCCGACCTTTACGTCGCCGTTTCGGCCGCACGCGCCGTCGTCGCCGAGGCGTGCGTCGCACCCACCCCGGCCAACGCCGCCACCGCGCGGCTGGCCGCCACCGAGACACTCAGTATGGTGGCGGCCGAGGGCATCCAGCTGCACGGCGGCATCGCGATCACCTGGGAACACGACATGCACCTGTATTTCAAGCGCGCACACGGCAGCGCTCAACTGCTCGATGCGCCACGACAGCTGCTGCAGCGGCTGGAGGCAGAGGTGTTTGCCACGCCGTGACGGATCGTGTCGCCCTGCGCGCCGGCATCCCGCCGTTCTATGTGATGGATGTCTGGCTGGCCGCCGCCGAACGGCAACGCAGCCACGGCGATCTGGTCAACCTGTCGGCCGGCCAGCCGAGTGTGGGCGCACCCGAGCCGGTGCGGGCCGCCGCGGCCGCGGCCCTGCACGTCAATCAGCTGGGTTACACCGTGGCACTGGGCATCCCGGAGCTGCGCTCGGCGATAGCGGCGGATTACCGGCGCACCCACGGCATTGACGTCGATGCCGACGCGGTGGTGGTCACCACCGGGTCGTCGGGCGGATTCCTGCTCGCGTTCTTGTCGTGCTTCGACGTGGGCGATCGGGTGGCGATGGCCAGTCCCGGGTACCCGTGCTATCGAAACATTTTGTCGGCGTTGGGATGTGAGGTCGTCGACCTGCAGTGCGGGCCGCAGACCCGGTTTCAGCCCACCGCGCAGATGCTTGCCGAACTCGATCCGCCGGTGCGAGGCGTGGTCGTCGCCAGCCCGGCCAACCCGACCGGGACGGTGATACCGCCCGCGGAGCTGGCGGCGATCGCGACCTGGTGCGACGACGCCGGGGTGCGGCTGATCAGCGACGAGGTCTACCACGGCCTGGTGTACGACGGCGCGCCGCAGACCAGCTGCGCCTGGCAGACCTCACGAAATGCGGTGGTGGTCAACAGCTTTTCCAAGTACTACGCGATGACCGGCTGGCGGCTGGGTTGGCTGCTGGTACCGACCGAATTGCGCCGCGCGGTGGACTGCCTGACCGGCAACTTCACCATCTGCCCCCCGGTGCTGTCGCAGGTTGCCGCGGTCGCCGCGTTCACCCCCGAGTCCGTCGCCGAAGCCGACGGCAATCTGCGCCATTACGCGGGCAACCGCTCGCTGCTGTTGGACGGTTTGCGCGGTATCGGCGTCGACCGGCTGGCCCCGACCGACGGTGCGTTCTACGTCTACGCCGACGTCTCGGATTTCACCGATGACTCGATGGCCTTCTGCTCGAAGCTGTTGAGCGACACCGGTGTTGCCATTGCGCCGGGCATCGACTTCGATACCGAGCGCGGCGGCTCGTTCGTTCGGCTATCGTTCGCCGGGCCAACAAGCGACATCGAAGAAGCGCTACGGCGCATCGGGCCCTGGCTGCCCGGCCGGTAGCCGATCGATGCGCGCCTCGAGCGCGCCGCGCTCGCCGACATCTGCCACGTTGATGCCGAACCGGTCCCCCAGCATGTCGACCACGGCGGCCGCATCGGCGAGGACGAACTTCTCCGTCGCGTCGGCGCGGTGGATGGTCAAATTCCGGTCGGCCAGGTTGCAGCGGGCGTCGTCGGTCACGATCGCCACCATCAGGTTGGTCACGAAATGCGACGACGGGTTGGTCGAGACGTACCAGCTGCCCACCCGCAGGTCGATGTCCGGCTGGGTCCGCATGCCGAACTCGTAGAGTGACTGCCACTCGTCGCGGATTTGGACCTGCAAGACCAGGCCGTCGCCGCGGTCCTGCAGGCGGTATGGCTCCCGCGTCGTCTGCTGGGCGTTGCCGGTTTCGATGCGCAGCGGTGAGGTCGGTGTCTGACCGCCGAAACCGACGTCGACGAGATAGGAGCCCTGCGAACCGGGGAAGGTCACCGCCAGCACGGTATGCGTCTGCGCCGGCACCGCGGAGTCCGGCGGCGCCATCCACACCACCCGCCCGGCCAATCGCCGCACCCGGAAACCGATTTCCGCCAGCACGTAGCCCATCAACCCGTTCTGCTCGTAGCAGTAGCCGCCCCGGCCCCGGCGCACCAGCTTGTCGAACAACGCCGCCGGGCTCAGGTCGTCGACCGGCACGCCCAACAGGGGATCCAGGTTCTCGAACGGAATGCTGTGCGTGTGCGCCGTCACCAGGTCCTGCAGGACCTCGAGATTCGGCTCGGCGGCGCCGCGGTAATTGATGCGGCCGAAGTACGCGGCCAGATCCAATGCCATCAGATCATTCTGGTGCAGGGTCAACGGGTATTTTGCACGCATGAGCAGTTTCGCCGAGCTGCCGGCCGCGGACCAGGAGGCGATCGGCAAGACGCTGTTGACGCTGCTGAAGGCGTTCGACGATCGCGACGCGGACGCGCTGCTCACGGTGTACTCCGACGACGCGGACTGGGTGAACGCCTTCGGCACGGTCAAGCGCGGGCGCCGTGACATCGTGGAGTACCTGCGGGGCCTGTTCGTTGACGACAATTTCAACCGGGGCGAGCTGGCCGGCCCCCCGGAGACGAGTTTCAAGGTGCTGACCCCCGGAAGTCGTCCTGGTGTCGGCGCACCTGCAGGTGAAGGGCCAGGGACTGGTCGGTGGGGGCACGCTCGACCGCGACAACTTGTCGTTGCGCGCGCTGCAGCGGCAGCATGACGGATCCTGGCTGATCGTGTCCGAGATGTTCCAGGACGCCAACACCGAAACGACCTACGCGCGCTAGCCCCTGGGCCAGCTCAACGCCGGTTTGTTTGATTTGTGTCAAATACGGGGATTAGGGTGGGCACGGGATAGCGCCATGTCACGGGGACGGAGTATGAGCGCCAGTATGTGGATTGCCGTCGCGGTCGTCGCCGTGCGGCTCGACCAACTCGGGCGACCGCACCGTCGCGTCAGAAACTAGGGTGGGACAACCACCTGATGAGGGCCGGGATGGCCCGCCCCCTCAACGGGCCATCCCGGCGATCAGGAAAATCTTCGGCGTGTGGCCGACGTCGGCCGGGGCGCGCGTGACACAGCGGATTTCCGCGTTAGGCCGCGGCCAAACATTGCCGGCCGAAAGCCGACGATCGAGTTAGAGCCAGGTGTCCTGGGTCGTGGTAGTGAGGAACGCTTCCAGGTCGTCGCGCCACTGGGCCGGCGTGGTTTTGTCCGGCTCGATGCCGGTGTAGTCGCCGCGGTAGAACAGCAACGGCCGCGGCTTGATCTTGGGGGCCTCCGATAACGACTGCACCGCGCCGAACACCACGAAGTGGTCGCCGCCGTCGTGCACCGAGGCCACCGTGCAGTCGATGTAGGCCAGGGATCCGTCGATGATCGGCGAACCGAGTTCCGAAGGATGCCAGTCGATTCCAGCAAACTTGTCCGGCTGCTTCGAGCCGAACCGCGCCGAGACGTGCTTCTGCGCTTCGGTCAGCATGTTGACGCAGAACCGCCCGCTGGCCTCGATGGCCTTCCACGACCGCGACACCTTGGTGGGGCAGAACAGCACCAGGGGCGGGTCCAGCGACAGCGCCGCGAAGGATTGGCACGCGAAACCGATGGGCACGTCGTCGTGCACGGTGGTGATGATGGTGATCCCGGTGCAGAACTGACCCAGCACGTTGCGGAACGTGCGCGGGTCGATCGGCGCGGCGGGCATGTTCAGCTCTTGAAGCCGACGCTGAAGTCGTGGCCCCACAGACTGATCGCCGTGCTCTCCCGGGCGATCCAGTCGTTGTCGTCGACTTTTCTTCCCTCGCAACCGAATTCGACATCGAATCCGCCGGGCGTCTTCATGTAGAACGACAGCATCAGGTCGTTGACGTGGCGGCCCAGCGTCGCCGACATCGGCACCTTGCGGCGCAGCGCCCGGTCCAGGCACAGCCCGACGTCGTCGGCTTCCTCCACTTCGACCATCAGATGCACGATGCCGCTGGGGGTCTGACCGGGCATGAAGGCCAGGCTGTGGTGGCGCGGGTTGCAGCCCAGGAAACGCAGCCAGGCCGGCGGCCCGTCGGCGGGCCGACCGACCACCTGCGGCGGCAGCCGCATCGAGTCACGCAGCTTGAAGCCCAACACATCCCGATAGAAGTGCAGCGTCTCTTCGTCGTCGCGGGTCGTCAACACCACATGCCCCAGGCCCTGTTCGTTGGTGACGAACTTGTGCCCGTACGGGCTGACCACCCGGCGGTGCTCCAGCGCGGCGCCGTGGAAGATTTCCAGGCAGTTGCCCGACGGGTCGGAGAACCGGATCATCTCGTCGACCCGTCGATCCGCCAGCTCTGCGGCGGTGGCTTCCTTGTAGGGGGTGCCCTCCACGTCGAGTCGGTTCCGAATCTCCTGCAGGCCTTCGGCATTCGCGCATTCCCAGCCGGCTTCGATGAGCCGGTCCTGCCCACCGGGCACGATCACCAGCCGCGCCGGGAAATCGTCCATCCTCAGATACAGCGCGCCCTCGGTGCTGCCCTTACCCTCGACCATGCCGAGGACTTTCAGGCCGTAGTCGCGCCAGGCCGCCATGTCGGTGGCCTCGATGCGCAGGTAGCCCAGCGACCGGATGCTCATGCCCCACCTCCCAGGAAGTCGATGGTCAGCTTGTTGAACTCGTCGAACTTCTCTACCTGCGCCCAGTGCCCGCATTGCCCGAAGACGTGCAGTTGTGCGCGCGGGATGGTCTTGAGCGCGACCAGCGCGCCGTCCAGCGGGTTGACCCGGTCCTCGCGGCCCCACATCAGCAGCACCGGCTGGCGCAGCTTGTAGACCTCGCGCCACATCATGCCGAGCTCAAAGTCGGCCCCGGAGAACGACATTCCCATGGCGCGGGTCGCGGTCAGCGATTCCGGCGTGCTGGCCAACGCGAAGCGCTCGTCGATGAGTTCCTCGGTGATCAGCTTTTGGTCGTAGACCATGACCCGCAGGAACGCTTCCAGGTTTTCCCGGGTGGGCTGAGCAGAGAACTTGCCCAGCCGTTTGACGCCCTCGGTGGGGTCGGGCGCGAACAGGTTGACGCTCAGCCCGCCGGGACCCATCAACACCAGCCGCCCGGCCCGGTCGGGATAGTCCAGCGCGAACCGCACCGCGGTGCCACCGCCCAGCGAATTGCCAACCAGCGGAACGCGTCCCAGGCCCAGCTGGTCGAAGAGGCCCTTGAGCGCCCGCGCGGCGTAGCGGTTGAACTGGCCGTGCTCGGCGCGTTTGTCGGAGTGGCCGTAGCCGGGCTGGTCGACGGCCAGCACGTGGAAGTGCTGCGCCAGCACCGCGATGTTGCGCGCGAAGTTGGTCCAGCTCGACGCGCCCGGGCCGCCGCCGTGCAGCAGCACCACGGTGTCGCCGGCGCCGGCCTCGTGGTAGTGCAGCTTCAGCGGGCCGTCCACGTCGACCTCGGCGAAGCGCGAGGTGGACTCGAAGGTGAGCTCTTGCGTCGTGGTCATACCATCGTGTCGCCGGGCGGCAGCCCGAACTCGTTGTTCCCGAAGATCTGGTAGGCCCGCTCCGGGTCGTTGGCCGCGTGCACCCGCCCGGCGTGCGCGTCGCGCCAGAAGCGTTGCACCGGTTGATCATTCATCAACGCGGTGGCACCGGCCGCCTCGAACAGCCGGTCGATCGAGGCGATGGCGCGTGCGGTGGCACGCACCTGGTCGCGCCGCGCACGGGCGCGCAGCTCGAACGGGATCTCCTTGCCGGCACTCAACAGCGCGTACTCGTCGGCCACGTTGCCGGACAGCTGACGCCAGGCGGCGTCGATGTCGCTGGCGGCCTCGGCGATGCGGACCTTGGCGAACGGGTCGTCCTTGGCCTTTTCGCCGGCGAACGCCGCGCGCACCCGCTTGCCCTGATGCTCCACATGCGCGTCGTATGCGCCGTAGGCCATGCCGACGATGGGCGCCGAGATCGTGGTGGGATGCATTGTGCCCCAAGGCATCTTGTAGACGGGGGCGGTGTTGGTCTGATAGCCGCCGGCGGTGCCGTCGTTCATCGCCTTGTAGGACAGGAACCGGTGCCGGGGCACGAAGACGTCCTTGACGACGACGGTGTTGCTGCCGGTGCCGCGCAGGCCGACCACATGCCACACGTCATCGATGCGGTACTCGCTGCGCGGGATCAAAAAGCTGCCGAAGTCCACCGGCCGTCCGTCCTTGATCACCGGACCGCCGAGGAAGGCCCACGTCGCGTGGTCGCACCCCGACGACCAGTTCCACGAACCGTTGACCAAATAGCCGCCGTCGCACACGACGCCCGCACCCATCGGGGCGTACGACGACGAGATCCGGGTGTGAGTGTCCTCGCCCCACACCTCCTCCTGCGCGCGCTGGTCGAACAGGGCCAGGTGCCAGTTGTGCACGCCGATGATCGAGCTGACCCAACCGGTGGAACCGCACGCGCTGGCCAGCCGGCGCGCCGCCTCGTAGAACAGGGTGGGATCGCACTGCAGGCCGCCCCACTGCTCGGGTTGCAGCAGGGTGAAGAAGCCGGCCTCGTCGAGTTCGGCGACCGTCTCGTCGGGCAGGCGGCGCAGGTCCTCCGTCGCCTGAGCGCGCTCGCGGATCCGCGGCAGCAGATCGTCGATGGCGGCTAACACCGATTGCGCGTCGCGCTGTTGAATGGACGTCACGTGCCGTTGCCTCCTCGGCCAAAGAACGATGCCTATTTAACACAGAAGACTAGAACACGTTCCGATTTGTGTCGAGCAGGGTATTCCTGCGGCTGGTAGCGATACGTATTGGGTTTTCTGTAACATGTTCTAGTTCCGCCGGATCAGAAAGGATGGGCGTGACCGAGGCAGATCTGGACGAGCCGCTCGGCGACCATGTCCTGGAGCTGCAGATCGCGGACGTCGTCGCCGAGACCGACGATGCGCGCTCGCTGGTGTTCGCGGCACCCGACGGTGCCGACATCCCCGCCGAGCGGTTGCGGTACGCCCCCGGCCAGTTTTTGACCCTGCGCATCCCCAGCGAGCGCACCGGCTCGGTGGCGCGCTGCTATTCGCTGTGCAGCTCGCCGTTCACCGACGACGCGCTGACCGTCACGGTGAAACGCACCGCGGACGGCTACGGGTCCAACTGGTTGTGCGACCACGCCCATGCCGGCATGCGAATCCATGTGCTGGCGCCGTCGGGCAACTTCGTGCCCCGCACGCTCGACGACAACTTCCTGTTGCTGGCCGCCGGCAGCGGGATCACGCCGATCATGTCGATCTGCAAATCGGCGCTGTCCGAGGGCAGCGGGCAGGTCGCCCTGGTGTACGCCAACCGCGACGACCGCTCGGTGATTTTCGCCGACGCGCTGCGCGACCTGGCCGCCAAGTACCCCGACCGGCTGACGGTGCTGCACTGGCTGGAGTCGCTGCAGGGACTGCCCAGCGCGACGGCCCTGGCTGCGCTGGCCGCGCCCTACACCGACCGGCCCGCCTACATCTGCGGCCCCGGGCCCTTCATGGAGGCGGCGCGCGTTGCGCTGGAAACGCTCAAAGTGCCTGCGGCCCAAGTGCATATCGAGGTGTTCAAGTCGCTGGACTCGGATCCGTTCGCGGCGGTGAAGATCGAGGACAGCGGTGACGAGCCGCCCGCCACCGCCGTGGTGGAGTTGGACGGCGAGACCCACACTGTGTCGTGGCCGCGCAACGCCAAGCTGCTGGACGTGCTGCTGGCCAAGGGTCTTGATGCGCCGTTCTCCTGCCGCGAGGGCCACTGCGGTGCGTGTGCCTGCACGCTGCGCGCCGGCAAAGTGAGCATGGAAGTCAACGACGTGCTCGAGCAGCAGGACCTCGACGACGGGCTGATCCTGGCCTGCCAGTCGCATCCCGAAACCGATTCGGTGGAAGTCACTTACGACGAGTAGTTGGGATCCTTGGTCGGGCTGGCGCCGTATTGGCTGACGTGACGTCGGCATGACAGCAAAGTGAGCAAGTTCGGCAATCGCAGTATTTTCCGATTCCAAATCTGTAGCGTTCGGCGCACCGTTCGACGATTTCCCGCGCGCCCTTTCCAGCCCACTTTGGGGGTCCTTGATGTCTTCGTATGTATTGGTGACTCCTGAAGCCCTGTCGGCTGCGGCGTCGGACCTGTCCGGAATCGGGGCGGCCATCAGGGGCGCCACCTCCGCGGCGTCGACCCCGACGACGGGGATCATGGCGGCCGCGCAAGACGAGGTGTCGGCGGCGATCGCGAAACTGTTCGGCGCCTACGGCCAGAACTTTCAGGCGCTCAGCGCGCAGTCCACGTCGTTTCACGATCGATTCGTGGCCGCGTTCCGTGAGGGTGAGGCCGCCTACGCGCGCACCGAAAACGGAAACGCCACGCCGCTGCAGGTCCTGGAAAACGACGTGATGGGGGTTGTCAATACGCCCACCGAGCTGTTGCTGAACCGCCCGCTTATCGGCGACGGCGCCGACGGGGCGCCCGGCACCGGGCGGGCCGGCGGGGACGGCGGGATCCTCAGCGGCAACGGCGGCAACGGCGGGTCGGGCGCGGCCGGGCAGGCCGGCGGGGCCGGCGGGTCGGCGGGTCTGCGCGGCCGCGGCGGCAACGGCGGGGCCGGCGGGCGGCGACGACGCCGGGCGGCAACGGCGGGCCGGTGGCGCCGGCGGCGACGGCGGAACGGCCAGCGGGTCGGCGGCTCGGGCGGGGCCGGCGGAGCGGCGCGGCCGGCGCGGCCGCCGGCCGGCGGGGCGGCGGCCCCGGCGGCGCGGGCGGTCGCTCGTTCGGGCTCGGCGCCGCGGCCGGGCACGGCGGTGTGGGCGGGGACGGCGGGGCCGGGGGCGCGGGTGCGATCGGCCAGGCCGGCGGCGCCGGCGGGACCGGCGGCGACGGCGGTGCGGGTGGCCACGCCAGCGGTGCGCTGGCCACCAGCGGCAGCGGCGGTGTCGGCGGCAACGGCGGCCTGGGCGGCAACGGCGGCGACGGTGCCACCGGCGTCAACAGCGCCGGAGGCAACGGCTCGGCCGGCGGCGCCGGCGGCAACGCCGGGGCCGGCGGCGCGGCGGGCGGCAGCGGGGCCAATGCGGGTGCCTTCGGCACCGCCGGCAATGGCGGCGACGGCGGCAGCGGCGGGGCCGGCGCCGACGGCGCGACAGGCGCCACCGCCGGCGCCGACGGGGCCGCCGGCTTCGCGGGCGGCAACGGCGGCGCCGGCGGTGTGGGCGGCAACTCCGGGACCGGCGGCACCGCGGGCAGCGGCGGGCTTGGCGGCAGCGGCGGCGGCGGCGCGGCGCCGGCGCTGACGTCGGCAGCAGCAACGGCGGCAACGGCGGCGCCGGCGGGCATGGCGGTAACGCCTCGGCCGGCGGGGCGGCGGGCATCGGCGGCGCGGCGGGCACCGCGGCGGCGCCGGGACGGCGGCGCCGGCGGCGGCAACGGCGGACGGTTGGCGGGCGACGGGCGGCGGCAACGGCGGCAACGGCGGCAACGGGAGCGGAACCACGGCAGTGGCGGCAACGGCGGCACCGGCGGCAAGGCGGTGGCAACGGGCGGCGGCAACGGCGGCGGGCGGCAACGGCGGTGCCGGCGGCACCGGCGGGGCCGGCGGCCACGGCACCGACGGCAACGCTCTGTTGATCGGCGACAACGGCGGCGCGGGCGGGATCGGCGGCACCGGTGGCAACGGCGGCAACTCGGGAGCCGGCGGCACCAACGGGGCCAGCGGCGGCGGCGGCAACGGCGGCGACGGCGGCAGTGGCGGCGACTCCACCAGCACCAGCGGTGTCGGCGGCCTCGCCGGAGCCGGCGGCAACGGCGGTGACGGCGGAGGTGCCGGCCACGCCGGAAGCGGCGGCGCGCAAAGCGCGGTGGGCGGCGCCGGCGGCAACGGCGGCAGCGGCGGCAACGCCGGCAATGGGCAACAAAACGCGGGAGTTACCGGCAGCAACGGCGGCGACGGCGGCAACGGCGGCAGCGGCGGCATTGGCGACGTCGCCGAAACCGGGGGCAACGGCGGCGCCGGCGGCAACGGCGGCACCGGCGGCACCTGGACAGGCGGCGGAATCCCGAATGCTGGGCCTGCCGCCAACGGCGGCCCCGGCGGGGCCGGGGGCAACGGAGGCAACGGCGGGGCCAGCACCGGTGCGCTGACCACCGACACCGGCGGCGCGGGCGGCAGCGGTGGCTCGGGCGGCGCCGGCGGCACGGGCATGACCGGCGTCGATGGCGGCGCGCCAGGCACGGGCGGCAACGGCGGAGCCGGCGGCAACGGCGGGGCCGGCGGGACCGCGGGGCACGACGACGGCACCCCCTTCGAGGACATCGGTCACGGCGGCGCCGGCGGCAATGCCGGCAGCGGCGGCGCCGGCGGCACCGGCGGCGGCACCGGCACCAGCGGCCTCACCGGCGCCAACGGCGGCAACGGTGGCGCGGGCGGCACCGGCGGCGCGGCCGGCAACGGCACGGAGCTCGGCACCACCGGTGCCGGCGGCGACGGCGGCACCGGCGGCGGCGCCGGCGACGCCGGCGCGGGCGGCGGCACCGGCGGGGCCGGCGGCGCGGCGGCGACGGCGGGCTGGCCATCGGCGCGCAGGCGGGCAACGCCGGCAACGGCGGCACCGGCGGTAATGGCGGGGACGGCGCCGTCGGCGCCGCTAACGGCGGGCGGGGCCGGTGGGGTCGGTGGCAACGGCGGCGGCGCCGGCACCCCCAGCACCGGTACCGGCGGCAACGCCGGCAGCGGCGGCGACGGTGGCAGCGGCGGCAACGCCGGGCCCGATCCCGGGACCGGCGGCACCACCGCTCCAGCGGGCGGCAATGGCGGTAACGGCGGCTCCGCCGGCATCGCCGGCACCGGCTTCAACACCGGCAGCGACGGCAACGGCGGCAACGGCGGCAACGGCGGGAACGGGGCCGACGGCAACGACGGCACCGTCGCGCCCACCGGCGACAAGGGCGGCGCCGGCGGAGCGGGCGGCGACGGCGGTGTCGGCCGGGTCAGCGGGGCCGGCGGCGACGGCGGCAACGGGGGCGCCGGTGGCGCCGGAAAGGCGGGAACCGGCGGCACCGCACCCGGGGACGGCGGCGCCGGTGGGGTCGGCGGCACCGGCGGAATCGGCGGCGCCGCCATCAACCGCGGCACCGCGGGCGCCGGCGGCGCGGGCGGCAACGGCGGGATTGGCGGCGGCGGCGGCAACGCCGCTGCGGGCTCCACCTTCACCAGCGGCGCCGGCGGAGCCGGCGGGTCCGGCGGCTCCGGCGGTGACGGCGGCCGGGCCTTCCCCGTCGGGCCGGGCAATGTCGGCGGCGACGCGGGCAACGGAGGCAACGGCGGCGACGCCGGCGACGGCGGCACGGGCGGCGCCGCGGGTGGTGCCGGCGGCGTAGGCGGCAACGGCGGTACCGGCGGCAAACCCGGCGGCGGCTCCACCGAGGGCAACAACGGAACCGGCGGCAACGGCGGCAATGGCGGCGACGGCGGCGTCGGCGCGGCCGGCACCGCGGGCAACGGGGGCTTCGCCGGGGGCAACGGCGGCGCGGGCGGCTCGGGCGGTAACGGTGTGGCCGACGGCAACTTCGGCACCGGCGGCAACGCCGGCAATGGCGGCAATGGCGGCGACGGGGGCAACGCGGGTCCCGACTCCGGGGCCGGCGGCGGCACCGCTCCTGCCGGCGGCAACGGCGGCAACGGCGGCGACGCCGGCCGCGCCGGTTCCGGCGCCACCGCGGGCAACGGCGGCATCGGTGGCCACGGCGGTAACGGCGGCGACGGATCCGACGGCAATAGCGGCACCACCGCCCCCAACGGGGACAACGGCGGCGCCGGCGGCAAAGGCGGAAACGGCGGCGGCGGCGGTGCCACCGGCACCGGCGGCGACGCCGGCGCGGGCGGATCCGGCGGCTCCGGCGGCAACGGCGCCGCCGGCACCAGCACCACCGTGCCCGGCAACGGCGGCAACGGCGGCGCCGGCGGCAACGCCGGAACCGCGGGCACCGGCGCGACCGCGGGCGCCAGCAGCGTCGGCGGCAATGGCGGCAACGGCGGGGCTGGCGGCAGCGCCGTCACCGGCGGCGCCGGCGCCGCGGGCTTCGCCGGCGGCAATGGCGGGGCCGGCGGCGATGGCGGCGGTGCCACCGGCTCCGGCAGTGTCGGCGGCAACGGCGGCCTGGGCGGCGCGGGCGGTAGCGGCGGCGACGGCGGGTTCGACAACGGCGGCGCCAACCCCACCGCCCCGGCAGGCGGCGCGGGCGGTAATGGCGGCAACGGCGGCAACGCCGGCAAGGGCGCCACCACCGGCAACGGCGGCGCCGGCGGCGCCGGCGGTGGGGGTGGCAACGGCGCCACCGGCAACACCGCGCCAAACGGCAACGGCCGGGCGGGCGGCAGCGGTGGGTCCGGCGGTATCGGCGGCAACGGAGGCAACTCCGGCA